>DATNIH010000053.1:0-25636 GCA_035604515.1 Caulobacteraceae bacterium | reverse complement strand
TGCGCTAGCCGGTGATGCGGACCGTCGCGCCCTTCATGTAGCTCATGCAGACCACGCCCCGGATCTGCTGGCCGGACAGGTTGCGGGCGGTGAACTTGTAGAAGATGTGGTCGCTCTTGCTGCAGCTCAGCCCCATCATGGTGCGGGTGAGCTTGACGTCGGTGAGGTTCATGGCCTCGACGCTGGCGCGGGCGCGGTTGTCGGCGAACGGATAGAAATAGCCGCATCCGGCCAAAGCCACCGAGACCGACAACAGCGAAGCCAGTATGAGCTTCTTCATGGCGCGCTCCCCCTTCGGCGTCACACCACCGAGCCGCCGCCGTCGACCAGCAGCACCTGTCCGGTCGTGTAGCCGGCGCGCATCAGGTAGAGGTACGCCTCCGCGACCTCGTTCGGCTCGCCGATGCGGGCGATCGGCAGGCGCTGGGTCATCTCCTTGAAGCGTTCCTCGCGGGTCTCGGCGGGGATGGAGTTCCAGACGTCGGTGCGGATGGCGCCCGGGCAGACCGCGTTGACCCGGATCGGGGCCAGGTCGACCGCGAGACCCCGGGTCAGGTGTTCGATGCCGCCGGCCATGCCGGTGGAGAGCGCGGTGCCCTTGCGCGGACGATGGGCGATCATGCCGTTGGTCAGGGTGATCGAGCCGCCCTCGCGCATCCGCGGCAGGCCATGCTTGATCGTCGCCAGCGCACCCCAATAGCGCACGGCGTAGAGGTCGGCGGCCTTGGCCAGATCGGTCTCGGTCATCACCCGAGGACCGCGACCACCCCAGTCGCCGGCGGTGAAGACCAGGTGATCGAAGCCGCCGGCGCGGTCGAAGAACGCGGCGACGCTGTCCTCGGCCCTGACATTGATCGTGTGGCCGGACGCCTGGTTGCCGAGGGCGCGGGTCGCGGTTTCTACGTTGGCGGTCTGGCTGGAGCCGACCACCACCTCCGCGCCGTCGGCGATCGCGCCCTGCGCCACCGCCAGGCCGATGCCCGAGGTGCCGCCGATGATGACGATGCGTTTGCCGTCGAGTCCCATGACAGCCTCCTCAGATCGTGACCGGCCGGATGACGACGCCGCAAATCTGCGCCGCGCCGGCGGCCACCGGCAGGCCGGCCGCTGCGGCGCGCTCCAGCGCCGCCTGGCCGTCGCGCACCTCGACATCGAGCCCGACCACGCCAGTGCCGTCGTCGTCGACCGGCGCCGTGAAGCGGATCTTGCCGCGGTCCAAGGCGATTTCGAGCCCCTCGCCGGCGGTGGTGGCCGGCCGATCCAGCAGCGTACACCAGCGCTCGCAGGCCGCCAGCGGATCGCGGGACTGAATGGTCACGGCGGCGATGCCGAGCGCCGCGTCGCTCTGATGGTCGCGCCAGTTCGGGCCCGCAGGCGGCCAATTGCTCTTGGACTCGCGCCAGTGGACGTCGCCCGGCACGCTGTCCAGCGACATCAGCACCCCGGCGCAGTCCGCGGGGTGGAAGTGGGTGTACTGGTAGTCGTCGCCCCGGCTCCTGGCGATGACGCGCACACCGAGTTTCTCCAGCCGCTCGCGGTGCGCCATGGCGTCGGCGTCCTGCAGGATCACCATGTAGCCGGCGTCGCCGCCGCGGCGGGCGAGGTAGCGCGCGCCGCTGGCGTCGTCGCGGAACGGCGCCACCACCTCCAGGAACTCGCCGCCGACCGGCATCACCACGTTCCTCAGCCCAAAGAACTCGACGCCGGGATCGCGGAAGCCGACCTTGAGGCCGAACACGGCGCCCAGCTGATCGGCGATCGGATCCGTTTCGTGGGCGATGAAGGCGATCTGGCGCAGGCGCATGGTCGGACTCCCTATTCGGCCGCGTCCCTTTCCTCGATCTCGGCCAGCACCTCGTCGGTGTGCTGGCCCAGGCGGGGCGGGTGGCGGCGGATGTTGGCGGGCGAGGCGGAATACCTCACCGGCGGGCGGATCGCGATGTAGGGGCCGGCGTCCGGGTGCTGGTGGCGCTCGAACAGGCCGACAGCGTCGAGGTGCGGATCGTCGAACAGGTCGTCGAGCCGGTTCATCTTCACCACCGGAATCTGCAGCGGCTTCAGCAGCGCCAGCCATTCGTCGGTGGTGCGGCTGCTCGTGACCTCGCCAACCATCGCGTAGAGCGCGGCGATGTTCGCCGCCCGGGTGCGGAAGTCGGCGAAGCGCGGATCCTTGGAGATGGTGTCGCTCCAGCCGGCGACCTCGAAGAACTGGTCCCACTGCTGATCCGTATACGGAAGGAGGCCGATGTAGCCGTCCTTGGTCGGAAACGGCCGGCGATGCGGGTTGGCCGAGCGAGTATAGGACCACTGGCCGGTCGGCGGGTCGAAGGTGTGGCCGAACATGTTCTCGACCAGATTGAAACTGACCAGGCACTCCAGCATCGGCACCTCGACGAACTGGCCTTCGCCGGTGCGTTCCTTGTGCAGCAGCGCCGCGGTGATCGCGTTGGCCATGAACAGACCCGACACCTTGTCCGCCGCCAGCGTCGGCAGATACCGCGGGGTCGGATTGCCATCGGTGCGGGGCAGCAGGTCGGCGAGGCCCGAGCCCGCCTGCACCAGGTCGTCATAGGCCGGCTCGCCGGCGTAGGGCCCGTCGGCGCCATAGCCGGCGCCATGGCAGTAGACGATGTCGGGCTTGATCGCCTTGACGCCCTCGTAGTCGAGGCCGAGGCGCTTGAGCCCATCGTAGCGCACCGAGGCGGCGAACACGTCGCAGGTGGCGATCAGCTTGCGCAGCTGGCGGCCGGCCTTCTCCTCGCGCAGATCGAGCAGCACCGAGCGCTTGTTGCGGTTGATGGTCAGGAAGATCGGGCCGAGATCGGGCGGACAGCCCTCCGGCAGCTGGCCGGTCCAGCGCATGATGTCGCCGCCCCCGCCGCGCCGCCCGCCCGGGAACTCGACCTTGATCACGTCGGCGCCGAGGTCGCCGAGCATCTGGGTGGCGTAGGCGCCGAACACCACGCTGGTCATGTCCAGGACGCGCACGCCCTTCAGCGGACCCGTGGCCTGCGCTTCAAGTTTACCCGCCTTCGCCAACTTTGCTCCTCCGCCGACTTGTTCCGGATGACGCTCCCGGTCATTGCTGACTAGAATGGCTGCAAGAATGGCGAAAAGCCACGGGTGGCAGGGAGACGCGCTTGGATTTCGAGCTCGCGGAAGAGCATCGCATGCTCAAGGACCTCGTCGCACGGTTCGTGCGCGACGAGCTGATGCCGCTCGAAGCGAAGACGCTGGAGCGCGAGGCGAACGGTCATGGCCTGGGGCTGGATCAGGCGGACCACGCGCGGCTCGACAAGATTTCGCGTGAACTCGGCCTCTGGGGCCTGGACGCGCCCGAGGACGTCGGCGGCTCCGACCTGCCGAACCTGGCCATGGTCGGGGTCGAGGAGGAACTGGGGCGCACGGTCACGCCCTATACCCTGCCGCCCGACAGCCCGAACCTGCGCATGCTGATGGCAACGGTGAACGATCGCCAGCGCGTCGCCTACCTCGAGCCCTACGTCCGCGGCGAGACCATCTCGGCGATCGGCATCTCCGAGCCCGGCGCCGGTGGCGATCCGGCCGGCATGACCACCCGGGCCGAACGGGTGCCCGGCAAGGACGGCGACGACTGGCTCATCAACGGCCGCAAGATCTGGATCAGCCGCGCCGCCGACGCCGACTTCACCATCCTGATGGCGCTCACCGACAAGGAGAAGCGCTCGCGGGGCGGCATCTCCGCTTTCCTGGTCGACAAGGGCACGCCCGGCTTCAACGTGCTGCGCCGCATCCCGATGGTCGGCGGCGCGGCGACCTACGAGATCGCGCTGGAGGACTGCCGGGTCGAGGGCTGGAAGCTACTGGGAACCGAAGGCAACGGCTTCGCGCCGATGCAGCTGCGGCTCGGCACCCGGCGCATCCAGATGGCCGCCTGGTCGGTCGGCATGGCCCAGCGCGCGCTGGACATGATCATTGAGTACGCCCCGCAGCGGGTCACCTTCGGCGTGCCACTGTCGGAGCGCCAGGCGATCCAGTGGTGGGTGGCGGACGCGGCGACCCGCATCCACGCCGCGCGGCTGATGGTCTACGACTGCGCCTGGAAGCTCGACCAGAAGCGCGATGTGCGGCTCGAGATCTCGATGATCAAGTCGTTCTGCACCGAGATGGCCTACGAGGTGGTCGACCACGCGATGCAGACCTTCGGGGCCATGGGCATGACCAAGGAACTGCCGCTGCAGTTGATGAGCGGCAAGCTGCGCACCATGCGCATCTACGACGGTCCCACCGAGGTGCACAAATGGGTGGTGGCCAGGAACCTCTTGGGGACGCGGCGGTGATGCAGTCCCCAGATTCTTCCTTCTCCCCTTGCGGGAGAAGGTGGCCGCGAAGCGGTCGGATGAGGGGTGCTCGCGCAACCTCGCCGATGGGCCGAACTCCGGCCAGCCGCGCCTTCACCCCTCATCCGTCGCCTCCGGCGACACCTTCTCCCGCAGGGGGAGAAGGGCGATTGCGAGTTTGCCAATGAAATCCCAATACGGCGACGTCGCCGTTTCCACCGAAGGCCACGTCGCCGTGCTCACCTTCGACCGCCGGCCGAACAACCACGTCTCGGTCGAGTCGATGCGCGACCTGGCCGACGCGCTGCTCGACATCGACGGCGAGATCGACCTGCGGGTCAGCGTGCTCACCACCGCCGGCAAGGTGTTCTGCGCCGGCGCCGACCTGGTCAATCCGGGCGGCGTCGGGGCGGAGGGCATGCAGGGGATCAACCCGCTCTACGTCGAGGCGGTGCGGCTGTTTTCGGCCAAGAAGCCGATCGTGGCGGCGGTGCAGGGCGCGGCGGTCGGGGCCGGGCTCGGACTGGCGCTGGTGGCCGACTTCCGTGTCGCGGCGCCGGAAGCGCGGTTCACCGCCAACTTCGTCAAGCTGGGATTCCATCCCGGCTTCGGCATCACCTACACCCTGCCGCGGCTGATCGGCGAACAGCGGGCGGCGCTGCTGTGCATGACCGGCCGGCGGATCACCGGCGAGCAGGCATTCGACTGGGGCCTGGCCGACGTGCTGGCGCCGCTGGACGAGCTGCAGGCGGCGACCATGCGCCTGGCGCAGGAGATCGCCGACAATGCCCCGCTGGCCGTGCAATCCACCCGCGCCACGTTCCGGCAAGGGGTGGCCGAAGCGGTGAAGGCGCAGACCGACCACGAACTGATCGAGCAGTCGTGGCTGCGTAAGACCAAGGATTTCGCCGAGGGGGTCCGGGCGGTGAACGAGCGCCGGCCAGGCAACTTCGTCGGGGCGTAGAAAAAGGAAGGAATGACCACGAACCTCACGAACCTCACGAACGAAACCGCTTTCCGGGTCCCCCCTCACTTGTCATCCCGGCCGGAGCGCAGCGGAGAGCTGGGATCTACTCCGCGCCGGCGGCGGCAAGCAGATCCCGGACGAGTTCGCTTCGCGGCTCTCCGGGATGACAAGGATGGTGTGTTCGTGAGGTTCGTGAGGTTCGTGGTCAAAACGAAATCGAGCCCCCTCCCCGCTTCACGGGATCAAGGGCTCAGGGAGAAACACGCATGCCCAAGCTGAACCGGAACGGGGTCGAGCTTTACTACGAGGTCCATGGCGAGGGGACGCCGGTGCTGCTGACGCACGGCTATTCGTCCAGCTCGCACATGTGGGAGGGCCAGGTCGGGCCGTTCTCAAAAGGTTACAAGCTGATCACCTGGGACATGCGCGGCCACGGCCACACTGACTACCCGGAGGACCAGGGCGCCTACACCGAGGCTGAAACCGTCGCCGACATGGCCGCGATCCTGGACGCCGTCGGCGCCCAGACGGCGGTGATCGGCGGGCTCTCGCTCGGCGGCTACATGTCGCTCGCCTTCCATCTCGCCCACCCGGAGCGCTGCCAGGCGCTGCTGATCATCGACACCGGGCCCGGCTACAAGAAGGACGAGCCTCGCGCCGGCTGGAACGTGACCTCGATCAAGCGCGCCGAGAAGCTGGAGGCCGAGGGGCTGCCGAAAGGCGGTGGGGCCGAGACGCGCACGGCGCCGCACCGCAACGCCATTGGCCTAGCCAAAGCCGCGCGGGGCATGCTGACCCAACACGACGACCGGGTGATCTCCAGCCTGCCGGAGATCAAGGTCCCCTCGCTGGTGGTGGTCGGCGCGGACGATACGCCCTTCATCGCCGCCTCCGACTACATGGCGGCCAAGATCCCCGGCGCGAAGAAGGCGGTGATCGCCAGCGCCGGGCACGCGTCGAACATCGACCAACCCGAGGCGTTCAACGCCGCGGTGCTCGGCTTCCTTGGCGAGCTGAAGCTGGCGGCCGTCTGATGGCTGGGCGGCTTGCCGGCAAGACGGCGGTGGTGGTCGGCGCCGGCCAGACGCCGGGCGAGACCATCGGCAACGGCCGGGCGACGGCGATCCTGTTCGCCCGGGAAGGCGCCGTCGTGCTCTGCGTCGATCGCCGGCTGGATTCTGCGGCCGAGACGGTGGCGATGATCGAGGCCGAGGGCGGCAAGGCCAGCGCCTACGAGGCCGACATCACCGACGAAGCCGCCTGCCAGGCGCTGGCCGCCGAGGCCAAGGCGCGGCTGGGGCGGGTCGACATCCTGCACAACAACGTCGGCATCGGCGGTCGCGACAACTCGCTCACCCAGCTCGAGGGCGAGGTGTTCGACCGCATCATGACCACCAACCTCAAGGCCATGTGGCTGACGATCAAGCACTTCCTGCCGCTGATGCGAGAGCAGCCGGGCGGCGGCGCGATCGTCAACATCTCGTCGATGGCGGCGGTCGCGGCCTCGAACCTGATTGCCTACGGCATGTCCAAGGCCGGGGTGAACAAGCTGACCCGCGCCACTGCCGCGGGGAACACGCGCTACATGATCCGCTGCAACTGCATCATGCCGGGCCTGATGGACACGCCGATGGCGGTGAGCGGCCGCGCGGCGGCCCAGGGCCGGCCGACTGAGGAGATCCGCGCGGCCCGCGACGCCCAGGTGCCGCTCGGCCACAGGATGGGCACGGGGTGGGACGTCGCCTACGCGGCGCTGTTCCTCGCCTCGGACGAGGCCAAGTTCATTACTGGCGCCATCCTGCCGGTCGATGGCGGCATGTCGGCGGGCGTGGGATGAGCGCGTTCCCGTGAGCGCTTTTCGGGACATTCGCGTCCTGGACTGCACCCAAGGGCTCGCCGGCCCGCTCGCCTCGATGCTGCTGGCCGACTTCGGCGCCGAGGTGCTGAAGCTGGAGCCGCCGGAAGGCGACCGCGCCAAGGACCAGCCGGGCTACCTCACCTGGAACCGCAACAAGAAGCGCCTGACGCTGGACGTGACCGACGCCGCAGAGCGCGAACGACTGGCGCCACTTCTGGCCGCCGCCGACATCGCCGTGTTCGATCGCTCGCCGCGGGAGCTCGAGGCGCTGGCGCTGGACGCCGAGACGCTGCTGCAGGCCAATCCGCGCCTGATCCACCTGTGGACGCCGCCGTTTGGGACCACCGGCCGCTGGAGCGAGCTGCCGGCCCACCACGCCACGCTCACCGGCTTGACCGGCTCGGCATTCCGCCAGGGGGGCTATGCCGACCAGCCGGTCTGGCACGTGGCCCAGATCATCCATCACGCCCAGGGCGTGATGGCCGCCAACGCCGCGGGCGCGGCCTTGATCCAGCGCGGGCCGGATGGCCGAGGTCGGGCGGTGACGGTGAGCGGCCTGCACGCAATGGCCGAGACCGCCTGCCCGGTATCGCACGTCGGCTATCCGGCGATGGGCGGCGGCCATCCGCTGGGCGGCTCGGTAAGCTATCGGCTCTACCAGTGCGGCGACGGCGAATGGCTGTTCCTGGCGGCGCTGTTCTCCCAGTTCTTCGAGCGGACGATCCGGGCTCTTGGGCTTGAGCGGGCGCCGATGGATATCGGCTCGGCGATCCAGGCGAAGCTGCTAAGCGGCCCGCGGGAGCGGTGGCTGGCCGCGTTCCGCGAGCACGACGTGCCGGCCGCCGCCGTCGATCATCGCGAAGCCTTCCTGGATAGCGAGCTCATCTGCGCCAACGCACTGCACGAGGTGCTGGAGCACCCCGACCATGGTCCGGTGCAGATGGTCGGCGTGCCGGCTTGGCTGCACGAGACGCCGGGCTCGGTGCGCCACCTGATCGAGGACGCCACGGACGCCGACGTGGCGGCGTTCAGCGCGCCGCGCGCCATCCCGAACGCGCTCAAGCGCCACACCGGGCCGCCGCTGGATGGGGTGCGGGTGCTTGACCTCGGGACCGTGATCGCCGGGACCTATGCCGGGGCGATCCTGGCTAACTATGGCGCTGACGTGGTGAAGGTGGAGGGCCGCGATGGCGATCCGTTCCGCTACACCGGCGGTTTCCTCAACTACAACCGCGGCAAACGCGGCCTGGGCCTCGACCTGAAGCACCCGTCTGGCAAGGCGCTGTTCCTCGACCTGGCGCGACAGGCCGACGTGGTGCTGGACAACTATCGGCTCGGCGTCCGCAAGCGGCTCGGGATCGACTACGCGGCGTTGGCGGCGGTGAATCCACGGGTGATCTCCTGCTCGATCAACACCTATGGCTCGCGCAGTTTCGACGCGTCCCTGCCCGGCTTCGACGCCTTGCTGCAGGCGAGGAGCGGGATGATGTGGGCGCAGGGGGGCGACGAGGGCGAACCGGTGTTTCACGCCATCCCGATCAACGACGTGGCGACTGCGGCGATGGGCGCCTTGGCCATCATCGCCGCGCTGCACGCCCGCCAGCGGACCGGCAAAGGCCAGGACACCGAGACCAGCCTGGCGGCCCAGAGCGCGCTCTACCAGTCCGGGGACCTGACCTGGTACGACGGCCGCCCACCGATGGCCGAGGGCGGCCGCGACTGCATAGGTTTCGCCGCGCTCGACCGCTTCCATCGCTGCGCCGACGGCTGGCTCACGCTGGCGGCCACGACGGCAAAGCACTTCGAGGACCTAGCGCGGGTGCTGGAGCATCCTGAATGGATCGAGCGCTGGGACGGCGCAGCGGCGTTGGTCGAGCCCCGCGACGGCGCGCTTGCAGCCGAACTGGGCAACGCTTTCGTCAGATTGAGACGCGACGAAGCGGTCGATCTGCTGTGCGATGCGGGCGTGCCGGCCGCGCCGGTGCTGCGCGGCGACGAGGCGCATCGCACCGAATATTTCTGGGAGAACCGCTACTTCGAGCTGCGCTCGCACCCGGTAGAGGGCGAGATGATCGTCTCGCGCAGCTACGCCGACTTCGACGGTGCGCCGCTGCGGTTCGAGCGGCTGCATCCCGAGCTTGGCGAGCATGGGGTTGAGGTATTGCAGGACTACGGCGTGCCGCGCGAGCGGATCGTCGAACTGGCCCGGGAACACGTGATCTTCCGCGGCTAGCGGGAGCGGATGGAGCGTGCAGGTTGGCGGGTGTGAATTGACGGCGTTTCTGGGTCTGAAGGTGGTGGATTGCTCGCAGGGCCTGGTCGGGCCGATGGCGGCGATGCTGTTGGCCGATTTCGGCGCTGAAGTGCTGAAAGTCGAACCGCCCAGGGGCGACCGCGCGGCGGCCAAGCCCGGCTACCAGATGTGGAACCGCAATAAACGCCGCCTGACGCTCGATCTGGACGATCCGGCCGAGCGCGAACGGTTGGAACAACTGCTGGCCGCCGCTGACGTCGCGATCTTCGACTTCTCGCCGAAACGGATGGCGGCGCTCGATCTGCTCGACGCGGCGCAGCGCCATCCGCGGCTGGTGCGGCTGTGGACGCCGCCGTTCGGCACGACCGGCGAGCCAAGCGAGCTGGAGGCTCACCACGGCGCGCTGATCGCGCTGACCGGCGCGGCGTTCCGCCAGTCGAGCTACGCCGAGCAGCCGGTCTATCTGATCGCGCCGGTGCTGCACTACGCCCAGGCCGCCATGGCCGCCGGCGCGGCTGGCGCAGCGTTGCTGGAGCGCGCTAGGAGCGGGCTCGGCCAGGCGGTGACGGTGAGCGGACTGAACGCCGTGGCCCTGGTCGGCGGCGCGTCGGGCACCTTCCTGCCGCCCGGCCGCAAACCGCTTGGCGCCTCGCCCTCATACCGGCTCTACGAGTGCGGCGACGGCCAGTTCCTCTTCCTGGCCACCCTGTTCAGCTACTTCTTCCAGCGGGCGGTGGGCGCCATGGGACTGACCGGTTTGGCGCCGGTGGGAGACGTATTCCCGGAAGAAGTCTCGGAGGCGATGGAGGCTCGTTTCCGCGAAAAGACCCGCGCCGAGTGGCTGGAGATCCTGCGCGACGCCGACGTGCCCTGCGGCCCGGTCGGCCGGCGCGAGGACTGGCTCGCCAGCGAGCTGATCGCCAACAACGACATGCGCGTGGTGATGCCGGACCCCAAGCGCGGGCCGATCGAAATGCCCGGGGTGCCGATCAAGCTGATGTCGACGCCGGGGTCGGTGCGGCATCTGGTGCAGGACGCCGGAGCGGCCGACGTCGACGCCTTCCTCGCGACATCCCCGGCCGTGGCCGCGACCGGCGCTGAGGCCGCGAGGACCGGACCGCTGGCGGGGATCAAGGTGCTGGACCTCGGCACCGTCATCGCCGGCGCATACTGCAACGCCATCCTCGCCAACCTGGGGGCCGAGGTGGTGAAGGTGGAATCCGCCGAGGGCGATCCCTGGCGCGACCGCGGCATCGGTTTCACCGCCTACAACCGCGGCAAGCGCGGCCTAGTGGTCGACCTGAAGCAGCCAGCGGGCCGCGAGGTATTCCTCGACCTCGCCCGCCAGTCCGACGTGGTGCTCGACAACTATCGCCTCGGCGTCCGCGACCGGCTCGGGATCGGCCACGAGGCGGTGCGGGCGGTCAATCCGCGCCTGATCTCCGGCTCGATCACCACCTATGGCTCGCGCGGCGAGGAGACTAGGCGGCCGGGGTTCGATCCGCTGCTGCAGGCGCGCAGCGGCCTGATGGCGGCGCAGGGGGGCGATGACGACGAGCCGGTGTTCCACATCATCGCGGTCAACGATTTCGCCTCCGCCTCGATGGCCGCGTTCGGGGTGATCGCGGCGCTGAACGCCCGGGAGCGCACCGGCGAAGGCCAGGTGCTGGAGACTAGCCTCACCAACCAGAGCGCCATGTTCCAGTCGGGCGAGCTGACCACCTGGCCCGGCGCGCCGCCGGCGCCGAAGGGCTGCCGCGACTGCCTGGGGATCGCCGCGCTCGACCGCTTCTACGCCTGCGCCGACGACTGGATCCTGGTGGCCTGCGCGAGCGCCGGCGAGGCGACGGCGCTGGCCGGCGCGCTCGGCCATCCGGACTGGGCTGGCGGGTTCGACATGATGGCCGAGCCGCGCGACGGGGCCCTGGCCGAGCAGATTGAGGCAGCGTTGCGAGGGCGGCGCGTGGTCGATGTCCTGGAGGCGCTGCGCAAGGCCGGTGTCCGCGCGGTGCTGGCCCAGCTGGCCGAGCAGACGCTGACCGACCGCTGGCTGGCGGCCAACACCTTCCTCGACCAGGTCCACGACACGCCCTACGGCCCGGTGACCAACCGTCCTTACGCGACCTTCTCGCGCAGTCCCTGCGGCTACAATCGGCCCGACCCGGGCCTCGGCGAACACACCTTCGAGGTGCTGGCCGACTACGGCATCGACCCGGAACGGATCGCCAGCTTGGCCGACGAGGGCGTGGTGATGTGCTTGAGCTGACTGGGGCTCAGGCCGTCTCGAACAGCGTGCAGGCCCCCTGGTCGGCAGGACTGGCGATGGCCCGCGCCCAGCCGAACAGCTCGCGGCCGTAGCCGAAGCCGGATGACGCGCGCACCGCCGGGTCACGAGCCGCCAGTTCGCGCTCGTCGACCTTGATCGTCAGCGTGCCGGCGCGGACGTCGAGGCGGATGATGTCGCCGTCGCGGACCTGGGCGACCGGCCCGCCGCACGCCGCTTCCGGCGTCAGGTGGATCGCCGCCGGCACCTTGCCCGAGGCGCCGGACATGCGGCCGTCGGTGACCAGGGCGACCTTGCGGCCGCGGTCCTGCAGCAGGCTCAGCGTGGGGGTGAGGCTGTGCAGCTCGGGCATGCCGTTGGCGCGCGGCCCCTGGAAGCGGACCACGGCGACGAAATCGCGGTCGAGCTCGCCGCGCCTGAATGCCGCCAGCAGGTCCTCCTGGTCGTCGAAGCAGAGCGCCGGCGCCTCAATCAGGTGATGCTCGGGCTTGACCGCCGAGGCCTTGATCACCGCGCGGCCCAGGCCGCCGGTGAGGATGCGGATGCCGCCCTCGGCGTCGAATGGGTCATCCACGGGGCGCAGGATGTCGGGCGCCAGGCTCTTCTCGCCGCCCTCGCGCCAGACCAGCACGCCGTCGTCGAGGAACGGCTCCCGCTGATAGAGGCGAAGACCATGGCCGGCGGCGGTGGTCACGTCCTGATGCACCAGCCCAGCGTCGGCGAGCTGGCGCACCACGAAAGCCATGCCGCCGGCCGCGTGGAAGGCGTTCACGTCCTCCGCCCCGTTCGGATAGACCCGGGCGATCAGCGGCGTGACCAGCCCGAGGTCGTGGAAGTCCTCCCAGGTCAGCACGACGCCGGCGGCCCGGGCCATCGCCACTAGGTGCAGCGTGTGGTTGGTCGAACCGCCGGTGGCCAGCAGGCCGGCTATGCCATTGACGAAGCTCTTTTCGTCCGCCACCGCCGCGAACGGGGTGTAGGCGTTGGACTTGACCCCGATCTCCACTGCCCGCTTCGCCGCCGCCGCGGTCAGGGCGTCGCGCAACGGCGTGTTGGGATGCACGAAGGCGGCGCCCGGCAGATGCAGGCCCATCATCTCCATCACCATCTGGTTGGAGTTGGCGGTACCGAAGAAGGTGCAGGTGCCAGGGCCGTGGTAGGCCTTCATCTCGATCTCGAGCAGCTCCTCGCGGCCGATCTTGCCCTCGGCGTAGAGGCCACGGATCCTGGCCTTCTCGGCGTTGGAGACCCCCGAGGTCATCGGCCCGGCCGGCACGAAGATGGTGGGCAGGTGGCCGAACGTCGCCGCGCCGATGAAAAGGCCCGGCACGATCTTGTCGCAGACGCCCAGCAGCAGCGCCCCGTCGAACGCGTCGTGGGTCAGCGCGACCGCGGTCGCCATGGCGATCACGTCACGGGAGAACAGCGACAGCTCCATGCCCGGCTGCTGCTGGGTGACGCCGTCGCACATCGCCGGGACGCCGCCGGCGAACTGGGCCGTGGCGCCGACCTCGCGCGCCGCGGCCTTGATGATCGCCGGGAAGCGCTCCAGCGGCTGATGCGCCGAGAGCATGTCGTTGTAGGCCGAGACGATGGCGAGGTTGGGCGCGGCGGGGTTGCGCAGCCGCGCCTTGTCGTCGTCGGGCGCGGCGGCGAAGGCATGGGCGAAGTTGGCGCAGTTGAGCTTGGCGCGGCCGGGGCCGGCCTGGCGCGCGGCTTCCATGCGCTCCAGGTAGGCGGCGCGGGAGTCCCGGCTGCGCGCCTTGATGCGCTCGGTGACTTCGAGGGTGACGGGATGCATCGCGGCCTCCTTCAGGCGGCAGGCTTAGGAGGGCGACCATAGCAGCCGGACCGGCGCTCGGGTCTGGCGGATCAGCGCCGCCACCGGCGGGGCGAACGCCGGGTCGGTCAGAACCCGCTCGATCAGCGACCGCTTGGGCTCGCCGCTGGTCAGCAGCACGATCAGTCTGGAGTCGAACAGCGCCCGCCCGGTCAGGCTGATGCGCGGCAGATAGGGCGCTAGACCGGCAACCTCCACACCGATGACGAACCGTTCGCTATCGGGATCGAGGGCGGCGGCCAGGCGGGGCGCACCGGGGAAGAGCGAGGCGATATGGCCATCGTCGCCCATCCCCAGCAGGGCCACGTCGAACGGGACGAGCGCCCGGAGCAACGGTTCAACCGCCACCGCGTCTTCGGCTGGCGTCGAGCACTTGCCTTTCAGGGGCACGAACCCGGCCGCGGCTGCACGACCCCGGAGCAACCGCTCTCGCACCAGCCGTTCGTTGCTGTCAGGGGCGCCCGGGTCGACGAAGCGCTCGTCGCTGAGGGTGATGGTGATGCGCAACCAGTCGAGATCGGTCTGAGTCAGGCGGTCGTAGACCGGACCGGGCGACCGGCCGCCGGTGACGATCAGGCGCTTGGGGCCTGGTGGGGTCAGTTGGTCAACAATAGCTTGGGCAGCGGCAGCGGCGGCGGCGTCCGCTGTGGCGAAGGCTTCTAGCCTACTCATCCAGCCAAGCCCGCCCCGACCGCTCCAGCAGCGCGAACGCGCCGGCGGGGCCCCAGCTGCCGGCGGCGTAGGGCTTGGGCGCGATGCCGAGGTCGGTCCAGGTGGCGGCGACGCCGTCGATCCAGGCCCAGGCCAGCTCCACCTCGTCGCGGCGCACGAACAGGGTGTGGTTGTCGGCCAGCACGTCGAGCAGCAGCCGCTCGTAGGCGATCCGTCGGCGCCCGCCATCGTCGAGCGACAGGCTGAGCGGCAGCGCTTGCAACCGGTTGCCCGAAAGACCTGGCCGCCGGTTCATCAGCAGCAGCGAGATGTCTTCCTCCGGCTGCAGGTCGATCACTAGGCGGTTGGCGATCACGTCCTCCTCGGCCCGCTCGCCGAAGATCAGGTGGGGCAGCGCCTTGAACTGGACCACGATCTGGGTGCGCCGTTCCGGCAGCCGCTTGCCGGTGCGCAGGTAGAACGGCACCCCGGCCCAGCGCCAGTTCTCGATATCGGCGCGCAGCGCGACGAAGGTCTCGGTGCCGGTCGGCCCGCCGCGCTCGTCGGCATAGGACTTGACCTGCTCGCCCTCGACCACGCCGGCCTTGTACTGGCCGCGCACGCTGAGCTGCTGCGCCGAGGCGCGGGTGAACGGCTTCAGCGACTTCAGCACCTTGACCTTCTCGTCGCGGATCGAGTCGGCGCCGGCGTCCGGCGGCGGCTCCATCGCCACCAGGCACAGCAGCTGCATCATATGGTTCTGCACCATGTCGCGCAGCGCGCCGTATTCGTCGTAGTAGGGCCAGCGGTCGCCGACGCCCTCGGTCTCGGCCACGGTGATCTGCACGTGGTCGATGGCCAGGTTGTTCCACAGCGGCTCGAACAGGGTGTTGGCGAAGCGCAGAGCGATCAGGTTCTGCACCGTCTCCTTGCCGAGGTAGTGGTCGATGCGGAAGACCCGGTCCTCCGCGAACACCGCCGCCACCTCGGCGTTGATCGCCTTGGAGCTCTCCAGGTCGTGGCCGAGCGGCTTTTCCAGCACGATGCGGCAGTCGCCGCAGGCGAGGCCGCTCTCGTCCAAGGCCTTGCAGACCGCGCCGTAGAGGCTGGGCGACAGCGCCAGGAAGAAGATGGTCGAGGCCTCGCCGACGTACTCGGCGAGCGGTTTCATGCCGGCCCCGCTGGTGACGTCGGCCTTGCAGTAGTCGAGCCGAGCCATGAAGCGGTCCCAGACGTCGTCCTTCAGGCCCTCGGGGCGCTTCTTCAGGATGCCGTGGACATGTTCGGCGAACTTGGCGCGGCTGAGGTCCGAGCGGGCCGAGCCGATAATCTTCAGCGCCTTCGGCAGCAGCCCATCGGCGTCGAGAAAATAGAGCGAAGGCAGCAGCATGCGCGCGGCGAGATCGCCGGTGGCGCCGAAGATCACGAGGCGTTCGATCGGTCGGGAGTCAGCCATGCGCGGCAGATGGCGCCCTAAGCCCGGTTCGTCCAGCGTGGCCGTGGATTTAAGCCCCCCTCCCCCCTGAGGGGAGGGGTCGGGGGTGGGGGTCTGCTGCTGAGAAGGGCGCGGGCTTCGAGAGCCCCCCAACCCGGTTCGCTTCGCTCACCACCCTCCCCTCAAGTGGGAGGGTTCGAAAGAAGGGTACGGATCAGTCAAACAAGCGTTTGATATCGGTTGCACCTCCCCTTACGGCGCCCGATAATGCCGGCATCAGAAGGTAGACGCAGACGATCCGCCCGCTTGGGAGGACCAAAGGAGACATCGATGGCTTGGGATTTTGAGACCGACCCGGAATTTCAGAAGAAACTCGATTGGATCGAAGAGTTCATGGAAGAAAAGGTCGAGCCGCTCTCGAACCTCGGCCGGTCGCTGATGGTGCCGGGGGCGCGCGAGAAGTTCATCAAGCCATTGCAGGAAGAAGTGAAGGCGCAGGGCCTGTGGGCCTGCCACCTCGGCCCCGAACTGGGCGGCCAGGGCTATGGCCAGCTGAAGCTGGGCCTGATGAACGAAAAACTGGGCCGCGTCGGCATGGCGCCCACCATCTTCGGCTGCCAGGCGCCCGATACCGGTAACGCCGAGATCATCGCCCACTACGGTACGCCCGAGCAGAAGGAAAAGTGGCTGTGGCCGCTGCTGAACGGCGACATCCGCTCGGCCTTCTCGATGAGCGAGCCGGCCGGCGGGTCGGACCCGACCACCTTCAAGACCCGAGCGGAGTGGAAGAACGGCAAGTGGGTGATCAACGGCGAGAAGTACTTCTCTTCCGGCGCCTACGGTTCGACCATCCTGATCGTCTATGCGGTGACCGATCCCGACCATAAGGACATCCACCAGAAGACCTCGATCTTCATCGTCCCGACGAAGACGCCCGGCGTTGAGATCCTGCGCGGCATCGGCGTCGGCGCCGGCGAGGGCGGCGGCCATGGCTACATGCGCTACACCGACGTCGAGGTCGGCCCCGAAGCGCTGCTCGGCCCACGCGGCGGCGCCTTCCTGGTGGCCCAGACCCGCCTCTCCGGCGGCCGGGTGCACCATGCGATGCGCACCGTCGGCGCGTGCCAGAAGGCCTTCGACCTGATGTGCCGCCGCGCGGTCTCGCGCCAGACCCGCGACGGGCGCCTGGCCGACCTGGCGGTGGTGCAGGAGCAGATCTGCGACAGCTGGATTGCGCTGCAGTCGTTCCGCCTCCTGGTGCTGCGCACCGCCTGGCTGATCGACAAGCACAAGGACTACAACCTGGTGCGCAAGGACATCGCCGCGATCAAGGTGGCGATGCCCAAGGTCTATCACGACATCGCCACCACCGCCGCGCACCTGCACGGCGCCATGGGCGTCTCCAACGAGATGCCGTTCATGGGGATGGTGACCTCGGCGCTGGTGATGGGCATCGCCGACGGCCCGACCGAGGTGCACAAGGTCACCGTCGCGAAGCAGGTGTTGAAGGACTACCGGCCCGACCAGGACCTGTTTCCCAGCTATCACCTGCCGAAGCTCAAGGAAGCGGCGCTCGACAAGTATGGCGCGGCGATCGACGAGCTGAAGGCGGAGGTCGCCAAGGGCCGCGCGCCGGTCGAGGCTTAGGGAGGCGGAGGCTTAAGGCGGTCGACGCCTGATTCCCGCAACGTCAGGCTTTCAACACCGTCTGCGGATCGCTAGTCGTGGGTCGGCCGTAGGCTGACGGCGGCGCGCGATCCGGAGATTGTGTTGATGGCCCAGGCGCCGGAGCGACCGCTGATCGTCGGCATCGGCGGCACCGTTCGATCTCCGTCATCGAGCGAGCGGGTGCTGACCGCCGCCCTCGCCGCGGCCGAGGCGGCGGGCGCCAGGACCCAGCTGTTCGGCGGCGAGATCCTTTCGCGGCTGCCGATCTTCAATCCCACCGATCCCGGCGAGCCGCCGGAGCGTTCGGCCCTGGTCGAGGCGGTGCGCAACGCCAGCGGCGTGATCGTCGCCACCCCCGGCTATCACGGCTCGCTCTCCGGCCTGATCAAGAATGCGCTCGACAGCCTCGAGCCGCTCAGCGGCGACGCGCGCCCCTACCTCGACGGCCGCGCCGTCGGCTGCATCGTGGTCGCCGACGGCTGGCAGGCCTGCGGCTCGGCGCTGGCCTCGCTGCGCGCCATCGTCCACGCGCTGCGCGGTTGGCCGACCCCGCTGGGGGCGACGGTCAACAGCGCGATGAAGCCTTTCGACGACGCCGGCGCCCTGAAGGACCCTCGCGACATCTGGCAGGTCGAGACCGTGGCGCAGCAGGTGGTGGCCTTCGCCAAGGCCTGGGCTTCCCCTCCCCCCTGAGGGGAGGGGAGCTACTTCTTCCCGTCTGCCCGCTCCAGCGCCTTCACCCAGGCTGCGCGGTTGGGGTTGGCCGGCGGTAGCGGCGCTCCGGTCTTCGCCGCCTGTTCAGCGACCTGGCGACCGAGCGCGACCACGGGCGGGATCTCGTTGTCGGCCAGGGGCTTCATCCACTGCTTGCGCTTGAACGCCGCCTCGACGTACGGCGCCAGCTCCTCGGCCTTGCGCTTCACCCGCTCGGCTTCGCGCTCCTTGAACTCGCCCATCACCTCGCCGGCGAACAGCTCCAGCGCCTCGCAGATGTGCTCGTGCTTGTTGCGGCCCGCCTGCTGGATGAAGGTCACCTGGTCGACGCCGCATTCGTCGAACTTGCGCAGGTGCTCGCGCAGCCCCTCGGGGGTGGCGATGCCGCCCTCTGCTGCCGCCTCCTCGGGCATGTTGGCCAGCGCCGCCTGGAACTTCTCCCAGATGTCGGTGCGGCCGGGGATCTGCTCGCCGAAACCGTAATGCCAGCCCAGCGCGAACTGGAAGAAGCGGAAGCCGTCGCGGAAGCGGCGCTTTGCCTCCTCGACGTCCTGGTGCAGGCCGAACGAGGAGACCATGGCGATGTTGGGGTTCACCGCGTGGCCGATCGGCACGCACTCCTCCTTGAAGATGCGGTAGTAGTCGTCGACCCACTGCTTGGCCTCGGCCGGGTCGACGAAGGCGAAGGTCAGTGCGCCGATGCCGAGCCTGGCGGCCAGCTTGATGGTCTCGCGGTTGGAGCAGGCGACCCACAGCGGCGGGTGCGGACGCTGCACCGGCTTGGGCACCACATTGCGCGCCGGCATCGAGAAGTACTGGCCTTCGAAGCCAGGATAGGGGCTCATGGCCATCATGTTGGCGCACTGCTCGACCGCCTCGCGCCAAGCGTTGCGCTTCTCCGCCAGCGGCACCTTGTAGCCGCCCAGCTCCAACAGCGCCGAGCTCTCGCCGGTGCCCCACTCCACCCGGCCGTTGGAGACCAGATCCAGCGTGGCGATGCGCTCGGCGACGCGGGCCGGGTGGTTGTAGCCCGGCGGCATCAAGACAATGCCGTGGCCTAGCCGGATCTGCTTGGTGCGCTGCGAGCAGGCGGCCAGGAACACCTCCGGCGCCGAGGAGTGCGAGTATTCCTCCAGGAAGTGGTGCTCGACCTCCCAGACGTTGTCGAAGCCCAGCTTGTCGGCGAGCTCGACCTGGTCGAGCGCGTCCTGGAACAGCTTCTGCTCCAGCCCTTCGGTCCAGGGCCGGGGCAATTGATGCTCGTAGAATATGCCAAATCGCATGCCTGAAATCCTCCGCGCCGGCGCTCTGTCGGCCGGTCCTGAATGCAACAGACGCTAGTCTTGGGCCGAGCTGGAAGCAAACAGCCGTTCGAAATCGGAGGGAGCTTGCTCTTCCCCCGTGAAGCGGGGGAAGTGTCGCAGGCGAGGCGCGTCAGCGCCGATGCGCGACGATGGGGGCACGGCGGCGCAGGACTGTCACCGACGCCGGCGCCTGTCTCCCCTCCGTCGCGGCTCGCCTTGCCGCGGCTCGCCATCGCGACACCTCCCCTCGCGTGAAGCGAGGGGAGGAGCCAAGAGCACCGGGTCCATAGGACAGCCGTTCTACGCCGCCGTCAGCCCGGTGAAGAATGGGCGGGCGTAGAAGTCGACGGCGGTGCGGGCCTCGACGCCGCGCAGCAGCACCGGCAGGTCGGCGGCGGCGTTGAGGGTCGCGTTCAGCATCTGCGCGGCGATGAACGGGTCCACGGGCCGTAGCGAACCCTCCCCGACCCCGTCCGAGATCATGGCCGCGAACCGGTCGGAGAGCCGGCCCGATTGCGCAATCATCTCGCCGCGGATGGTCACCGGCAACGCGGCCAGCGCCGAGGTGCGCAGCAGCGGCCCCGCGCTGGAGAACTGGAACTCGACCAGCGCGGCCGCGGCCGACGTCAGCTTCAGCCACTCGTCTCCCGGCAGGGACCGCGCGGCCAGCTGGGCGCGGCGGACCGCCTCGAACGAGCGCTCGAAGCAGGCGGTGACGACATCGTCCTTGGCGTTGTGGTGGTGGTAGAACGAGCCCTTGGTCACGTTGAGCGAGGCCGAAATCAGCTCCACCGAGGCGCCGTGGTAGCCGCGCTGGTTGATCAGCCGGGTGGCCGCCAGCAGGAAGGCGTCGCCAGCGGAGGCGTTCGCCGCGGCTGGGGCGGCCACGGCGATCGGCGCCGGACGCCAGACGGCGCCAGGCGGGGCGAGGCCACCGACCAGGATGTCGTGCATGCGGTCGCAGACCCGGTCGTAATCGTGCGCGTCGTAGCGGGGCAGCCAGGTTTCGAGCCAATGGATCTGCTCGAGCAGGATCTGAGTGCGGGCGGTCGCCTGGCCGCGTCCGAGCCGTTCAGCGTCCGGCGCGGCGAACAGGCGGCGGATGCTGCGGAACAGCTCGGCGTAGGCGGTGGCGGTCGGTCGCTGCGTCGGGGGCGATAGCGCCCGAATATCGCTGAACACCGAGATCGGCGGCGCCTCGCCGGCGGCGATGCGGGCGCGAAGGGCGATGTAGAGTTCGAGCAGGCGGCGCACGCGGGCCGAGGCGCTGGGCTCGGCGCTCGCCTCGCGCACCAGCGCCTTCAGCCGCTCGATGCCCGACAGGAAGCAGGCGGCGGCAAGCTCGTCCTTCTTCTTGAAATAGTAGGTGACGCTGGTGGTGATCAGGCCGACCCGCTCGGCCACCAGCGCCAGCGTCATCCCCTTCACGCCGCGATAGTTCAGGATCTCCGTCGCCGCGGCGACGATAGCGTCGCGCTTGCGGCTGAAGCGGGCGGTGACCGGGGGCGCGAGCGAGCCGTCGTGCATCAGACCTGCGATATGTCTTGAAACCGGGCCGAGGGGAACCGCCCTGCGGCGAATTGGACCCTACGACGCCAGGATTTCGCCGCCGATGCCCTCTTCCCGCTCAGGCGGCTCAGCCACCGGCGCACCCTGGCCCCCGTCGGTGGTGTCGCCGATGGGCGAGTGGTGCAGCATCCGAACCTTACGCCAGCCGCCATAGCGGAAGTACAGCGCGGTCAGGGCGCTGGAGGTAAGCGTACCCAGTGGGAAGCTCCACCAGATCGCTTCCTTGCCGAAGTATGGGATCATGAAATAGGCGAACGGCACGCGGATCGCGAACATCGCCACCACCAGGATGATCAGCGGCGGCCAGACCGCGCCGGTCGAGCGCACGATGCCGCCGAGCGCGAAGGTGGCGTTGAAGATCACGAAAGCCCAGAGCACCGTGCGATTGATCTCCAGCGCCTCAGGGATGGTCGGCGAACCGACCGGCAGGAAGATGTAGAGCGGCAGCGGGCCCAGCAGGTAGATCAGGGCGGCGATCGACCCGGTCACCGCCAGGCTGAGCGCCAGGCCGATCAGCGCGATCTTGTCGACGCGATGCCATTGCCCGGCCCCGACGTTCTGGCCGGCCATGGACGAGACGGCCATGCCGACCGCCATGCCAGGCATCTGGATGTAGTTCCACACCTGCACGGCGCCGACGTAGGCCGCCGACGTCACCGCGCCGAACGCGTTGACGAAGCGCAGCATGGTGATGCCGGCCGCCGACATGATGAACATCTGCAGGCTCATCGGAATGCCGCGGAACACCAGCGGGCGCAGGATTTCCGCGCTCGGGATCAGGTAGCGCAACTCGCGGCCCTTGAGCATCAGCACGCTGTGGCGGCGATAGAGCACGATCAGCAACAGGACCAGCGAGGCGCTCTGGCCGATCAGGGTCGAGGTGGCCGAGCCCGCGATGCCCATCTTGGGGAAGGGGCCGATGCCTGCGATCAGCAGCGGGTTGAGGATGATGTCCAGGGCGACCGCCAGGGCCATGAAGTAGAACGGCGTGCGGCTGTCGCCCGCGCCGCGCTGAGCCATCTGCAGGAACTGAAAGAAGTACATGAACGGCATCGCGCCGAACACGACACGCAGATAGACGATCGCCTCGGTCTCAGCCGCCGGCGGCGTGTGCATGAAGCCCTTGAGGATCAGCGGCGCGAAGATGCCGCCGGTCAGCGAGATCGTCACCGAGACGACCACGAAAAAGAAGATCGCCGTCCCCATGATGCGCTTGACCATGGTGAGGTCGCCAGCGCCGACCTGCTGCGCGATCAGGATGTTGGCCGCCATCGTCGCGCCCATGATCGCGCTCAGCGACAGGAACATCACGCTGTTGGCGTTGCCGATCGCGGTGATGTCGGTGGTGCCGAGCAGGTGCGCCACCCAGAACTGGTTGGCGGTGGCGTTCAGCGACTGCAGCAGGTTGGCGCCCAGCAGCGGCAGCGAGAACATGATCAGGGTGCTGGTGATCGGCCCTTCGATCAGCTTCGGATCGATGCGGCCGCCGTGGCCGCCGCGAAAACCGCCGGGCGGACCATGGCCCGAACCGCCGGCGCCGGGGCGCATGCCCGGTCCGGCCTGACCAGGCGCAGGGCCGGATCTTGGCAGAGCAGCATCGCCATCCATCGGTTTAGGCGCCGCGGCCGAGGTGCGCCGGATCGCCCTCCGCCATCAATTGACGCGGCATCTGTTCAAACCACCGACTCGAAATTGCACACTTGGCCATATGGTACGGCGATAGAACATCGCCAGGGCGATGGAAAGCTTGGTGGGCCTGCCCGGTCGGCTCTGAGCGGCCTCAGGGCGGCAGGGTGAAGGGCGCGGGTTCGACGAGTATCGGCGCCGCCGGGGGCGGCGCGGGCGGCGGATCGCCCGGGGCGGCCGCGCGCCTCAGCGCGTCGAGGTTGGCTTCGTGCGCGCGGCGGTCGATGCGGTAGAACATCAGCACGCCGACGGCGACCAGGTTCAGCACCGCGCCGGCCGGCAGCGAAACCAGCGCCAGATTGCGCATGATCGCCGGGTCGACCACGTCGACCGCGCCGTGCTCCACCCCGACCGGGAAGCGCACGAACTCCAGCATCAAAGCGCCGACAAGGCCGCCTAGACCCATGGTGATCTTGGGGACAAGCCCGTTGGCCGCGAACAGCAGGCCCTCGGCGCGCACGCCCGTCCTGACGGCGGCGTCCTCGGCGACATCGGCGATCATCGAACTGATGATGACGAAGCCCGTCACGGCCAGGACGGACGTGACGAACAGGTCGATCGTCAGGATGAGCGGGACCAGCGGCGAGCCGTTCGGCGGCATCAGCCCGACCAGCCGCAGCGCGACCGGGATCACGAACGTGAACATCGACAGCAGGAAGACCGTGATCATCGTCAGCTTCTTGTCGAGCAGGCGCGAGAGGATGGGCGCGGCCACGACGCCGATGACCGCCGCCGGCGCCGCCAGCAACGTGATCACCGCCACCACCTGGGGTGTCAGCCCCCAGAAGTAGAAGTTCATGAAGCCGGTGAGGCTCATGTTGATGCCGCTGGCCACGCCGCCGACAACGCCTGACGCCAGCAGCGCCAGCAGCGACGGGTTGGAGAGGATCTGCGCGATCTCTCGCGCTGACTGCCCCGTCGAAAGGCGGCGATTCGGGGCTGGCTTGAGGAACGGGATGTAGCGCTGGGTCGCGGCCGCCGAAACGATGATGGAAACGAACACGATGATCGCCGCGACGATGCCGAAGTTGGCATAGCCCGCCGGGTCGTTCTGA
The DNA here is from genome assembly GCA_035604515.1 of Caulobacteraceae bacterium. Lineage (GTDB taxonomy): Bacteria > Pseudomonadota > Alphaproteobacteria > Caulobacterales > Caulobacteraceae > Acaudatibacter. Next base: position 2,032 of record DATNIH010000053.1, on the reverse strand, counting down.
CCGAGCGGGTGGTGGGCGTCCCGGCGCAGGAACACGCCGTTCAGCAGCACGGAGATGACGACCAGACCGAACAGGCCGAAGAACCAGCGCCAGCTGATCAGCGTGGTGCGCTCGTGATAGTCCGGGGCCAGCTCCGGCGCGAGCGCATCGCTGGGGATCTGATAGAGCCCGCCGGCAAGCCGCAGGACGACCATCATGACAAGCGCGTAGACGGCCATGGCCTCGGTCGGCAGGCCCTCCGGTCGACGCCAGAGAAAGACGGTGGCCAGCGCGATCGGCACGGCCGAGAAGTACATGAACGGGTGGCGGCGGCCCCAGCGTGACCGGAAGGTGTCGGACCAGCGTCCGATCGCCGGATCGAGCACCGCATCGATCACCAGCGAGATCAGAATCACCAGGCCCACAACGGCCGGCCGCAGTCCCACGACCCGAACCAGATAGTAGGTGATCACCGTGGTCGAGAGCGCGACCCCGCCCACGCCCTGTGCGACCGATCCGAGGCCGTAGGAAATCTTGGTCGCGAGACCGAGACGCGGCGGGCGGTCCGTTTCACTCACCTGGGAGACCTTCTTTGACGATCGCGTCGGGGGCTGGGGCGGCGGGCGCGCATCTCGGCACCGTCGCACCGCGGAAGCTGGTGCGCCAGGGTCGCGCTATTTGAACCGGACCTGCAACTCGATGCCGTAGGTCGCCGGCGGCGTTAGTCCGAACGCTTGGAAGGTTCCGATCAGCTGGCTGCTCAGCCGTTGGCCGCCCACGTTGTCGTAGCCGAGCGTGTTGAACACGTTCTTGCCGAAGAGGATGATCGAGTAGCGATCCTTGATGTCGTTGAAGCTGGCGCGAAGGTCGACCTGATCGTAGGCCGGCGCGAGGTTGTAGGACCGGTTGAAAATGCTGTCGAAGGTCCTGTCCTTCCAGATGTAGGTGGCCGACAGGGTCAGGGAGCCGGGATCGAACCTGAAGGTGTAGTTGCCGTTGATCGTCACCCGATTGCGCGGCGATTCCGGAACCGCCTGGTTGTTCACCTTTTGCGCGCCCGAGCCCGGCACGCATCCGCCGGTCTGATCTGCGGGGAGCAGCGCGAATGGGTCCTCCCCATCGACAAAGCAGTCGGTCGAATCGTGGATCGTGGCGTTCAGATAGGAATAGTTGAACAGGATCTGGGCGTTCTCAATCGGCTGCCAGATCGTCTCGAGCTCGACGCCGTACGAGACCACGTTCTTCATGTTGAAGAACTGCGTCGTCGCCGGGCCAGTGGCGGGCTGCACCGACAACGGAATCTGCATGTTGGCGTAGTTGTAGTAGAATACAGCGATGTTCGTCTGCAGAGTTCGATCGAGCCATTGGTCCTTCGCACCGACTTCGAAGGCGTCAAGGGCTTCCGGTTTTGTTTCCGGGAACGTTGTAAGCGTGCCGGTATTGAAACCGCCGGCTTTGTAGCCTCGGCTGTATTTGACGTAGTAGAGCGAATCAGCGTTCGGGGTCCATTCCGCCCCCGCCGTGCCGGTTACCGCGGACCAGTTCGCGCTCAGCGGCCGTGACCACAGCCCCGTGGCGGGATTCAAGGTCGCGGCGGCCTTCACGCCGGGCGCCAGCGGGCCGGTGGTGCACGCGGTGGGCTGGGCGGCCGAGTTCGGCGTTCCGGTCGGGCAGATGAGGAACGATGTGACATCCACCGATGGCAAGGTGCTGCCGTAGATCTGCAGCGGCCCGAGGCTTCCGGGTCCCGTCGCCGGAAAGCCGAAGAACGCCGGCAGGCCCCAGGTGATCTGGCGCGTGCTCTCCACGCCGCCCTCCCAGTCGTTGGAATACCGCAGGCCGCCGGTGAGCTTGAGGGTATCCGTCACCTTCCAATCGGCCTGGCCGAATCCAGCCAGCGAGTCGGCCTTCATGTTCTGGTTGATGTGGTAATAGTTGGCCGTTGGATTGGGCGCCAACGGTACTCGGAAACCCGCAAACAGAGGTACGAGGGCAACGGGGCTGAGAAGCTGCGTCTGTTGCGGATCGAAGAAGTCGACCGGTTGCGTGAATT
>DATNIH010000052.1:0-4965 GCA_035604515.1 Caulobacteraceae bacterium | reverse complement strand
GGCCGTCACCCGGGCCCGATCATGTTCTCCGGGCGGACGATGGCGTCGAACTCGGCGTCGGTGACGTAGCCGCCGCCGACCGCCTCCTCGCGCAGGGTGGCGCCATTCTTGAGCGCCGCCTTGGCGATCTTGGCGGCGGCGTCGTAGCCGATCGTGGGGGCGAGCGCGGTCACCAGCATCAGCGAGCGGTCGAGCGCGGCCTTGATGTTGTCGACGCGCGGCTCGATCCCGACCACGCAGTGCTCGGTGAAGCTGACGGCGGCGTCGCCCAGCAGCAGGATCGATTGCAGCAGCGTGTAGGCCATCACCGGGTTGTAGACGTTGAGCTCGAAATGGCCGGAAGCGCCGGCGAAGCTCATGGTCGCCTCGTTGCCAAACACGCGGGTGCAGACCATGGTCAGCGCCTCGCACTGGGTCGGGTTGACCTTGCCCGGCATGATCGACGAGCCCGGCTCGTTCTCCGGCAGCGACAGCTCGCCGAGGCCGGAGCGCGGGCCCGAACCCAGCAGGCGGATGTCGTTGGCGATCTTGAACAGGCTGGCCGCCACCGTGTTCAGCGCGCCGTGGGTGAACACCATGGCGTCGTGCGCGGCTAGCGCCTCGAACTTGTTCGGCGCCGACGTGAACGGCAGACCGGTGATCTCGGCGATCTTGGCCGCGACCTTTTCGGCGAACCCGACCGGGGCGTTGAGGCCGGTGCCGACCGCGGTGCCGCCCTGCGCCAGCTGCATCAACATCGGCAGGGTCATCTCGATCCGTACGATGCCGTTGGCGACCTGCTGCACGTAGCCGGAGACCTCCTGGCCCAGCGTCAGCGGGGTGGCGTCCTGGGTGTGAGTGCGGCCGATCTTGATGATGTGGGCCCAGGCCTTGGCCTTGGCGTCCAGCGCGTCGCGCAGGGTCTGCAGCGCCGGGATCAGGCGGCGCACGATCTCCTCGGCCGCGGCGATGTGCATGGCCGTTGGATAGGTGTCGTTGGACGACTGGCTCATGTTGACGTGATCGTTCGGGTGCACCGGCGACTTCGAACCCATCACCCCGCCCAGCATCTCGATCGCCCGGTTCGAGATCACCTCGTTGGCGTTCATGTTCGACTGGGTGCCGGAGCCGGTCTGCCAGACCGCCAGCGGGAAATGGTCGTCGAGCTTGCCGTCGATCACCTCCTGCGCGGCGGCCACGATGGCGTCGCCAATGTTCGTATCCAGCTTGCCCAGCGCCATGTTCACCTCGGCGGCGGCGCGCTTGACGACGCCCAGCGCGCGCACCACCGGCAACGGCTGCTTCTCCCAGCCGATCTTGAAATTCTGCAGGCTGCGCTGGGTCTGCGCGGCCCAGTAGCGATCGGCGGGAACCTCGATCGGACCGAAGCTGTCGGTCTCGGTTCGCGTGGCGGACATGCGGTCTCCTCGGGCGATGGGCTGCGCGGGGTTTAAGGCGCCGCACCGCAGCCGTCACCCGGTCACGCGTTCGCCGGTCCCAAGGCGCGCGCTGGCCGAGTGGCTAGGCGCCCAGTCGCCGCGTGGCGAACACCTCGACGCCGGGCTGGCCGAGATCGACGAGCTGCTTCGACCCGATGGCGCGCTCCGAGCCGTCGGCGCCCTTCAGCCACAGGCCGTGCGTCTGCGCATCAACCTTGGCGAGGCTCAGCAAGGTGGCGCCGGAGATGAAGTCGCCGCCCCAGTGATATTCGCGGCCGTCGAGCAGGAAGCGGAAGATGCGGTCGCTCTTGAAGGCCAGGAACCGCTCGACCCCGGCGCGCAGGTCGATCGTCTCATCGAGACGGATCTCTTCGAGCAGGCCATCGGTCATGACCGCGAAGAGCGCGTATTCCTCAGCCGGCTGCAGGGCGGCGAGGTCGAGCAGCGAGCGCCCGGTGAGGACGCTCTCGGCGACCGTCACCGGCTGGAAGTTCAGCAGCGCGTCGCCGATCGAGACGCGGTACGGGCCGGCGGCGCGCGGCGTCCGCCCCACCCGGGCGCAAGCCTCGATGTCCTCGATTTCCTGTGTCTCGCTCAACTTCTTCCGCCCCCTGACCGAACCGCGTTAGCGCAGACATCGGTGGGGAACGTTCGGGGGCTGTCAAGCTTGCGCGCCCGCTACCCCGGCGCGAAGGCCATCAGCGGCAGGATCGGGCGCAGCTGCGGGCCGACGAAGAACTGCGGCTCCGAGGCCGGGCTCATGCCGGTCTCGAGCTCGCGCCGGGCGACGCAGTCCTGCACCGCAGGGCCCAGGGCGATGAAGTCGTGCGCGTGCGGCAGCACCTGCAGCATGCAGGCGTCGAAATAGGGGTACTTGTCGCTCTCGCTGCAGCCGAACGACGAACGGTCCGGGCGCGCGGCGGTGATGATCTCGCGGTTGTTGTCGGCCAGCGCTGGGACGAACACGCCGGAGAAACAGGCCGAGATGATCACCACGGTCGGACGCTTGCCGCAGGTGTCGGTGATCAGCTGGTCCATCAGCGGCGGCGGCAGAATCTGGCCGTTCACGACCACGCCGGAGGGCGCGCCGTGCGAAGAGAAATACACCAGGCATCCGCCGGTGGCCTGCTGGGCGACGTCGCGCAGCCCCTCGTAGATCAGCTGCAGGTCGGCTTTGGCGACCTTCTGCTGCGGATAGAGCTCCGGTCGCACCGAGAACTCGCGCAGGTTGGCGGCCGAGAAGCCCTTGCGGATCAGCTCGGCGGAGACATCGCGGCGGGCGTTGTCGAAGGTCTCGGTTGGGTTGTCGGTGTGGGCGGCGTGGAAGTCTCCCGAGACCACGACCGCCGCCCAGTTCGCGAACGGGCTGGGCCCGGCGATGGCCGCCGGCCCGGAGAAGACGGCGACGGCGGCGATGCACGCGGCGACGACCCAGCGGGGCATGGCGCTACTTGTAGTTCTTGAACGGCGTCGGCACGGCGGTGCCGGTGGCCTTGGCCACCAGCCGCCCGTCGGCGTCGAAGAGTTCGCCCTCGGTGAAGGCGAGGGTGCGGCCCCAGCGCACCACCCGGCCGACGCCTTTGAGCACGCCCGGCATCGCTGGACGGAAGAAGCTGGTTTTCATCTCAGCCGTGGGCGCGACAGCGGTCATTTTCGAGGCCACCATGCAGGCGACCGACATGCATTCGTCGAGCATGGCGCAGAGGTAGCCGCCTTGCACCTGCTTCATCGGATTGGCCAGCAGCTCGGCCCTGGCGTCGAACGCGACCTCGACCTCCATCTTTTCCTGGCTGACGCTCAGCATCTTGAAGCCCAACGTCTGTGAACCGGTGGGCTGGTTCTTGGTGCGCAGGAAACGCTGCAGGATTTCGTCGTCGGTGTAGGTCTTCGGCTCTTCGGCGGCTACGTCGGTCACGTCGGATCTATTTCTTTCTGAAATGGTCGAGGGAAACGATGTTCGGCCCGTCGGGCGTCTTTTCGCCGGCCGCGTCTGCGGCAGGCGCAGGTGCGGGCAATGGCGTCGCCGGCGCGTCGGGGACGGTGAAACGCAGCTGATATTCCACCCCAGGGTCGCGGAAATGGGTGATGGCCGCATAGGGGATGGCGAGCGACTTGGGCTGCCCGCCGAACTTCAGGGTGACCGAGAAGAAGGTCTCGCCCGGGGCCAGGTCCCAGTACTCATGCTGCAGGACGATGCTCATCTCGTCCGGATAGCGGGCGAGCAGCTCTTTGGGCAGGGTGACTCCCGGCGCGGCCGTCCTGAAGGTGATGAAGAAGTGATGGTCGCCGGGCAGATGCTTGGCCGCCGCGATCTTCAGCGCCGCGCGCACGACGCCGCGCAACGCCTCCTGCTGCAGCGCGTCGTAGCCGATCAGGTCGTTGGGGGGCGCCATCGGCCTCGAACCTACCGCGCGAGCGCGCCGAAGCAAGCGCGGCGGCGTCTCCCGGACGGCGATTCTCGTGATGGGGACGGTGGGGGGCTTCTGTTGCCAGGCGCCCCCCGAGCCCCGCCTGGCGCTGCTAAGACACCAGGGCTTTAGGTCGAATATGTCCGAACCGCTTACGCGGCGAGGGCGTATTCTTGAGCGAAGTTATCGTTCGCAGTTAGAAAATGGCCCGAAACGGTGAGCCACGCCGGGAGAAAGCAACGCCTTTACACGTCTGTCGATGCTGATCGGCCCCGTGCACGCCCGCCGATAACGCGGGGAGGTTGGTGGAGCCGCCGGGAATCGCACCCGGGTCCAGTCCGATTATTACGCGCGCGTTTATCTCCATAGTCCGGACGGAAGCCCGAACAGGCTATATATAGGCCATCCGCCTTGCCGATTGAAGAACGACGTGTCAGCCGCTCACGAAGCGCCAATGACGGCCGCAGTTTCGCCAATCGCCGCCAGCCGTTCGCGGGCCGCCTGGGACTGTCGATGCGCCGAAACTAGGTTCGCGGCGCCCACCAAGGAGGGGCGCGTCTCATGAAGAGCCTGCTGCAGTCCGCGAAGTTCCTGGCCCTCGACATGGCCTCGACCCTGTTCTTCCTCGCCTTCTATGCGGTGACGAAGAGCATCCCGCTCTCTGTCGCCGCCGGCGTCGCGCTCGGCATCGCCCAGATCGTCTGGGAGATCGCGCGCAAGCGGCCGATCGAGACGATGCAGTGGATGAGCCTGTTCCTGGTGTTGGCGAGCGGCGTGACGGCGCTGCTCACCAACGACGTGCGGTTCGTGCTCTACAAGGCCAGCATCATCTACGTGATCGTTGGCGTGGTGATGTTGAAGCCCGGCTGGATGAACCGCTATCTGCCGGCGGTCGCGATCGAGGTCGTGCCCGACATCGCCTATGTGTTCGGCTTCGTCTGGGCCGGGCTGATGTTCGTCTCGGCGGTGGTGAACCTCTGGGTCGCGACCCACTACAGCTTCATCATCTGGACCGGCTTCATGTCCGCCTACGCGCTCTCGACCAAGCTCGGCCTGTTCCTGATCCAGTACGCCACGATGCGCTTCATCGGCGTGCGCCGACGCCGGGCGCAGCTCGGCGCCGCCGAACCGGTCGCCGC
>DATNIH010000051.1:0-7437 GCA_035604515.1 Caulobacteraceae bacterium | reverse complement strand
CGCTGCCGTCCGCCGTTCGGACGCTGCCGTCGCACTCGCTGACGTGGATGGTGGGGTGGGCGCCGAAGGTCTGCCGCGCCCCGCCGACGGAAGGGCCCGGCTTGATCCACACCACGATCTCGAACTCGGGATGGCGGGTGTGCCAGGCGAACACGGTGTCCGGACCGTCCGCGGGCAGGCTTCCGCCTGCCCACGCGAAGTGCATCGTATTGGCCATGTCTGCCCCCCCTTAGCGGGCGGCGCGCCTCAGACTAGGTCCCCGCCCGCCGCCGCAGCCGTGGTCCCGTCCGCCTGATACGCCTTGATCACGTTGCGGCCTACTGTCCAGCGGTGGACCTCGTCGGGGCCGTCGACCAGGCGTTGAGAGCGGATGCCGGTGTACCAACGGGCCAGCGGGGTATCCATCGAGAAGCCCAGCGCGCCGTGCAGCTGGATCGCGGTGTCGACCACGTGGTGCACCATGTTGGCCAGATAGACCTTGGCGATCGAGTTCTCCTGCCGCAGGTCCATGCCCTTCTCGGCCTTGAAGGCGATGTGCAGCAGCATCAGGCGCGAGATGTAGAGCTGGGTCGCGCACTCGGCGAGCATGAACTGCACGGCCTGGCGCTCGTGCAGCGGCTTGCCGAAGGTGCTGCGCGTGGTGACGCGGGCGGTGGCCATGTCGAGCGCGCGCTGGGCCATGGCGACGTTGTGCATGCCGTGGCGCAGGCGGCCGTAGGCGAGGCGGTGCTGGCCCATGTTGAAGCCGTTGCCCTCGCCGCCGAGCAGGTTCTCGGCCGGCACCACCAGGTCCTTGATCTCCACCTCGGCGTGACCGCCGCCCATGATGTGGCTGAGCGGGCCCTCGGCGGCCATGGTCTGGATGTCGCGCTTGATCTTGTAGCCAGGGTTCGGCAGCTCAACCAGGAAGGTCGAGAACTGCTGGTGGCGCGGCGCGTCGGGGTCGGTCTTGGCCATCACCAGCGCGATGTCGGCGGCCGAGGCGGCGGACGAGAACCACTTCTCGCCGTTCAGCACATAGTTCTCGTTGCCGTCCTTGACCGCCCGGGTCTGCATGCCGGTGGCGTCGGCGCCGGCCGCCTTCTCGGTCATCGAGTAGCAGATGCGCTTCTCGCCGTTCAGCAGCGGCTTGAGAAACTTCTCCTTCTGGAAGTCGGTGCCGTGCGTCAGCAGGGTCAGCATGGTGGCGTCGTCAGGGCCCTGCGTGTTCATCGAGAGTGCGCCGAGATGGCTCTCGCCGAGCTCCATCTGCACCAGGGCGTTGGCCAGCGGCCCGAGCGCCATGCCGCCGTATTCCTTGGGGATGAAGGGGCACCAGAGGCCCTGGGCGCGGGCCTTGGCGCGCAGCTCCGCCAGGGTGGTCTTGTAGTCGGCGCCGTCGATCAGCTTTTTCTCGGCGGGGATGCACTCGTCGTGCACCCACTGGCGCACGCGCTCGCGGATGGCCTTGGCCTCCGGCGGAATTTCGAAATCGATGGCCATGGGGAGTTCCTCCGAACGGGGTCTAGTTGGGGAGATCGAGCCGGTAGACGCGCTTGGCGGTTCCGGCGAACAGGTCGGCCTTCTCGGCGGCCGAGTAGTCCTTGGCGAACACCTTGAAGGCGTTCCAGAGCGTTGGGTAGTCGCAGGAGCCCAGGTCGACCGGGAAGTTGCTCTCGAACATGCAGCGCGAGGGACCGAACGCCTCGATGCAGGTCTCCAGGTAGGGCTTCCAGTCGGCCGCCAGCTGAGTCGAAGACGCCGGTGGGTCGGCCATGAAGGACGGGAAGTTGCAGAACGCCATGGCCAGGCCGCCCAGCTTCACGTTCACGTGCGGCAGGTCGGCCAGCCGGCGGATGTTGTCGCGCCAGACGCCGAACCGCTCCTCGCGGCGGCCCTCGTAACTGGCGAGGCCGAGCGGCGTGCCGACGTGGTCGAGCACCACGGGAATGTCGGGCTGCCGCTTCACCAGGTCGATCAGCTCCGGCAGCTGTGGCTCCAGCAGCCAGGCGTCGAACGAGAGGCCGTATTTCGCTAGCCTGGCGTATCCCTTGCGGAACGCCTCGGAGAGGTAGAGCCCGGGCGTTTGACGGGCGAGGGGGCCCAGCACACCCGGGTCGGGATCGGATGAGCAGCTGTGGCGGATGCCGCGGAAGCGGTCGCTGACCTTCAGGTGCGCCTCCAGCACCTCGTCGATCGCCTCGCCGATCGTGCAGTCGGCGTGGCCGACGATGCCGGCGCAGGCGCGCACGTCGCCGTAGATGCCGCTGGCCGTCATCGCCGCGACGCCGTTGACGAATTCGGTCTCGCCGACCGGTTTCATGTGTTCGGGCCCGTCGGCGCGGTACATCGCCCCGCACTGGACAAACACGGTGGCGACGACGTTGTGGCCGCTGCGGAGGTCCGCCAGCAGCTCATCGAGCAGATAGCGCGGGCTGCGCGAGACGACCTTGGTGAAGGGATGCACCGGGCCGTCTGGCTGCGGTGGCAATGGGCTGCGCGCGCCGCCCAGCCGATCCCACAGGTGATGGTGCGGATCGACGATCGGCAGCTCGGGTTCGAGAATCGCTTCGGGCATGGCTTCACTCCCTGGCGTGTTTCCGGGCGCGCTCTAGTGGCGCGCTCTTCCGCAAAAGCCATGCATCCGCCGACGCCGGCGCGCAACGGCGCCGCGAGGTAATGATCGCTCAGGCCGCCTCTTCGTCGACGTCGAGCGGCGGGGCGTCCGGTATCGTGCGCGTGCGCTCCTCGACGTACCAGGACACAAGACCCTCGTCGTCCCAGCCGAGCGCGTCGTTGTCGCTGAGCTCGAGCTCGGCGACGCTGGCCTCGTCGTCGCCCGCGAGCCTCAGGGCATTGGCGCGGGCCAGATGCAGGAAGGTCTCGTCGATCGCGGCGCCGCCATTCGCGGCGATCAGCGCGAGCGCGCGGTCCGCGTGTCCAAGCGCGGCGGCGGCATCGCCCAGCACGTTCGCCACCAGCGCCTCGAGGTAATCGCCGCGCGCGTCGTTCAGCCAGTCGCCGCACCTGAGCCAGAACTCGTGCGAGGCGGCGGCGGCGCGCCGCATGAGCTCGGCCTCGTCGGCCGTGCGGGACTTGGCTTCAAGCAGCTCGGTCGCCAGGTTGTTGCCGGCCACCGCGATCGCGCGGTGCGGGGCTGCGTCGCCGAGCGTCCGCGCCAGGTCGAGCGCACCCTGGTAGAGCGCCGCCCCCTCCGCGGCGCGACCGCTTCCGACCAGCGCCGCGACGAGCATGAACTTCATCTCGACGATCGCCGCGCGGAAGTCCGCGCCAACGCCGGTGCAGAAGGCGATCTCCGCCTGGGCCGCGCCGGCGCCGTCCCCGGCCAGCAGCCGCGCGACATAGAGATGGCCCCAGGCCTTCGCCGTCTCCGCGTCGGGCGGGCGGCCCGACAGCAGGCGGTCGGCTAGCCGCCGGGCGCGGGGCCAGTCTCCCAGGTGCTCGCCGATGGTGTGGACGGCGACCTTGGCGAATTGCACCAGGTGCTTGGGCGGAACCTCGGCCTGCGCCGCCGCCTCGAGCTCGCTGGCGTAGCGCTCAGCGCCAGCGGCGTGATGGTCGAAGCCGTCGTACAGCAGGATGTCGAGCAACCTGAACCTCCCGGGATCGCCCGCCGCTCACCGCGGCCAGGGCGGCGCTTCCGGATCGTAGCTGGGGCCGGCGCTGAGCGCGAGCGTACGGCTGATGGCGTTGAGGTCGCGCCCGGTGGCCGCGCTCCAGGCGTTGAAGGCGTCCTGCACCGCCTGCAAGTCCTTGCGGTTCTTCGGCGGCGCGGACAGCACGCCGGCTTCGACCAGGGCGGCGGAGACATCACGGGTGGTGATGAACGCGGGCTTGCCCATGCGCCGCAGCAGCCGCATCGCCGTCTCGCCGGCGCACCGCGCGGCGCGCTTCTTCATCAGCTCCAGCAGGCCGACCAGGTCGCTGTCAGGCCAATCGGCGAAGAACCTGGCCGCGCTGCCGTGCTCCGCGGCAAGATCGACCAGGAACTGGGCGTTGGCGCGCACCGAGGCGATCTTCTGGCCGTTGCGGACGATGCGCGTGTCCTTCAGGTGGGCGTCGAACTCCTCCTCGCTCATGGCCGCGTTGAGCTTGGGATCGAAGCCGTGGAAGGCTTCCTCGAAGCCCGGCCACTTGTTGTCGATGACGCGCCAGTTGAAGCCGGCCTGGAACACCGCGCGGGTGATCTCGGCCAGCCAGCGACTGTCGGGAATAGCCGCCAACTCGGCGCGGCTCTTTGGCGGATACTCCCCGATCATCGCCTCCAACGCCGCCGCCCCGCCCTTCCGCGCCGCGGCGCGCTCGAAAATCTGCTCATAGCTCTGCATCGCGCTCTTCTCCGTGACGTGGCGCCAAGCCTAACTGTTGTTTTTCAACACGAAGAACACAAAGGACACGAAGGCCGCGCTCCGCGCGGCAGGAAGATCAGCCAGGGTAGGGTGAGCGTAGCGCGCGCTCCGCGCGCCTTCGTGTCCTTTGTGTTCTTCGTGTTTCGCCTTAGCGGCGCTTCCACACTCGCCGTGTCAGCAGGCATCGCAGGCCGGCATATCAACTTGTGGCCTTCGGTTCCCATCTACGTTAGAAACCGCGCCCTTCGAAGAAGGCCTGTCATGAACGACCACTGGACGCCATCGTCCTGGAGGACCCTGCCCGCCAAGCATGTGCCGGACGACTACCCGGACGTGGCCGCATTGGCGCGCGTGGAGACCGAGCTGCGCCGCATGCCGCCGCTGGTGTTCGCCGGCGAGGCGCGGCGGCTGAAGCACCTGCTCGGGCAGGTGGTCGAGGGCAGGGCGTTCTTGCTGCAGGGCGGCGATTGCGCCGAGAGCTTCAAGGAGTTCTCGGCCGACAACATCCGCGACATGTTCCGCCTGATCCTGCAGATGGCGGTGATCCTGACCTTCGCCGGCGGCAAGCCGGTGGTGAAGGTGGGGCGCATGGCCGGACAGTTCGCCAAGCCGCGCTCAGCCGAGACCGAGACCATCGACGGCGTCACCCTGCCGTCCTACCGCGGCGACAATATCAACGGCATGGAGTTCACCGCCGAGGCGCGCCGTCCCGATCCGGAGCGGTTGCTGAAGGCCTACGCCCAATCGTCGTCGACGTTGAACCTGCTGCGCGCCTTCGCCGGCGGCGGTTACGCCGACCTCTATAACATCCACCGTTGGACGCTGGGCTTCGTCGAGGGATCGCCCCAGGGCGCGCGCTACCGCGAGCTGGCCGACAAGATCTCCGAGACCCTGGCCTTCATGGCCGCCATCGGCGTTACCCCCGAGACCCAGCCTGACCTGCACCGGGTCGAGTTCTTCACCTGCCACGAGGCGCTGCTGCTCGGTTACGAGGAGGCGATGACCCGCGTCGATTCCACCTCGGGCGACTGGTACGACACCTCCGCGCACCTGATCTGGATCGGCGAGCGCACCCGCCAGCTCGACGGCGCCCACGTCGAGTTCTGCAAGGGCGTGAAGAACCCTGTCGGCCTGAAGGTCGGCCCGACCCTGGAGCCGGACGAGCTGATCCGGCTGATCGACGCGCTGAATCCCGACGACGAGCCCGGCAAGCTGACGCTCTACGGCCGCTTCGGCTCGGACAAGATCGCCGCGCGTCTGCCGATGCTGATGAACGCGACGCGCCGCGAGGGCCGCCGCGTGGTCTGGGCGATCGACCCGATGCACGGCAACACCCTGGTGGCCAACAATGGCTACAAGACCCGGCCGTTCGATCGCATTCTCGGCGAGGTGAAGAGCTTCATCGAGATCGCCGAGGCCGAGGGCGTGCACCCCGGCGGCGTGCACCTGGAGATGACCGGCCAGAACGTCACCGAGTGCCTCGGCGGCGCCCGCGCGCTCTCCGAAGGGGACCTCGGCGACCGCTACCACACCCACTGCGACCCCCGCCTCAACGGCGAGCAGGCGCTGGAACTGGCGTTCCTGGTGGCGGAAAAGCTGAAGGCCGACCGGCTGGCGGGGCTGCGGGCGGCGGAGTAGGGCGCCTTCTCGCGACTAGCGCTTCATCGCAACGAGCACCCCGGTCTCGATGCTCGAAGTGAAGACGCCGGTGGGGTTCAGTTCCAGCAGAGCGGCCTTCAGATCGGCCTCGAACGCGGCCGCGCGGTCACCGAAGTGCGCCGGCGAAGTGTCCGAAGTCGAATAGATCGACCCCAACACCGACGCGAAGTCGCGCGTGATGGTCGAGGCGAACTCCACGTCATCGGTGATCTCGAAATCCGAGCGCAGCAGCGCCGGCTCGTGACGCCCCTCTGGATTCCGCTGAGGATGTGGGGGGCGGTCGCCAAGATAGGCCCTCACGATCTCACTTGCGGCGCCCTGCCAGACCTCCTGCGGTCGCCGTTGGCCGGGATTGATGAGAGCGATACCGCCGCCATCCTCGATCAGACCAAACAAGTCGCGCAACACCTGGTCGCGATCCATCCAATGGAACGATTGACCCATCACCGCGCCAGCCAACAAGCCGTCCAATTGCCCGAGGTCTTCTGAACCGGCCTGTCGCCAGGCGATGTTCTCGAGACCGGCCGTCTTAGCCAAGGCTCGCCCGTCAGCGAGCATGTCCGGGTCGGGGTCCCACGCGAGCACCTCCGCCACTCTGGACGCGAACGGCAGCGCCAGCGTGCCTGGGCCGCAGCCGAGGTCGAGCAGGCGGCTCGCGCCGGTCAGGCCGAGCCGAGCCGCGGCAAAGTCTATCGCCTCGGCGGCATAGGGCGCGCGGTATCGCGCATAGTAGGGCGCCGTTCCTCGAAAGAGGTCGAGGTCATAGCCGCGGCGGGCTGGCCGGGGTAGGCCCTCCTCTGGCCCAGACTTCGCAGCCATCGCGCCTCAGTCACGTTCGTCGCGGATATCGGGGGCGGGCGTCGTACACCCCAAGGGCTGAAGTGCGCTACCTGCCTTGACCCCGCGCGCCGCTTGAACGATCCATCAAGTCGATGGACACGCGCAGCCGGATCATCGTCGCGGCGACGGAGCTCTTCTGGGAGAAGGGTTTCAACTCCACCTCGGTCGCCGACATCCTGTCGCGCAGCCAGGTCAACTCCGGCAGCCTCTACCATTTCTTCCCGGGCAAGCAGGACGTGCTGATCGCCGTGCTCGAGGCCTATCGCGACGGCATCGGCGAGATGCTGCTCTCGCCCGCGTGGGACGGCGTCGACGATCCGGTCGACAAGATCTTCGCCCTGCTGCAGCGCTACCGCCGCCACATCGTCGAGACCGACTGCGCCTACGGCTGCCCGATCGGCAGCCTGGCGCTGGAGCTGCACGAGCCGGACCCCGCGGTGCGCGCGCTTCTGGCCGCCAACTTCGCCAACTGGACCGCGGCGATCGAGGCGCGGCTGGCCGAGGCGGCGGAACGTTTGCCGCCGAACCTGGATCGCAAGGCGCTGGCGGAGTTCGTGCTGACGGCGATGGAAGGGGCGGTGATGCAGGC
>DATNIH010000050.1:0-18820 GCA_035604515.1 Caulobacteraceae bacterium | reverse complement strand
AGGCGGCCGCCGCCCGCCAAGCCGCGCTAGAGGCCGCCGCGGCGCGGGCGCAGGCCCAGATGGAGGCCCAAGCGGCTGCGGCGCGGCAGGCGCAACTGCAGGCGGCGACAAATCATCAGGCCCAGATGCAGGCTGCGGCTCAGGCGGCCGCGGCCCACCAGGCGCAGATCCAGGCGGCGGAGGCTGCGGCGGCAGCCCGCCAGGCGCAGCTGCAGGCGCTATCGAGCCGTCAGGCTCAGGTCGAGGCGGCGCAAGCGGCTGCGGCGCGCCAGGCGCAGGCTCAGGCCCTCGCCGCGCGGCAGGCGCAACTCCAGGCGCAAACCGCTGCGGCGCGTCAGGCCCAGATCGAGGCCGCTCAGGCGACCGCGGCCCGCCAGGCGCAGCTGCAGGCGATGCAGGCGGCCCAAGCGGCTGCGTCGCGTCAGGCGCAGATCCAAGCTGTGCAGGCCGCCCAGGCGACCGCGGCCCGGCAGGCGCAGATCCAAGCTGTGCAGGCCGCCCAGGCCGCTGCGGCGCGCCAGGCGCAGATACAGGCCGCCCAGGCCGCTGCGGCGGCGGCCGCGCGGGCCAAACAGCAGCAAGGCAATACGACGACCGACATTCACTGAGGGCGGCTGCCGGGCGCGGCGTCAGAGCCGCGGTTTTCTCGCGAGCGTGAAGCCGAAGCCCGCCGCCTCGCGGAGGACTCCGCCGTCCGTCAGTGGCATGAGCGTCGCCCGGAGTTCGTCCTCGAATCCGGCGAAGTGTTCGCCAAGCGCCCGGCGGGAACAGACCGAGGTCGACTCGAAGTAGCCGACGACGGACTCGATCGTCCAAGCCAGCGGAGCCGTGAGCGCGCGGCTCACCACGTCGACGAACCCCGCCGCCATCAGCAGGCGCTCAATGGCATCGGGTTCGGTTTCCGCCCCGCTTAGCGCCTCCGCCCAGCCGTCCGGGAATGCTCGCCCCATCCAGCGGCGGGCGAGGGTTGCGGCTGCCGCCTGCCAGGGCCCTTCGCCGGCGAGAATGCCGGCGGCGCCGATAGCCGCCAGGCAACCGCCCGGCTTAAGCCAG
Source organism: Caulobacteraceae bacterium (assembly GCA_035604515.1). GTDB lineage: Bacteria > Pseudomonadota > Alphaproteobacteria > Caulobacterales > Caulobacteraceae > Acaudatibacter. The sequence continues at coordinate 17,767 of DATNIH010000050.1, read as the reverse complement.
CCCAGCGTCTTGTCGACGATCAGCCGCTGATCCAGGCGATGGAACGCTTCGCCGATCGTGATGAGATCGAACGTGCTGGCGGGCGCGGTGAACTGCTCGGCGGCGGCGACCGACCAGGCCACGTTGCCGACCCCGCGCCGGACCGCCTCTCGCTCACCGACCGCGACCATCTCCAGCTCGAGATCGACGGCGACGACGCGATCGAACGCGGCCGCAAGGTCGAGCGCGATGCGTCCGGGGCCGCAGGCGAGGTCGAGCAGGGCCGACGGCGAGCCGGGCGCGGCCGCTTCGACAAGAGCCTCCAACAGCGCGCTGGGATACGGCGGGCGGTAGCGGACGTAGGCCTCCGCTGTCCCGGCGAAGGCGTCGGGTTCGAGGTTTGCGCTGCCCACCGTCGCCAGCCTAGCCCGTCGGCATCGTCTCGAAGACGCGCAACCCGGGCGGCATCACCGCCCAGTCCGGCCGATCGCGGTTGAAGATAGCGACGCTCGGGCGGAAGCCGGATGGATCGTCGAGCGCCCCGGCATAGACCGTGTGCTGCTCGGATTCCCCCATCACACCGCCGAAAACCAGACCGCCGCACATAGGACAGAAGTTTCGCACGCTGTCTCCGCCGCGCCACGACCGTGATCTGAACTGCCGGGCTCTGCCGGTAAAGCGCAGGGCGCTTGCCGCGAATCCCATGAAGCCCACGAAGCCGGACCCGGACGCTTTCCGACAGTCGGCGCAAAAGCAGTAGCCTTGGAACATCGGGTCGCTGTCGGCTGCAAAGCGCAGTCGTCCGCAAAGACAGCCGCCGGCATAACGCGATTTCGCGTCGCTCATATTGAGAGGCTCCCGCACGAAGAGAGCGGGCCACTATGCCGATCCCGCGGCTGCCTCCAATCAAAAAGGCCGGCGGTTCAGGCTGGCTCGAGACGGATCACCTGCCGTGTCGCCTTCTCCACGGCGGCGCGCGACCAGAGCATCGGCACATATTCGCCCTTCGCCCACAGGGGGAAGAGGTCGTTATAGTGCGGGCTGTCCGGGTCGCCCGACTGGCCAGGGGTATTGATCACGCGGCTCTCGTCCCAGGCCCCGACGTCGACCACCATCCGGAACGAGGCGCCGTTGGTCACTGCGAAGTCCTCCATCCCGTAGGTGGACGCGGCCGGCGTGAGCGCCGAGCCGGGGACAGCTGTCGGGCCGTGGCGCATGCGCTCTTGCAGAGCTGGCTCGGCTAGCGCCGAGGCGGCCGGTTTCAGGTGGATGTGGTGCAGCCCGCCCCAGCGCCAGGCGTCCATGTCGGGGCCGAGCCGCAGGGCGAGCTCGTCCAGCGCCGAGCGCAGGCTGGCCAGCACGATCTCGTTTCGCGCCGCCAGCGGATCCTCGCCCAGCGCCTTGTCGGGCGCTTCCAGGTAGCTGACCACGGCGTAGGGCGACCCATAGGCCGCCAGTTCGGCCACAGCCGGGTTCGTCGCGCGCGCGATCGCCTGTGGCGCCAGGTGCTTGTTCATCCAGACCTGGGCGATCGCCGCGGCGGTGCTTTCCACCGTCTCCTGGCCGTCCCAGGCGCCGAGCAGCGCGATCGCTTTGGCGACCGTGGGATCCGGCGAAGAGAGGTCCTTGAGAAACGCTGTGGCGCGGAGCGCGGTCAGGTTCTTCACGTCCGTCTGCAGCGCTTCGCTTTCGGCGACGCTGACCCGATCGTTCGCGGACAACACTTCGGCGATGCGGTTGGCGCGCGAGGGGTCGGCCCACTCGAAGCCGATGTTCTTCTCCTCCATCGGATAGCCGTCAGGGAGATTCATCTCGTTGGCGGTGGCGATCCAGCCCTTGGGCGGATTGTGCAACCTCGGCGTTTCGTCGGGCGCGAGGAACCCGTTCCACTCATAGCGGCCGTCGCCGGGCACGGGCAGCAGACCGTCCCAGTGGCGGCGCGGGAAGAACCCGCTCGGCTTCCAGCCGATGTTCCCGTCCGTGTCAGCGTAGACGAAGTTCATCGTGGCCGCGCCCCAATGGGTCAGGGCCTCCTTGAAGCTCTCCCAGTCTTTGGCCGTCTGATAGCGGGCGGCGCCGAAGTAGGACGACGTGCCAGGCTCCGACCAGACAGTGCGAAGCGCGAACGCGCGGTCCGCTTGCTCATCGACCTTCAGCACCGGCCCGTGGCGGGTGAAGGCGAGCTCGACATCGCGGGCCGCCTCGCCGCGCACCGCGACCGTCTCGGTGACGACCCGCATGTCTTCCCACCCGCCACCGTAGCGGTACTGGCGCGGGTTCTCTGGATTCAGTTCGTAGACGCAGATGTCCTCCTGGTCGGACATGAAGACGGTGATGCCGAACGCGATCCTGTCGTTGTGTCCGATGGTGACGCCCGGCAGGTGCAGCTCGCCCGCGCCCATCACCGAAAAGCCCGGCGCGTCCATGTGCACGATGTAGCGGATCGAGGGCGCGACAAGCACCCGGTGTGGATCGCTGGCCAGCATGGCGCGGCCGGTCGCCGTGCGTGCCGGCGCGATCGTCCAGTTGTTGGAGCCAGCCGCCGCCTCGATGGTGGGCTTCAGGAGGTCCGCCTGCGCCGCGGGCGCCCCGAAGGTCAGGTCCTTGGTCGCCAGCATGTAGTCGGTGAGGAGGTCGGCCGGGATCACGCACGGATCGAGCCCGTCGGGAACCCTCAGCACGTGGTCGGGATCGAGCTTGCGGCGCAGGCGGTCGGCTCCGACGCCGCCGGCGGCGACCACCCGGGCGCGCAGCGCCTCGTACTCGGCGTTGCGGTTCAGGCCGTGGCTGCGGATGCGCACCATGTCGTCGAGCGCCCAGAGCGCTGGCTTCGACCCCGTGAGCTCGAACTCGACCGGCAGCGGCGCCTCGCCCGCCCGCACCCGGCACACATAGGCGTTCAGGCCATCGACGAACGCCGCCGACCAGGTCTTGGCGTCCGGTCCGTAGGCCGCCCACTCGGCGGCCATGTCGCCGCGATAGAGGAACAGCCGTGCGGCCCGGTCGTGCGCGACGTAATCGGGGCCTAAGCTCTCGGCGAGCACGCCCAACCCCTTCTTGCGCCAGAGGTCGAGCTGCCACAGCCGGTCGCGGGCGGCGTTCCACCCCTGCGCGAAGAAGGCGTCGTGGATTGTGCCGGCGTAGATGTGTGGAATGCCCCACTGATCGATGAGGATCTCCGCAGGCTTCTCGAGCCCCGGCGCGCTGACGGTTCGCTGATCGGGGGACGATGCGATCGAGGCCATGGACAGTCCTCCTGCGGCCCGGCCGCCTGCTGGCGGCCCGGCAAACCTCAAAGCCCAAAGACCCGCGCGGCGTCGAGCGAATTCTGTCCTCTAGCGCCCCGTCGAACCATGGCCAAACATCGCGACGTCGAGGACGAGGCGCGCCGCCGGCAGGACAAGGCGGCGCCGCAACCGGTCCGTCGGCGAGCGCTCGCCGCGCGCAGTCGGCTGGGAAGCAACCATGGCGACCCCCTCGGCGAGGCGGAACTCTACGCGCCGCCGCCGCTCAACGGCCGCATGCACGAGCGCGGTTTGCGTGACGCGCCGCGCGGCGACTGCTATCAACTAGCCGGCGGCCGAGTGCGGGCCATTGGTCATGTCCGGTTTTGCGCCCGAGCGCCGATCGTCGACTTCCGGGGGGACGCCATGTCATCAACATCAGGTCTGCATCGGCGCCACGCGCTGCTGCTCGCGGGCGCGGCCGCGCTCTCGCCGGCCGTCGCCTGGGCGGTGGACAAGCGGCTGGCCTTCATTCCCGGCCCGAAGCACACGGTGGCGGTCGGCGCGATCGACCTGATCGGGACCTACGCCACGTCCAGCGCGACCAACGCCGGCGGACCCATCGCCGCGGCCCTGATCACGCGCCTGAATGCCAGCGGCTGTTGCAGGGTGGTCGAGCGCGACGTGACCGCGGCGATGATCACCGAGATGGACATGGCCAAGTCGCACGTTACGAGCGGGACCTCGGCCCCGATGCCCGGCAATGTTCTGCCGGCGCAGTTCCTGATCGTTGGGTCGGTCACCGCGCAGTCGACCGCCGACCGCGGCGGCGGCCTCAGCATTGGCACCGGCCCGACCGCGCTGACGCTTGGGCACAGCAGCGGCGACATCGAGATCGACCTTCGCATGGTCGACACGCGCACCGGCGCCATCGTCAACACCTTCAAGGTCAAGCACAAGATTCAGTCGAACGCGATCGGCCTGACCACGACGACCAACGGCGTCGCCCTCGGCCCGAACGCCTTCTTCAACACCCCGCAAGGGCGGGCGACCGACGGGGCGCTCGAGGACGCCGTCGTCCAGATCACCCAGACGCTGGCGGCGCTGCCGTGGCGCGGGCAGGTGGTGAAGTACGACGCCGGCGTGATTTGGGCGAATGCGGGCGCCGCCGGCGGCGTCAATGTCGGCGACAAGTTCAGCGTGCAACGCATCGGCGAGAGCCTGACCGATCCGGCGACGGGCGAGGTGCTCAAGGAAGACATGCAGGAGCTGGGCGTCGTCACCATCACCAATGTCGAAGACAAGATCGCCTGGGGCTCCTACCAGTCGAGCGTGCCCGGCGACCCGCAGCGCGGCGACTTCCTGGTCATGCAGCCGAGGCCGGCGCCTTAGCGTCGCGGCACGCCTTCCGACCCACGGTCTGTGCGCGATCGCACGCCGATCTTCACAGCCTATGTCGGTTTGTGGCTAGCTGACGCGCAAGCGCTCAGCGCAACGCCGCCGGTCTCCTAAGGAACGCCGCCATGCCATCGTCAAAGCATCTCGTGCACCCCGAGCTGGTTCCAGGGCTGGAGGCTTTTCCCGCCTATCCGGCCTTCAACCTCGACACCGCGAGCCTCGCCGTCCTCCGCGCCGCGCCGCGCCAGGCGCCTCCCACGCCAGACGTGCCGGTCGAGCTGAGCGAACGGACGGTCGCGGGTTTGAACGGGGCGCCCGACGTGCGGGTAATGGTGTACCGCCCCAACGCGGCATCCGGCCCGAGGCCCGCCATCCTGCACGTCCACGGCGGCGGCTACGTGCTGGGCTCGGCCGAGATGTCGGATGCGGCGAACCGCCAGCTCGCCCACGACCTCGATTGCGTGATCGCCTCGGTCGACTATCGCCTCGCGCCGGAAACGAGCTTCCCGGGCAACGTCGAGGACTGCTACGCAGGCCTGAAGTGGCTGCATGCCGCCGCCGCCGAACTCGGTGTCGATCCGGCCCGCATCGCCATCAAGGGCGAGAGCGCCGGCGGCGGGCTGGCCGCGGGCCTGGGGCTTATGGCGCGCGACCGCGGCGAGGTCCCGGTCTGCTTCCAGCTGCTGGTCTATCCGATGATCGATGACCGCGAGCCGGACGAACCCCACGCCTGGGTCGGCGAATTCATCTGGACGCGGCAGTCGAACCGTTTCGGCTGGGCGAGCATTCTTGGGCGCGAGCCCGGCGGGGAGGGCGTGTCGCCCTATGCCGCGGCCGCGCGCGCCGACGATCTGTCGGGGCTGCCCCCGACGTTCATCTCGGTCGGCGCGCTCGATCTCTTCCTCGAGGAGGACGTCGAATATGCCCGCCGCCTCGCCCGCGCCGGCGTGGCGGTCGAGCTGCACGTCTATCCAGGCGCCTTCCACGGCTATCAACTGGTCGGCGAGACCAGCGTTGGCCGCCGCGCGCGCCGCGACGAGATGGAAGCGCTCGGCGCCGCCTTCGCCGCGCCGGCGCGAGCCTCGGCGGCCGCCGCGGGCTGAGCCGGTCTCGATCGCGCGCGACGAAACCGCTTGGCACGATGGGCCGCACGTCCGAAAAAGCGCGGACGATCGGAAACACGAGCCGGTTCGCGGGCCAGGGCGGCCCTAGCGCAAGCGAAGAGCCGTGGCTCAAAGGGAGTGAATTGGGATGCAGCTAACGCCGGGGTCGCGCTGGAAGAGCGCCGTTTGCAGCACCGAAGTCGTCGTGGTGAAAGGTCCGAAGGCCGAGGTGGCGCTGGAATGCGGCGGCCAGGCGATGATCGCGCACGCGGCGGCAAAGCCCGAGGGGCAGAAGCCCGCAGAGGCGTTTTCGGCGGGAACGCAGCCGGGCAAGCGGTTCGCCGACGAGGACACGGGGCTCGAGGTGCTTTGCACCAAGGGCGGCCAGGGCTCGCTGGCCATCGACGGCCGCGCGATCACGCCGAAGGAAGCCAAGAAGCTTCCCGCTTCGGACTAGGCGCCATGCACACCGCGCTGCTGCTGGAGATGGCCGCCGGCGCCTTCCCGGAGCGGACGGCGGTCGGTTCGCCGCGTGGCGGCGTCACCTTCGAGGAACTGGCGGCCCGCGCCCGCGCCGGCGGCGCGTGGCTCGACGAGCAGGACGCGGTGACGGTGGTCTTCATCGGCCTGAACAGCGCCACGTTGCCGACCTTGCTGTTCGCGAGCGCCGAGATCGGCAAGCCTTTCGCGCCGCTGAACTACCGCCTGCCAGACGAGGACCTGCGCCGGCTGCTCGCGCGCACAGCGCCGTCGATCGCCATCGTCGACGACGACATGATCGGGCGTGTCGAAGACGTTCCGGGCGTTCTCCTGGCCGAGCGCAGCAACTTCGAGCGCGCCTGCGCCGACCCGAAATACCGCTCGGCGCCGCCGCCGGACGCCGACCATGACATCGCGGTGCTTCTGTTCACCAGCGGCACCACGGGCGAGCCCAAGGTCGCCGTGCTCCGGCACCGGCATCTGGCCGCCTACGTCACCTCGACCGTGGAGTTCATGCACGCTGAGGAGGACGAGGCGGCGCTGGTCTGCGTCCCGCCTTACCACATCGCCGGCGTCGCAGCCGGCCTGACCGCCACCTACGCCGGCCGCCGCAGCGTCTATCTGCCGACGTTCACGCCCGAGGCCTGGGTCGAGCTGGCGGCCGCCGAGCAGGTCACCCAGGCCATGCTGGTGCCGACCATGCTCGGTCGCATCCTGAGCGTGCTCGAGGCGCGTGGCGAGTGGTTGCCGCACCTGCGCTCGATCTCCTACGGCGGCGGACGCATGCCCCAGCAGGTCGTCGAGCGAGCCATGGCGCTTCTGCCGCAGGTGGACTTCGTCAACGGGTACGGCCTGACCGAGACCAGCTCGACGGTCGCGGTGCTGACGCCCGACGACCACCGCGCCGCCATGGCTTCGTCCGAGCCGGCCGTGCGTCGCCGCCTGGGCTCCGTCGGCCGACCGCTGCCGGCGGTGGAGCTCGAGATTCGCGGACCAAACGGCGAGGTGCTGCCGTCCGGCCAGTCGGGCGAGGTGTATGTTCGCGGCGAGCAGATCTCCGGCGAATACCTGCACAAGAAGGTCATCCAGGACGACGGCTGGTTCGCCACCAACGACGCAGGCTGGATGGACGAGGCCGGCTATCTGTTCGTCGAGGGACGGCTGGACGACGTCATCGTGCGCGGCGGCGAGAACATCTCGCCGGGCGAGATCGAGGACGTGCTGCGCCAGCACCCACAGGTCGCCGACGTCGCAGTGTTCGGCGTGCCCGACAACGAGTGGGGCGAGCGCGTGGCCTGCGTCGTCGTGGCCAAGGGCGCCCGCCCGAGCACGGACGATCTGGCCGGTCTGGTGAAGTCGAAACTCCGCTCGACCAGGATGCCCGAGGTCTGGGCGTTCCGCGACGCGCTGCCGTACAACGACACCGGCAAGCTGCTCCGCCGGCAGCTTCGCGCCGAGATGTCAGCTGCTGAGCCGGCGACGGTCGGCGCGGCGCGGTGACCTTCGAGCGCCCGGCGGGCGACGGTCAGTCGGTCGCGGTTCTGCGTGATCTGATCGCGCTCGGCGGCGCAGGCGCATCGGTCACCGCGGTGGGCGAGGGGCGCGAGCGGCCGGCGGCCGGCGCCGTCCGCATCGGCCTTCATCGCGCCGGCCCGCTGCCGACCGAAGGCTTCGACGCCTTCGACATCCTGCTTTGCGGCGACGTCGCCGCCCCGCCTCCATGGGTCGGCGTCGATGCGCCGGACGCCGCCGCAGCGGCGCTGGTCAGTCGCGTCGGCGCACAGCCCGCCGCCGCCGCCGTGGCCGCGCAGGTCCTGCGCACCAGCGAACGGCTGAGCTTTGAGGAGGCGCTCGTCCAGGAGTCCGTCGCCTACTCCATGCTGCTGGCGTCGGAGGGGTTTCGCGCCTGGCGCGCGGCCAATCCGCCGCGCGAGCGTGCCGCCGATCACCGCTCACGCGTGGCCGTCGAGGTAGGCGACGGCGGGATCGCAATCCGCCTGAACCGGCCGGATGCTCGCAACGCGTTCGACGCCAGAATGCGAGACGAACTCTGCGAAGCGCTTGAATTCGCAAGCGAACACCCCGACGCGCCGCCGGTTGAGCTCTCGGGCGCAGGGCTGGCGTTCAGCGCCGGGGGCGACCTCGACGAGTTCGGCCGCGCCGACGATCCGGGCCGCGCCCACCTGATCCGCACCTTGCGCTCGCCGGCTAGGCTGGCGCAGGCGCTGGGTGGGCGGCTGACCGCGCGCCTACACGGCGCCTGCGTCGGCGCCGGCATCGAGGTTCCGGCGGCCGCGGCGCACGTGACGGCGAGAGCCGGCGCGTTCTTCCGCCTGCCGGAAGTGTCGATGGGCCTGATCCCCGGCGCCGGCGGCACGGCCTCGATCCCACGCCGGATCGGCCGTCATCGGGCCTGCTACATGGCGATCTCGGGCAGCGATATCGACGTTGGGACGGCGCTGGCATGGGGCCTGGTGGACGCTGTGACGCCATGAGCCCGATCGCGCCGGCGCTGACGGCATTGACCCGCAGAATCGCCGAGCTGACAGCGCGCCTTGGCCACACAGTGGATGTGGGCGACCTCGACGTGACCGATCGAGCCGGCTTGCTCGACCTCGCCGAACCCGGCCTCTGGTCGCCGAACCGCGCCTGCCGGCTCTTCCCCGCGGCCGACGGATGGATCGCGGTCAACCTCGCGCGGGAGGAGGATCGCGAACTCGTTCCAGCCTGGCTCGAAGGCGACTGTGGCGATGACGCCTGGGCGGCGATTGCCCGCGTCGCACCGGAGCGGACCAGCGCGAAGCTGCTCAAGCAAGCCATCCTGCTCGGCCTCCCCGTCGCGCGGGTGGGCGAGGTGGTCGAGAGGCGGCTCGAGCCGCCAAGTTGGCGGCTTGGCAAACCCGGGCTCGTGGCGCCCGCACGGCGGCTGCGGGTGCTGGATCTGTCGGCGCTGTGGGCCGGTCCGCTGTGCGGCGCTGTGCTGGCGGCCCTGGGCGCCGACGTGGTCAAGGTGGAGAGCACCCGTCGACCGGATCCGACGCGCGCCACGATGCCGGGATTCTTCAATCGCCTGAACGGACAAAAGCGAGAACTTCAGCTCGATCTGGCTGCAACCGCCGCGCAGGCGCGGCTGCGTGAGGAGATCGCAGCGGCTGACGTCCTGATCACCAGCGTGCGGCCGCGTGCGCTGGCGTCTTTGGGCCTGAGCGTCGAGTGGATCTTCGAGGAGAACCCCTGCCTGACCTGGGTGGCGATCTCAGGCTACGGCTGGGGCGAGGGGACGGCGGCGCGTGTGGCGTTCGGCGATGACGCCGCCGCGGCCGGCGGACTGGTGCGTTGGACACACGACCGCGAGCCGCGCTTTCTTGGCGACGCGCTTTCCGACCCAGTGACCGGGCTGGCTGCGGCGGCGGGCGCGCTGGACGGCGTCATCGCCGGCGGCGGCGTGCTGATCGACGCCGCCATGGCGCGTTGCGCGGCGGCCGCCGCCTCGGTCTCCGGCGTTCCGGTCGCTCCATGACCGCGTCGCTTCTCATCCGCGACGTCGAGATCGAGGGCCGGGCCGGCCTGGATGCGCGCATTGAGCACGGTCGGATCGCGCGCATTGGCCGACGACTGACCGGCGGCAGCGACGAGATCGACGGCGGCGGCGGGGCTCTGATCCCCGGGCTGGTGGACCGCCACATCCATCTCTTCGCACTGGCGGCGCAGGCGGACTCGATCGTGCTCGACGATGTCGCCGATCGACGCGCATTCGCCGAGCGGATCAGGGCGGGCGCCGCGGCGCGACCCAGCGGCGCCTGGGTGCGCGCGACCGGCTACCACGAGAGCATGGCGGGCGCGCTCGACCGGAGCGTCCTCGATGCCCTCGCGCCGCGCCACCGGTTGCGCGTGCAGCATCAGACCGGATCGATGTGGATATTGAACAGCTTGGCGCTGGAAGCTGTCGTGTGCGACGGCGCACCGCCGGCTCTCGAACGCGATGACGCCGGTAGGCCCATCGGCCGTCTGTGGCGCGGCGACGCCTGGCTGCGCTCGCGCATCGGCGGCGAAACGCCGCCGATCGCTCCAATCGGCCGTCGCCTCGCCGCCTGCGGGATCACCGCTGTCACGGACGCCAGCGTAACCACCGACGCCGCGGCCGCCGCGGGTCTGGCCTCGGCCGCGCGGTCGGGCGAGCTTCCGCAGCGCCTGACGCTGATGGGCGGCGGGCCGCTGACCCCGCCCGCAGACGGCGCCTTCAGGGTCGGGCCGGTCAAGATCCTGCTCGACGACCATGCCCTGCCGCCGCTCGACGACATCGTCGCCACAGTCGCCCACGCCCGCGCCTGGGGGCGCGGCGTCGCGGTCCACTGCGTCACCGCCGGCGAGCTGTCCGTCACCCTGGCCGCCCTCGAGATGGCCGGGACCCGCCCGGGCGACCGCATCGAGCATGGCGGCGTGATCCCTTTGGGCGCGATCGCCCAGATCAAGCGGCTCGGGCTTGCGGTCGTGACCCAGCCCGCCTTCATCCGCGAGCGCGGCGACCGCTACCTCGCCGAGGTCGAGCCGAACGAGCAGGGCGACCTCTATCGCTGCGCCACTCTGCTCGCCGCCGGCGTGCCGGTGGCGGGGAGCTCCGACGCACCCTACGCCTCGCCTGACCCCTGGGTCGGCATCGCCGCGGCGATCGAGCGGCGCACGCGCGACGGACACGTGCTCGGCGCCGGCGAGCGCGTCAGCCCCGCGGCGGCGCTTGCGCTTTATCTCGGCGGGACGCCCGGCGGCCCGCCGCGTCGCGTGGCCGTTGGCGCGCCGGCCGACCTCTGCCTGCTCGACGCGCCACGACGCAGTGCGCTTGCGGCGCCCAGTGCGGACCGCGTGCGCGCGACCTTCGTGGCGGGCGCGCCGGTCTTTGCGCCGGCGCTTAGTGCGACTTAGCGAAGGCCGCCCGCACGGCGTCGAGGAAGGCCTGGCGGGTCGCCGCCAGGTCCCGGTCGCCGGTTGAGGGCCAGTCGGCGTTGATCACGGTCACCAGATGCTGCGCCGGGGTGACGTCGATCATCTGGCCGAAGATCCCGAACGCCTGGAACTCGCCCGGGCGGATCCACCACATGTAGCCATAGCTCGTGTCGCCCCGCCCGGTCGGGACCTGCGGGCTTGTCGACTGGGCAATCCAACCCTCGGGCAGCACGCGGCGCTCGAGGGGGCCGTCGGCGTTCAGCATGAAGAGGCCCAAGCGAGCGTAGTCGCGCAGCGACATGCTGAGGCAGCACCCGCCGCGCTCCACGCCGGCGGCGTCGGTGATCCACACGCCGTTCCTCTCCATGCCGAAGGGTCGCCAGATCTTCTGCGAAAGGTAGTCCGCCAGCGGCTTGCCGGTCGCCCGGGCGACGAGCACGGCGACAAGATCCGCCTCTCCGCTCTTGTAATGAAACACTTTTCCAGGCGGGTCGACGCGGGGCAGGGTGCGCATGTAGCTGACGATCGGGTCGACGCCTGGCTCGCCCTTCCATGACCCGATGCGTACGACGTCGGAGTTCGGATCGCCGTAGGCTTCAGTCCAGCGCACGCCCGAGGTCATGGTGATCAGGTCGCGCACGGTGACGTCGTCATAGGCGCTGCCCTTCATCTCGGGCAGATAGCGGGTCACCGGGTCGTCGAGGCTCTTGATCGCGCCATCCTTGAGCGCGGCGCCGACCAGGATGGAGGTCACCGACTTGGTCACCGAGAATCCCGTCCAGGTGTCGCGGGGTCGCCGGCCGAGTCCGTAGCGCTCGAGCAGGATGCGCCCATCCTTGATTACTAAGAGGCCCGAGATGCGCTGAGCCGCCATGTAGCTAGCGACCGAGTAGGAGGTCGCGCCCACCGCGAATCGAATATCCAGGGATTTTCGTGACTTCGGCAGAAATCTTACGTGATCTCCGGACCTGACTGTGTGGGTGGTGAACAGACGGCCGATCGAACGGAAGCCGAGCGCCTGTTGTTCCGGCGTCCAGCCAAGCATGTCTGACGGGCGCTCGTGCGCGATCGGCGCCGCAGGCGGCGGTGCGGCGGCGAGGCTGAGCATCGCCGCGAGCACGGCGCAGGCGACCCTGGCGCGCGCAGCCAAGCTCATTCCCTCGAGCGCCAAGGCAGGCTCCCAGCATCGATTGCGCCGCCCTTTGAGCACCCTGCAGCGTTGTTGTCTGCGCCAGAAATCCTGACGCGCCGCGGGGAGAGGCTGTCAGCGCGTGGAGCCGCTCGCTATGACTGCTGCGACGTCGCTGGGAGGGCAGAGCATGCCGAAGCTCGACGACAAGCTGATCGTGGTCACGGGCGCGTTCGGCGTGCTCGGCTCGGCGGTGGCGGAGGCGGCCGAGGGAGCAGGTGCGCGGGTGGCGCGGCTCGACCAGGCAAGCGCGGCGAAGCCCGGGCCGCTGGTGTTCGGCAATCTCGATCTGACCGACGAGGCGGACGCGCGGCGGGTCATGGCGGAAATCGCCGCCGAGGCGGGGCGCATCGATGGCCTGGTCAACATCGCCGGCGGCTTCACCTGGCGCACCCTGAAGGACGGCTCGACCGAGGTCTGGGACCAGATGTTCCGCATCAACCTCCTGACCGCCGTCTCGGCCTCGCGCGCGGCGCTCGACCATCTCACCGCCGCCAAGGGCGCGATCGTCAACATCGGGGCCAATGCCGCCGCCCGCGCCGCGGCGGGCATGGGGGCCTATGCGGCGTCCAAGTCTGGGGTGCTGAGGTTGACCGAGAGCCTCGCCGAAGAGCTGGCGGGCGCGGGCGTGCGCGTGAACGCGGTGATGCCCAGCATCATCGACACCCCGGCCAACCGCCGCGATATGCCTGACGCCGACGTCAAGACCTGGGTCCTGCCGCGGGACATCGCGGCGGTGATCCTTTTCCTGCTCTCGGACGAGGCGCGGGCGGTGACCGGCGCGGCGATCCCGGTGACGAACCCCAGGCGCAGCCGAGCTGCCTAACGCACCCAGCAGGGGAAGCTGGCGGAGCGGAGCCGAGCGCAGAAGGCCTCGGCCGTCGAGCTGGTCGCAAAGCTGCCGATCGAGACCCTGAACAGGACCGCATCCTTCACGCGGACGCGGTCCACCGAGGTCCGCATTCCAGCCACCTCGGGCACGCGGCGGGTCAGGTCGGCAAGCAGCTTGTGCGCCAGCGCTTCCGAAGCGGACGCCGAGACCTGCGCGACGAATTTGCCGGTCGGAACCCCGCGCCCTTCCGGCGCCTGCGCGCGCGCTGGCTGCGCCGCCGGGGCCGGCGGCGGCTGTTGTCGAGCGACGACCACCGGCGCGTGAGCAATCGGCGTCGGCGGCTCGGCAACGGGCGCCGGCGGCTGGGTGATGGGCGCCGGTGGTGGCGGCTGTCGTTGCGTGACCACGACCGGCGGGCGCGCCACCGGCGCGGATGGCTGCGCGATGGGTGTTTGGGTCTGCGCCGCAACGGCGGCCGGGGCTGCGGGCGCCGACGCCAGGTAGGCCGCGAGCGGCGGCTGATAGGCGGGATCGCACACGGCCCTCAGCAGGAAGGCCAGGTCCGTATTGGGCGGCACGTCGGCCATCGTCGGGTTGGGAACGACCACGTGCGCCGGTCCGCTCAAGCTGTTGCCCGAATAGACGCTTCGAGCGGTCAGGCGATACTGCGAGCCGTTGCAGTCGAGTTCCAGGTGCACGAGCTCGGAACGGCCGCCGATCACCTCGGTGGCCCTGTCGCTCAGCGCCTCGCGGCGAACCACCACGTTGCGACGACCGCCGGCCCCGGGCGCACCCGGATCGGCCATAACCGTGACGACGCCCTGGACCAGCGCAACCAGCGAGGCGGGTGGAATGTCGGTGTTCGCCCGCAGCCAACCGGGAAGCTCGGCGACGGTCATCGAGGTCGGCAGCGGCGGAAACGTCTTGGCAGGCGCATCAGCGCGGCCGGCGAACGCCGACAACTGTACGCACGCCGCGACCACGACGCCCAGCGCTCGGCCAACCCCACGTCCTTCGCCGGCAGACAAGTCCAAGCCCTTCCCGTGTCTCTGAAAGCGCAGCAAGCGGCGCGGTCATTGTCGCGTGATTCCGTCGTCGACCCACAGCGCTTGATTGTCGCTCGTGGACCGACGCCCAGCTCCGCGTCGTCACGCCGCGCCGGCGACGGGCCGCTCGATGAACTCGTGGAAGAGGGCGATGGGCGCAAGCCCCGTCCAGCCGCAGAAGTCCGGCCTGGCGATGTTGCCCGGCGCAAGCGAGTCCGGGGCGTAGTTTTCCCAGAAGGTGTGGGTGGCCAGGAACACCTGGGCGACGCACCAGTAGTATTGGCGGGCAAGCCGGTCGGCGATCGCCTGCTGGCCGCAAGCCTGCAGCCCGCGGATGACCATGTAGTTGGTCGGCGCCCAGGCGCCGCCCTTCCAATAGTTGCCGACGGGCGAGAAACCGGGCTGGTCCGCGGGGAACGTCGCCACGGGCACGGTGCGCCAGAACTGGCGGGGATCGGTCAGGTGGGCGAGCATCCGCCGAAGCCTCGTCGGCGGCGCGATGCCGGCCAGCATCACCCAGAACATGCCGATGTGCTTGCGGCGGATCTGCGCCCCGTAGCCGAGGTCGTAGTAGAAGCCGTCGGCCTCGCTCCAACAGTGGCAGTTGACTGCCTGGCCGATGGCTGCGTGGGCGCGCACGTGGCCGAGCACGTCATCCCGCGCCCCGATCAGCCGCGCGATCGAAGCCAGGTTGTCGGCGAAGAGCGCCATCTGGGCTGAGAACTCGACGCTTCGCCCCTGCCGGTTCCACGCGGCGCTCAGGCCCGAATAGGTGAACACCGCGGGGTAGAGGTTGTGCAGCGGGACGCCCTTGTGGTCGTCCTGCCAGCCGTCGGGATAGCGCTCGATGTTGTCCATGCCCGAGCCCAGGGCGTCGCTGAAAAACAGGCCGTCGTTGCAGCGATAGCGGCGAGCCAGGAAGTCGAAGAAGAGCTTGAGCTTTGGATAGACGGCCGCGAGGCGGGCGCGATCGTGGCTGCGGCTGTAGAGCTCGAGCTCGGCGAAGGCGAAGAGCGGCGGGTTGATGCTGACCGGATGGTCCTTGGGCCAGAACGGGCGGCCGAACTCGTCATATTCGCGGCAGATGAAGCCGTCGCTGTCCTGGCGGGCGTAGAAGTTGTCGAGCGCGTTAGCGATCGGCAGCTCGTCCTGGTGGTACTTGGCGTAGGCCGCGATAAAGCAGGTGTCCCAGGCGAAGATGTGCGGGCTGAAGGCGGCGTCGACGAAGGGCTTGGGATAGGCGGGATCGTCCGAGCCGCCGCGGGTCTTGCGCTTGGCGATCGCCATCGCCGTTCGATACATCGTCTGCTGCTGGTCCGGGGGGACCGCCCAGTCGGTGCGAGCCGCTTCGGCCAAGGCGTCCGGGCGAAGTGCGACCGACAGCGCCGCCGCGCCGCCGACTTCAAGAAACCTGCGCTTCGATATCGCCCGCACGCGCCTGCTCCGCGAACCGCCGGATCCCTATAGCCGATCAGGACAGGAGCCGTCTTCGAGCGCTGCGATCGCGTTTGAGACCGTGGTGGGTGCAGAGGGATTCGAACCCCCGGCCCGCTGATTAAGAGAAAGGTCACAGGCCATTTTGCAAGGCCTTGGCGCTGTTCAACTTTCTCGAAAATCAGCAGAAAACCCGTTCTAACACATGGACTTCTGTTGACGGTGGGCGGACACGCGTGGACAATGCGGGACGTTCGGCGGTCGTTCGCCGGACGGACACCACGCGGACACGGACCCACTGACTATGGCTCAGCAGATCACGAAAGACACGATCGAAGACCTGGCGCGACCCGAAAAAGGGAACCGGATCGAATACGACTCCGAGGTCCCCGGCTTCGGCGTGCGGATCACCGCGGCCGGCGCCGTCAGCTTCATCGTCAACTATCGGACGCGAAGCGGCTTGGAGCGTCGCTACACGATCGGCAGCTATCCCGCGTGGAAGATCGGCGCGGCGCGGAAGGAAGCCGCGGAGATCAGGCGGCGCGTCCGCTACGAAGGCTTTGACCCGCTCGCTGACCTGACCGCCGAGCGCGAGGCGCCGACGATCGGGCGGCTCTGTGAGCGCTTCAAGGAAGAACACCTGCCGTCGAAGCGGCCCAGCACCCAACGGGATTACGAGGCGATCATCGACGACCTGATCTTGCCAACGATGAAGCACAAGAAGGTGGCGGAGATCAGCCACAGCGACGTCGACGCCCTTCACCGGAAAATCAGCCGCGAGGGCGCGCACGGCAAGCCGACGCCTTTCCGGGCAAATCGCACCGTCGCCGTACTGTCAAAGATGTTCAGCTTGGCGATCCGCTGGGGCTGGCGCGCCGACAATCCGACCAGGGGGCTGGCCCGCAACCAGGAAGAGAAGCGCCACCGGTACCTAGGCCGAGACGAGCTCGACGGGCTGATCAAGGCCCTGGCCGTCCACAAGGACAAGCAGGCCGCCGATATCGTTCGGCTGCTGCTGCTGACAGGCGCGCGGAAGGCCGAGGTCCTGAGCGCCCGATGGGCGGACCTGGACTTGACCGGTGGCGTCTGGACGAAGCCGGGCGCAACGACAAAGCAAAAAACGCTGCACCGCGTCCCGTTGTCCGCGCCGGCGCGTCAGCTCCTGGTCGACCTGGAAGCGTCGGCTAAGCCTGACGCCGAGTACGTCTTCCCTGGACGCCTCGGCGGCTGCCGCATTGAGATCAAGCGGGCTTGGGCCGAGCTTTGCGTCGCGGCTGATATCGTCACTCGGACGCCAGCGAAGGACGCCAAGGGCCGCGACGTCGTGATCGTAACGCCTTCGGCGAGGATCCATGACCTGCGCCACTCCTTCGCGAGTTACCTCGCCTCTAGCGGCATCTCCCTGCCGGTGATCGGCGCGCTGCTCGGCCACACCCAGCCGGCGACAACCGCGAGGTATGCACACCTGCTCGATGACCCGCTTAAGCAAGCGACCGAGCGCGCCGCGGCGTTCATCGCCGGCAAAGATTCCGCTGACGTGCATGACATCGGGGAGGGTCGGGCGTGAAGCAAACGGTCGTCCTGCACGACGCCGACGACGTCCGAAACGCATGGGAGCGCATCCAAGGCGAGCGCGCGGCCCACGAGGCGCGTTTAGGCGACTGGGGCCGGTTCCTGGAGCGCAGGCGCGAGCGGGCGACGCTGGGCGAAGCTGAACGCGCCGTGCTCGTCGACCTATTCGACGGAAAGCTCGTCGCGACCAAGGTGAAGGTCGACAAGCGCCGCGTTCCGAAGCGTAAGCAGCTGGACCTCGAGGCCGACGTACTCAACTTCGTCATAAACCGCAGGTGGGACGGACGGACCATAAAGCAGGCGGTTGACGACGCTGAGGCCGAGCCAGGATTTCCCACGGCGTCGACCATCTGGGCGTTGATCAGGCGGCAGCCGCTCGTCTTCAAGGCGAACGACTTTCCCAAGCCGACTCCGACCAATCGGCGAAATCGCCGATAGCGGTCCGTCGCGCGGACGGGCGTAATTGTCTCGCCGTTTCTATTTAGGAGCGGCAAATGACCGACACATCCGTAGTCGACCCAATGGTCGACTACATCGAGCGGGTGGACCTCGCACAAAAGTGGCGCGTC
>DATNIH010000049.1:0-71090 GCA_035604515.1 Caulobacteraceae bacterium | reverse complement strand
TTATAGGCCGCGCCCAGCCGCGCCATCCGGCCCGCGCGCAGCTCCACCGGCGTCACGTCGGCGATGTAGCCCTGCACCACCGAGCCGTTGCCCGCGCACATGCCGCCCACCACCCGGATCGCCACCGCGGCCCAGATGTTGGGGGCGAACGCCAGCGCGCCGTAGCAGAGGCAGTTGGCGGCGACGGTCGAGACCAGCAGCGGCTTGCGCCCGATGCGGTCGGACAGGCGGCCCCAGAACGGCTCGCCCACGAACGAGCCGATCGAGTAGGCCGAGAACACCAGGCCGATCTGCCACGGCGCCGCGTGGAACGAGGCGGCGTAGAACGGCAGGAACGGCACGATCACGCCGAACCCGAGCATGTTGATGAACATCACCGACAGCAGGGTGTAGAGCGCGGCGGCCGACGACCGCCCGCCCGTCGAAAGATCCGGCTCGGCGGTCATGTGAGCGCTGATAAGCTGGGTCGCCGGGCGGGGCAAGGCGCGGCCAGCCTCGGGGACGGCGAGTCAGCGCTACTGTGGCCGACTCGCCTCTCTGAGCCCGCCGAACGGCCGGACGCCCAGGACGCCTGAAACCAGCCGGCGGCTCACTCCGCCGGATTGTTCTTGGCCAGGAAGTCCATCGTAGCTTGCAGCATCTGCAGGCGGGTGTCGCTGCTGGAGAGCCAGTGGTCCTCGTGGTTCAGCACCACGAGGTCGTAGGGCTTGCCGGCCTTCCTGAGCGCGTCGGCCATGATCTGGCTCTGTTCGAACGGCACCACGCTGTCGTCCTTGCCGTGGATGATCAGGATCGGGATCGTGACCTTGGCCGCCTGATCCGCCGGCGAGATCGCCGCCAGGTGCGGGTCGGACACGCCCTGCGCGCCCATGAAGCGGTCCCAGTAGCGCTCGGTGGCGACGCCCTGGAAGCCGCCGCGCGATGCGCCCCAGGCGACGAACTTGCCGAGCTCGGCCGGGCCTGACACGTCGACCGCGCAGCGATAGACCCCGGCGTCCAGCGTCGCCCCCGCCAGCGCCGCATAGCCGCCGTAGCTGGCGCCGACGATGCAGACCCTGGCCGGATCGATGATCCCCCGCGCCGCCAGATAGCGGACGCCGTCGGACAAGTCGGTCTGCATCTTGCGGCCCCACTCGCCGAAGCCGGCCGACATGAACTTCCAGCCGAAGCCGTCCGAGCCCCGGTAGTTGACCTGCAGCACCGCGTAGCCGCGCGAGGCCATCGCCTGGGCCCACCAGTCGAAGCCAGGCTGGTCGCGCACCGCCGGGCCGCCGTGGGGAAACACCACCAACGACAGGTTCTTCGGGTCACGCCCCTTCGGCACGGTGAGATAGCCAGTCAGATCAAGGCCGTCGGCGGCCTTGAAGGCGATCGGCTGCACCGGCGAGATGTCGGCGCTGGTCAGGTTGGCGAATTCCGAGCCGAGCCAGGTCGTGGTTCCGCCGGTCAGATCGACCAGGGCGTAGCCGGGACCGTCGGTCGGCGAGTCGACGCGCAACACGATCTGGCGGCGATCGTCCGTCGCCGACGCGAGCAGCACGGTGGCGCCGGGGAAGGCCTTGGCCACGGCGTCCCACTGCGCCTGATCCGAGGGATCGTAGAAATGGTAGCGCCAGGCATCGCCCTCCAGCGTCACCAGCCCGATCACTTCGTGGCTCGCCGGATCTCGGATCGGCGCGCCCTCGGCCGGGCCGGGGAGGGGGTCGCTGAGCGTCCCGGACGGCGTCAGCTCGCGCAGGACGTGGCGACCGTTCTCTTCATCGTCGATCAGCACCGATCGGGAATCGCGGCCAAGGCCGTTCATGGACGGCCGCTCGAGCGCCGCCGCGCCCGTCTGCGCGTCGCGCCAGAGGCCGTCGCGGAACACCCTCAACGCCCACTGTTTCGACACGGCGTCGTAGGTTTCCTCCGCCAACGGACGGCCGTCGTCGCCCACGACATAGCCGGTGACGTCCGCCTGGTCCGAGGTGATCATGGTCGATCGATCGGTGTCGAGGTCGACCCTGAACAGCGCCAGCTGACTGACGCGGACCGAGACATTGCCGCTGCCGGCGTCCGGCTGCCGGGCCATGTAGAAGCCGGTGGCGAAGGCGACCGGCTTGCCGCCGATCATGCGCACAACCGGCGCGCCAGCAACCTTGTTGCCGGCCATGTCGACGTCATTCAGCAAGGTGGTGACCTTGTGGGTGGCGAGGTTGAAATCCGCCGCGATCGCCCACTCGCTGCTGTCCATCAACACGCCCGCCAGTCCTTTGACGTAGGACGAGGAGGTGATGAGCAGGTGGTCGTCGCCGGCCCACTCCAGGCTGCGCACCTTGACCTGGCTGACCTTCAGTCCGGTGACGATCTTCTTGGCGACGAGGTCCTGCACGACGATCGTCCGGTCCTCGCCCTTGACGAAGTCGATCGCCAGCAGCTTGCCGTCCGGTGAGATGGCGATCTGCTCGATGGTTGGCAGCGCGCCGTAGGCGGCCAGCGGCGCGGCCGCGAGGTGGGTGGCGAAAGCGGCGACGGCCACCCCAGCCGCCACACCAGCCCATGCTTTCAACATCGGGCCCCTCCCTGATTTTGATCGCAGCGTGATCTAAGGTTGCGCCACGATCAAGACCCCGGGCTGTCGCCGGCTCGGCGGCTAGCCGGCCGGCCGCAGCACCTGGCAGCTGTGGTCCATCAGGCTCTCGCCGGCGGCTGAGTCGTGGGTGGAGGGGTCGGCGCGGTCGCTGAGCAGGACGAAGCCGCTCGAGCCGTCCTCGAACACCGCGCCGGCCACCACCAGGGTCTCGACCCCCATGTCAGCCGCCGCCATCGCATCGCCCGCGGCGAGCAGCTTGAACGGATCGTGGTCGCCGAGGTCCTCGCCGGCGATGCGCATCGCCCGGTAGCGGTGGCCGGCGAGCGAGACGTCGAGCGGCGCCCATTTCGGCCCGATCCGCTCCACCACGGTGTTCAGCGCGTCGCGGACGTCGGGGCGGATGCAGTCGACGTGGATGTGCAGCTGGTCCTGGCTGCGCCCGTAGACGGAGTTCACCGCCAGCGCCAGGTCCTCGCGGGGGATCTCGCGGTGGGCGAACTGCTCGACGTCGTGCCGCGCCGCCCACGCGGCCGCCCAGTAGTTGGGCGTGGCGTCGCCCAGCAGCAGCGGGCTCTCGATGCCGGTGACGCGGGTGGTGGGGATCACGAGCACCTGTGTCGCGCCGCTCTGGTCCTTCAGCACCGCATAGCCGCCGGCGAGGTCGACCGTCAGGCAGGGGCTGGGATCGTGCTTGGCCTGCTGGTTCGGCACGCACTGGCCGCCGACAATAGTCCAGAGCGCGTCCGGATCGTCGGCCAGGGCCGGGGAGGCGAGCGCAAGCGCCAGGAGACAGGCGGCCAGCGCCGCGGCGAACCAGGAACGCAAGCTCAGTCTTCCAGCTCGCCGGCGGCGCTTTGCAGATAGTTGGCCTCGCCAAGCGATTTGGCCAGCGCCAGCTGGGTCTCGAGGAAATCGATGTGTTCCTCGGTGTCGGTGAGGATATCCACCAGCACCTCGCGGCTGACGAAGTCGGCGGCCGTCTCGCACTGAGCGACGCCTTCCACCAGCGCGGCGCGGCCGGTGGTTTCGAGGGCGAGGTCGGCGTTCAGCGCCTCCAGCACCGTCTCGCCCACCGCCAGCTTGTGCAGGTCCTGCAGGTTGGGCAGGCCCTCGAGGAACAGGATGCGTTTGATCAGCTTGTCGGCGTGTTTCATCTCGCCGACGGACTCGTCGTAGACGATCTTGCCGAGCCGCCGGAAACCCCAGTTGTCCAGCATGCGCGCGTGCAGGAAATACTGGTTGACCGAGGTCAGCTCGTTGGTGAGCACCTGGTTCAGACGCGAAATGATGGCGCGGTCGCCCTGCATCGCCGGCCTCCTACTCGGCGGCGTAGCGGAGGGCTGCCCTGGCTTCCCCGATCATCCGCCGCATGTCGCAGACGCATTTGGCGCAGCGGGCCGTGCTTTGGCAATGCCGGAAGATATCGGCCGGCCTGGCCGCGCCGGCCTCGATGGCCGCCCGCGCCTCGCGTTCGCGAATGCCGTTGCAGTTACAGACGTACACGCCAGTCCAGCTCCTGATGCGAAGCCATATGTAGCACATGCGCATGCTTCTGCAACTCATTCGCATGTGACCAAGTGGCGCCCGCGCCATCGATCGCGCCCCCACAACAACGGTCATAGCCGGGCGGAAGTCCCGGCGATCCATGCACGCAGAACGGTGAGTGGCCGCGCTTGGCGCGGCCAGGCACGGTCAACGTTCTTGGATAGCCAGGACTTCCGCCCGGCTATGACCGAATTAAGTGAGAATTTCGGTTAGGCAGGACCCACGCCCGGCTTTGGCCGAGATCGGGGGAAATGGGGCAGGCGCAGGTGAGCCGCTGGCGCCTTACCGCGGCGCCAGGATCATCACCATCTGGCGGCCTTCCATCTTCGGCTCGTGCTCGACCTTGGCCACGGGGTCGAAGTCGACCTTGACCTGGTCCAGCAGCTTCATCCCCAGCTCCGGGTGCCGCATCTCACCGCCGCGGAAACGCAAGGTGACCTTCACCTTGTCGCCTTCCTCGAAGAAGCGGTGCATGGCCTTGGCCTTCACCTCGTAATCGTGGTGGTCGATGTTCGGACGAAGCTTGATCTCTTTGATTTCGACCAGCTTCTGGCGCTTGCGCGCTTCGTTCTTTTTCTTTTGTTCCTGGAATCGGTACTTGCCGTAGTCGAGGATCTTGCAGACCGGCGGGTCCGAATTCGGGGAAATCTCGACAAGGTCGAGTCCCACTTCCTCGGCCGCTTCGATGGCCGCGGACGTGGGCATGATTCCCTGCTTCTCTCCATGTTGGTCGATCAGGAGAACGCGCGGGACGCGGATATCTTCGTTGATGCGCTGACCGTCTTTGGTCGGGGGCGCCTGCATGGGACGACGGATGGGCTATGCTCCTTGAGCCGTTTCAGTGGCGGTTGCGCCAAGTAAAGGGCCACAACCAGATTGAAATATGACCAACGCCCCCCGCCCAATCAAGCGGGGGCCTGCGCCAGAAGTCGCGCAGCGCTCACTACGCTGTCGACAGACAGCGCTTTCAGCTCCGGGGCATGCAGAACGGTCACATGTCCGCGCGGCGCGATCACGAACGGATCGGGCTCGCTGGGGAACAGCGCGATGGTCGGCGCCCCGGCCGCGGCGATCAGGTGCAGGGGTCCAAGATCGTTGCCGACCGCCAGCGCCGCACGCGCGCCGAGCGAAGCGATCTGCACCAGATCGGTGCGCCCGGTCAGGTCGCGCGCCCGCGCCGCCTGGCGCTGGATCGAGTGGGCGAGGCTCGCCTGGTGCAGCGAGCCGATGATCACGATGTCGAAGCCGTCATCCTGCATGCGCTTGGCGAACTGGCCGTAGAGCTCGATCGGCCAGCGCAGCTGCGGGTGGTTGCCATCGCCGCCTGGGGCCAGCAGCACCAAGGGGCGGTGCCCGCCAGCGACGGTCATCGAGCGCGGCTGGGCGCTGCGGGCCAGGATCCAGGAGATATCCGGCGGCGAGGCCGACAGCGGCTTGGTCGGCGCGTCAGGCCAGATGCCGGCGTCCTGCAGCTGCTCGGCCTGGCGCTCCAGCTGGTGCATTCGCCCGCGGCTGCGGTTGCGATGCGGCAGCGAGGCGCCCAGCGCCGTGCCGGACCAGGCTGGCCCCAGCGGCCGCAACGCCTGGAAGATCAGGTTGGTCGAGGCGTCGTTCTGCAGGTCGTAGACCCGGTCGAAATGGCCGCGGCGGATGCGCAGGATCAGCGCGCCCCACGAGGCCGGGTCCTTGGCCCCGCCGTCGGCGTCGACGGTGTTGAAGAACGGGCTCGACTTGGCCAGCGCCTCGAACGGCTGGGTGGTCAGGAGGGTGATCTTGGCTTTCGGATGCGCCTGGCGGATGCGCTCGAACGCCGGGAAGGCCAGCACCATCTCGCCGACGCCGCCGAGCTTGATCACCAGCACGCGCTGGACCGGCTTCACCGCCATGCGGTTGCGCCTTCGCCGACGGGCGGCTCGATGGGGCCAGGCTGGCGTCGAGACAGGGTCGCCGTCCCTCCGAACGCGAGTGGAAATCACTGTTGCGTGCAGCCTGAGTAACTAGCGAGCAAATCCCTTCCCCCCAAGGGGAAAGCAACGCTCAGGGGTGTGCGTTCTTCAGCGCCCCTTCCACCGCCGCCCGCGCCTCGGCGCCCAGCTCGGGGTGGGCGAGCGCGAAGACGACGTTGGCGCGCAGCAGGCCGATCTTGTCGCCGCAGTCATAGGTGGTCCCATCGTAGGTCAGGGCGTGGAAATCCTGATCCTGCATCAGCCGCACCATAGCGTCGGTGAGCTGGATCTCGCCGCCGGCGCCGGCCTGCTGGTCGGCGAGCAGCGCGAAAATGTCGGGCTGGAGGATGTAGCGGCCGGAGATGAACAGGTTGGAGGGCTCGGTCCCGGGCGGTGGCTTCTCGACCATGCCGGTCATCGGCGCCAGGCGGCCATCGAACCCGGCCGCGGTCTGCGCCAACGCGACAATGCCGTACTTGTGCGCCTCGCCGGGCGGGGCCGGTTCGACCACGATGATATTGCCGCCGACCGCTTCGTACGCGGCGATGGCCTGGGCCAGCGCCGGCGGGTTGGCCCGCATCAGCATGTCGGGCAGGATCACCGCGAAGGGCTCGTCGCCGATGATGTCCCTTGCGCACCAGACCGCGTGGCCCAGGCCCAGCGGCGCCATCTGGCGCACGAAGCTCATCTCGCCGGGCTTGCCCAGCTCGGCGTGAATCTCGGCCAGCAGCTCGGTCTTGCCCTTGGCCTCCAGCTGCGCCTCGAGCTCGAACTGATGGTCGAAGTAGTCCTCGATCGCATCCTTGCCGCGGCCTGTGACGAACACGAAGTGCTCGATCCCGGCGGCGCGCGCTTCGGCGACGACATAGGACAGGATCGGCCGGTCGAAGACGTTCAGCATCTCCTTCGGCGTCGTCTTGGCCCCGGGCAGCACCCGGGTGCCGAGCCCCGCAACAGGCAGGACGGCCTTGCGCACGGTTTTCATGCGCGCCTGCTAGCCGAGCCGGCTCGGCAAATCCAGCGCGGCGGCGCAGCTCATGCGGCCCGCTGGAACTGCATCACCCAGTTGACGTCCCACGAGGCGCCGCTGTCGGTGGAGAACGCCTGCTCCCACCGCGCCGACGTTGCGGTGATGTGGGACCAGATGAACCGGGTGCGGGTCATCACCCCGTCCAGCAGGCTGTCGGCGCAAAACGTCCCGACGCCGCCCTCGAAGCGGCCAACGACCGGGGGATCGAGCGGCAGGTGGGGCAGGCGGCTGTCGACCCACCAGATCGCCCAAAGCTCGGTGGTCGGGTCGTAGGCGCGCAGGGCGATGCCGTGGCCGACGCCGATCGGACGCTGGAAAGTGTGCTCCTCGACGTTGGCCTGGCCGCCGATCAAGGGGCGGTTGATGCAGGTCCCGTCGAACTCGACCCACTCCCCGGTCGGCCGTTTGGTGCGATGACGCACGGTCCACGAGCCGACCTCGAAGTCGAAGCCACGCTGGTTGTCGGTGGATTCGGGAAGGGCTGACATGGGGGCCTCGCATCGATGGGCGCGCCTTCTCGCCCGCCCGGCCGACAGCGTTGTGTCAGCAGCGGCTATTCCACGGTCACCGATTTCGCCAGGTTGCGGGGCTGGTCGACGTCGGCCCCCTTCTGGACCGCGACATGGTAGGCCAGCAGCTGGATCGGGGCGGCGAACACCAGCGGGGCGATCATCGGGTCGCACTGCGGGGCGACGATCACCTGGGCGCCCGCCGGCGCATGCTTGGCGCCCGTCCGGTCGGTGATCAGCACGATGCGCCCACCGCGGGCGACGACCTCGCTCATGTTGGACATGGTTTTCTCGAACAGCTCGTCGGTGGGGGCGATGACGATGATCGGCGTCGCCTCGTCGACCAGCGCGATCGGGCCGTGCTTCAGCTCGCCCGCGGCGTAGCCCTCGGCGTGGATGTAGCTGATTTCCTTCAGCTTCAGCGCACCTTCCAGGGCCAGCGGGTACATCGCGCCGCGCCCGAGGTAGAGCACGTCGCGGGCCTTGGCGATGTCCAGGGCGATCGCGCGCACCTGGTCCTCGACCACCAGCGATTCGGCGATCAGCCGCGGCGTCTCCAGCAGCAGCGCGGCCAGCCGCGCCTCCTCGGCCTCGCCGATGCGGCCGCGCTGGCGGGCGGCGGCGATGGCGAGCGCGGTGAGCGCCGCGACCTGCGAGGTGAACGCCTTGGTCGAGGCGACGCCGATCTCTGGCCCGGCGTTGGTCGGCAGCATGACGGCGGCTTCCCGGGCCATGGTCGACTCGTGGACGTTGACCAGCGCCGCGGTGGTCAGGCCGCGCGCCTTGCACCAGCGCAGCGCCGCCAGGGTGTCGGCGGTTTCGCCCGACTGCGAGACCGCCAACGCCAGCGCGCCCGGCCCTAGCGCCGGCTCGCGATAGCGGAACTCGGAAGCGATCTCGACGTCGGTCGTCAGCCCGGCCATGCGCTCGAACAGGTAGCGCGCGATCATCCCGGCGTAGGAGGCGGTGCCGCAGGCGATGATCTGCAGCCGGTCGAACTTGGCGAAGTCGAGCCCGGGCGCCTTCACCCGGTTCGCCACCGGGTCGACGTAGGCCGACAGCGTGTGCTGGCACGCGTCGGGCTGGTCGTAGATCTCCTTCTCCATGAAGTGCCGGTAGTTGCCCTTCTCGACCAGGGCCGCGGCGGTCGGCACGGTGCGGATCGCCCGCTTCACCGGCGCGCCGGAGGCATCGAAGATGCGCGCGCCCTTGTGGTCGATGGCGACGTAGTCGCCGTCCTCCAGGTGGCTGATGCGGTTGGTGAAGGGGCCGACCGCCAGTGCGTCCGAGCCGAGGAACATCTCGTCCTTGCCGTAGCCGACCACCAGCGCGGGGCCGTGGCGGGCGCCCAGGATCAGCGCGTCCTCGCCGTCGATCATCAGCACCAGGGCGTAGGCGCCGCGCAGCCGGTCGAGCGTCGCCTTCAGCGCCTCCAGCGGCGCCTTGCCGGCTTCGAGCTGCTCGTCGATCAGGTGGGCGACCACCTCGGTGTCGGTCTGGCTCTCGAACACCCGGCCCTTGGCCTCCAGCTCGGCCTTCAGCTCGGCGAAGTTCTCGATGATGCCGTTGTGCACCAGCGTGACCCGGCCGGCGGTGTGCGGGTGGGCGTTGCGGAGCACCGGCGCGCCGTGGGTCGCCCAACGGGTGTGGCCGATGCCGACCGCGCCCGTCAGCGGCTCGGCCGCCAGCACGGCGTCCAGGTTGCCGAGCTTGCCCTCGGCGCGCCGGCGCTCGATATGGCCGTCAACGACGGCGGCGACCCCGGCCGAGTCATAGCCGCGGTACTCGAGGCGGCGCAGGCTCTCGATCAACCGTCCGCTCACGGGCTTGTCGCCGACGATGCCGATGATGCCGCACATGCCGGATCGGTCCTTTGTGGTTAGCGGGTCGCAGGACTACACTGATTTCCCGGTATGTCCGGCGAGCGGCTTTAGCATTCGCAAACCGGGGGTCACCTAAAGCTTGGTTTCCTTACGTTTCTGGGATCGCCCATGAAATCGCGTGGTTATTTCGGCACTGACGGCATCCGCGGCCAGGCCAACGTCCATCCGATGACGGCCGAGGTCGCGCTGCGGGTCGGGCTCGCCGCCGGCAAGCTGTTCACCAGCGCCTCCGACCGCCGCCATCTGGTGGTGATCGGCAAGGATACGCGCCTATCCGGCTACATGATCGAGCCCGCCTTGGTCGCCGGTTTCACCAGCGTCGGCATGGATGTGCGCACCTTCGGCCCGCTGCCGACGCCCGGCGTGGCGATGATGACCCGCTCGATGCGCGCCGATCTCGGCGTGATGATCAGCGCCTCGCACAACAACTTCGCCGACAACGGCATCAAGCTGTTCGGCCCCGACGGCTACAAGCTCTCCGACGCCCGCGAGGCCGAGATCGAGGCGCTGATGGACGAGGGCCTGCAGCATGGCCTCGCCAGCCCCAAGACGCTGGGCCGCGTGGTGCGCATCGACGAGGCGCCGGCGCGCTATGTCGAGATCGCCAAGGCGACCTTCCCGAAGACGCTTTCGCTGAGCGGCCTGCGCGTCGCGGTCGATTGCGCCAACGGCGCCGCCTACAAGGTCGCGCCCACCGCGCTTTACGAACTGGGCGCCGAGGTGATCAGCGTCGGCGTCTCGCCCGACGGCATGAACATCAACGAGGAATGCGGCTCGACCCATCCCGCGTCGATCACCGCGGCGGTGCGCCAGTACCGCGCCGACATCGGCATCTCGCTCGACGGCGACGCCGACCGCCTGGTGATTTGCGACGAGAAGGGCCAGGTCGTCGATGGCGACCAGATCATGGCGCTGATCGCCGCGTCCTGGGCCGCCAAGGGGGCGCTGACGGGCGACGGCGTGGTCGCGACGGTGATGTCCAACCTTGGCCTCGAGCGGTTCCTGGCCGAGCGTGAGCTCGCCTTGCACCGCACCCAGGTCGGCGACCGCTACGTCAGCGCCAGGATGCGCGAGGGCAAGTTCAACCTCGGCGGCGAGCAGTCGGGCCACATCATCCTGTCCGACTTCTCCACCACCGGCGATGGCCTGATCGCCGCGCTGCAGGTGCTGGCCGAGATGGTGCGTTCCGGCAAGCCGATGAGCGCGCTGGCCCGCCAGTTCGAGCCGGTGCCGCAGAAGCTGGAGAACGTGCGCTTCACCGGCGGCAAGCCGCTGGAGAACGCCCACGTCAAGGACGCCATCGCCCAGGCCGAGCTGCGCCTCAACGGTTGCGGCCGGGTCCTGGTCCGCGCCTCCGGCACCGAACCCCTGATCCGCATCATGGCCGAGGGCGACGACGAGAAACTGGTCGGCCAACTGGTGCGGGAAATCGCCGGGGCAGTCAGGGAAGCGGCGGTTTAGCGATCTCTGCGCTTGGATGGCCGGGACTTTCGCCGCGCCATGACCGGCTTGGGGGAAATCCGCGGAACGAACACCTCAGCGCAGCCGTTTCATCGCCAGCGGAAACGGAGCGGCGCCATGAATCCCGAGAGCATCGAAGGCAAGGTCAACAACGGGCTCGGCAAGGTCGAGGAGGCCGCCGGCGAGGTGCTGGGCGATCCGGGCATGGAGCTGCGCGGCGAGGCGCGGCAGTTCGAAGGCTCGGCCGAGGACGCCATCGGCAAGGCCAAGGAAGCGATCGGCAAGACCGTGCAGAAGGCCCGCGAGGCTGTCACCGACGCGACCGATCAGGCCGCGGAGACCTACCAGACCCTGCGCAAGCACGCTGAGAGCGTGGCGACGACGGTCGATCCGTTCGTCAAGGAGCAGCCCTACATCGCGGTGATGCTGGCGGCGATCGCCGGCCTGATCCTCGGCGCCCTCTTCGCCGGCGGCGGGGCCAGGGTGATCGTAATCAAGCCGGCGCGGGACTGATCAATACCCGCGAAGCGGGGAAAAAGTATTGTCCACGAACAACACGAACGATGGACTGAGCGCCAGCGCCTCTTCCTGTTCGTGTTGTTTGTGTTGTTCGTGGACTCCTCTTGAAATCCCTCCGCAGCCCCAGCGCGCCAGAAAAAGCCTGGGTCCCCGCATTCGCGGGGAAGAGCGGAAGGGATCAGAACATGCCCTCCGGCCGCTTCTTCCTCCGCTTGGGCCGCTCCCACATCACGCCGGGATAGCCCATCAGCGGCGCGAGCGGCTCGCCGAGGTAGGTCCAGTCGGCGGCTTCGGCGAGAAACATGTGGTAGCGCGGCTCGCGGCCGGTGCGCTGGCTGAACAGCGAGCGCGGGATGTTGACCATCTTCGGCGAACGCGGCCGCTCGTACAGCACCGGCGTGCCGCAGCGGGCGCAAAAGCTGCGCGCCGTGCCGGTCGCCTCGTCCTCGTAGCGCGTCAGGTGCTCGGCGCCGGCGGTGATCTCGAACCGGCTCGTCCAGCTGCCCACATAGGTGGCGTAGGCGCAGCCCTGGGCGTGGCGGCTGGCGGCCGAGTGGTCGTGCCAGGCCCACACCGCCGGAACCGCGATCTCAACCTGCACCGCCCCGCAGACGCAGGCGCCCGCGGCGGTGACCCGGTCGCGCTTGGCGGTCTCGGGGAGGGCAGGATCGGACTTGGGCATGGCGCCTCGGGTTGAGCCGTCACACTATCTCGCGCCTAACCGACGATTGTCAGTGGTTTCGGGGACAGGATACTTATCCCCTCGTCCCTGCCTGCGATCGACCGTCCGCCTTGGGGATAAGTATCCTGTCCCCGAAACTACGCCTCAATCGCCCCCGCCGGTCGGCTTCCCACCCGCCTTCAAGCGGGCGATCTCGTCGGACAGCACCTTGCGCAGGCTGGGCTGGTCGGCGGTGCCCATGTCGTGGATGCGCCAGCCGGCGGGCGTCTTCACCAGGTCGAAGGTGTCGTGCTTGGGCTTTTCGCTCGTGTCGATGGTGTCGTGGAAGTCGGCGGTGGCCTTGGCGTCGGTCGGCGTCGCCGACTGCACCGTCACCGTGGCGGTGATGCTCTCGTAGTCCTGGCAGTCGCACAGCCAGTCGCCGTCGATATCGCCCAGCTCGCCCTTCAGCGCCTTCTCGTCCGCCTTCATCAGCGCGATCGTGTCGGCGTCCAGCACTTCGCCCTGATTGGCGTCGAACGGCTGGAAGGTGCTGTTCTTGCTGGTCTTGTAGTGGGCGTAGAGGCCCTCGAGGAACGCCTTGGCGTCGGCGGCGTCGCTGCCTGCCGCGGTCGCCGTGGGCGCAGCTGGCGCAGCGGCGCCAGGTGCGGCGTTGGTCTCCACCGGCGGCGGCGTCGCGGTGTTCGAGGCCGGCTTCTGACAGGCGGCCACCGCCAGCGCCAATGCCAGACCTGCCGTCATTCTCATCATCGTCGACATGTCGCGCCTCCCCCTTCGCCAGAGCGCCAACCTTAGCAGGGAACATTACGGACTGGACAGAATTCCTAAACCGACCTTAACCTCACGTCCGGCTGCGTCGCTCGACCGACGCAGCCTTGAAAAACATAGCCTTGCAGGGAGGCGACATGGCCGACGAACCCATCTGGGCTCGTCCAGCTGCACCCAAGGCCAGGGCCAAAGGCGCGACTTGCGTCGCCTCAATGGTCTTCATGGCCGCGATGGGCGCAGCGTTTTGGATCGGCGCGCTCTGGGCGTCGCAGTCCTGGCTCAGCCTGAGCCACTAGGGCTCGCCGGGACTCAGGACCGACCGACGCTGAGGTAGGTGAACCCGCGCGAGCGCAGCTCTTCGGGTTTGTAGATGTTGCGCAGGTCGACGATCAGCGGACGGTTCATCACCTCGCGCACGCGGTCGAGATCGAGCGCGCGGAACTGGTCCCACTCGGTGATGATCACCGCGCAGTCGGCGCCCTCGAGCGCCTCGTAAGGCCCGTTCTTGAAGTCGACCTCGCGCAGCAGCTGCCGCGCCTCGTGGCCCTGCGGGTCGTAGGCCTGCACCGTCGCGCCCATGGCCAGCAGCGCCGGGATGATCTGCAGCGAGGGCGCCTCGCGCATGTCGTCGGTGTTGGGCTTGAAGGTGAGGCCGAGCACGCCGATCCGCTTGCCCCGCAGATCCCCGGCCAGCGCGTCGGCCACCTTGCCGGCCATCGCCTTCTTGCGCGCCTCGTTCACCCGCACGGTGGTCTCCACCAGATTCAGCGGCGCGCGGGCGTCGTGGGCGGTGCGCACCAGCGCCAGGGTGTCTTTCGGGAAGCAGGAGCCGCCGTAGCCCGGGCCGGCGTGCAGGAACTTGCCGCCGATCCGCTTGTCGAGCCCGACGCCGCGCGCGACCAGCTGCACGTCGGCGCCCACCGCCTCGCACAGGTCGGCGATCTCGTTGATGAAGGTGATCTTCATCGCCAGAAACGCGTTCGACGCATACTTGGCCAGCTCCGACGAGCGCCGGTCGACGTAGAGCATCGGCGTCTCGTTGAGATTGAGCGGGCGGTAGAGCTCGGCCATCACCGGCCGCGCCCGCTCGTCATCCAGGCCGACGATCACCCGGTCCGGCCGCTTGAAATCCTCGATCGCCGCGCCTTCGCGCAGGAACTCCGGGTTCGACACCACCGCGAACTGGGCGTCGGGCCGCGCCCGCCGCAGGATCGCCTCGATCTCATCGCCGGTGCCCACCGGCACGGTGGACTTGGTGACGACCACGGTGAAGCCGTCCAGCAGCGGGGCGATTTCCTCGGCGGCGGCGTAGACATAGGTCAGGTCGGCGTAGCCGTCGCCGCGGCGCGAGGGGGTGCCGACGGCGATGAACACCGCATCGGCGCCGGCCACCGCGTCGGCCGCCTTGGTCTCGAACGAGAGCCGGCCGGCCTCGACGTTGCGCGCCACCAGCACGTCCAGGCCGGGCTCGTAGATCGGCATCTTGCCGGCGCGCAGGCGCTTGATCTTGGCCTCGTCCTTGTCGATGCAGGTGACGTCGTGCCCGAAGTCGGCGAAGCACGCGCCCGACACCAGCCCCACGTACCCAGTCCCGATCATCGCTACGCGCATGCGGCCGGCTCCCGCTCAGACTTCCTGGTTATAGGCGCCGACTTGCGGCTCTTTCGCCAGCCTTGGCTTCACCTCTTCGCGGAACAGCGCGCGCATGTCGTCGTCGGAGCGGGTGCTCTCGACCACCACCACGATCTCCGGCTTGTTGGACGAGGCGCGCACCAACACCCAGGAGCCGTCCTCCAGCGTCACGCGCGCGCCGTTGACGGTGTTCACGTCGGTGATCTTGCGCCCGAGGATCGACCCGCCGGCGGCGCCCAGCGCCTCATAGCCCTGCACGACTCGAGCGACTACGTCGTACTTCACCTCGTCCGCACAATGCGGCGACATCGTCAGCGAGGTGAAGGCGACCGGCAGCGATTTCTTCAGGTCACTGAGCTTCTGGTCCGGATGCCGGTCCAGCACCGAGAGGATCGCCGCGGCGGCGACCAGGCCATCGTCGTAGCCGCGCCCCAGCGGCGGATTGAAGAACAGGTGGCCGGATTTCTCGAACCCCGCCAGCGCGCCGATCTCGGCGGTCTTGCGCTTGATGTAGCTGTGGCCGGTCTTCCAGTAGATCGTCGAGGCGCCCGCGGCCCTCAGCACCGGGTCGGTGATGAAGAGCCCGGTCGATTTCACGTCCACCACGAAGCGGGCGTTGGGAAACCGGGGCGCGAGGTCGCGGGCTAGGATCAGGCCGATCTTGTCGGCGAAGATCTCCTCGCCCTCGTCGTCCACCACGCCGCAGCGATCGCCGTCGCCGTCGAACCCGAGCGCCAGGTCGGCGCCGTGCTCGCGCACCGCCCGCGTCATCGCCGACAGCATCTCATGATCTTCCGGGTTCGGATTATAGTTGGGGAAGGTCCAGTCGAGCTCGCAGTCCACCGCGATCACTTCGGCGCCCATGCGCCGCAGGGCGTCGGGGGCGAAGGCGCCGGCGGTGCCGTTGCCGCAGGCGCAGGCCACGAGGATCGGACGGCTCAGCCGGCAGCGCGCGGCGGCGTCGGCGATGTAGCGCTCGGCGACGCCCTCGATCTGGCTCACGCTGCCGCCGGCGACGGCGCGGCCCTCGCCCGCCAGCACGATCTCTTTCAGCCGCCCGATCTCGTCGGGGCCGAAGGTGAGCGGCGGTCCGGCGCCCATTTTCACCCCGGTCCAGCCGTTCTCGTTGTGGCTGGCGGTGACCATGGCCACGCACGGCGCCTCGAGGTCGAACTGGGCGAAGTAGGCCATTGGCGTCACCGCCATGCCGATGTCGAGCACCTCGCAACCGGCGCTGACCAGGCCCAGCATCAGCGCCTGCTTGATCGACAGCGAATAGCTGCGGAAGTCGTGGCCCACCACCACGCGCCGCTGGCCGAGCTCGGCGAGGTAGGTCCCGAGCCCGAGCCCCAGCGCCTGCACGCCGACCAGGTTCAGGTCCGGTCCGAACAGCCAGCGCGCGTCGTACTCGCGAAACCCGGTCGCCTTGATCAGCGGCGTGGTCTCATAGGCCACGGTCATCGGCGCGAGATCGGCGCGGGGTTTAAGCGGCAAGCTTGGCTCCAGACCGGGGTTAGCGCGGCGCGGCGGCGGTGCGCTGCGGGGCGGGTTTCGGCGGCGTCACGGGGCCGCGCAGCGACAGCGGTTGTTTGAGCGCCGAAATGATCGGAGCCGGGAAGGTCGCGACCGGGTGACCGAACGGCGCCGGCGATCGCGCGCCCTGGCCCTGCGGCCAGACCAGCGCGAGCGCCACCAGGCCGATGGCGGTCAAGGCGATGGCGGGCAAGGCGAGGCTATCGGACATTGCGGCGGCCTATAGCCCGCCGCCGTCGTCGCCGGAAGGGCGCGCGCCGCTTGCGCCGTCGCCGCCCAGCGTGCAAGCAGGCGCCCCACCGACGAACCGACGGAAGCCATGCCGACCCTCGTTCTCCTGCGTCACGGCCAGAGCCAATGGAACCTCGAGGATCGCTTCACCGGCTGGGTCGACGTCGACCTCTCGGCGCAGGGCGAGGCCGAGGCGCGGCGGGGCGGTGAGCTGATCGCGGCGGCCGGCCTGGAGCTCGACCGGACGTTCGCCTCGGTGCTGACCCGAGCCATCCGCACCGCCGATCTGGCGCTGGCCGCCGCGGGCCAGCTCTGGATTCCGATGGACAAGCACTGGCGGCTGAACGAGCGCCACTACGGCGGCCTCACCGGGCTCAACAAGACCCAGACCGCCGCCAAGCACGGCGCCGAGCAGGTCCACATCTGGCGCCGCTCCTACGACATCCCACCGCCGCCGCTGGCGCCGGGCGGCGCGTTCGACTTCGCCAGCGACCGCCGCTACGCCGGAGTCGAGGTGCCGGCCACCGAGAGCCTGAAGACGACGCTGGAGCGGGTGCAGCCCTATTGGGACGGCGCGATCGCGCCGGCCCTGGCGTCCGGCCAGCGCCTGCTGATCGCCGCGCACGGCAACTCGCTGCGGGCCATCGTCAAGCTGCTGTACGACGTTTCCGACCAGGCGATCCCGGGGGTCGAGATCCCCACCGGCAATCCGCTGCTGATCGAACTCGATCCGGCGCTGCGGCCTCGCGCCGCCCGCTACCTCGATGCGGCCCGCGCCGAGCCGCTGCCGGCGGCGTGAGCGCTGCGGCCTGACGTCGCGCGGCCGGCGAGGTCTGACCTTTCACCGCCGCCCAAACCCCGGTCATCGCCGGGCTTCGTTCCGGCGATCCAAGCCCACGGGCCGTGGTGTGGCCGCGCCTGGCGCGGCCCGGCTATGACCGAGGTTGGGAGTGTGTCGCAGCACCCCGCGCCGCGCCCGGCGTGAAGGCCTCGTTAAGCGCCGGCGCCTATGCTTAACGCGATGATTCAATCCGCGCTTACTTGAGGCCATGGGCGAGCCCGCGACCCAGGTCATACAGCATCGACGCCTGACGCAGGCCGAGGCCGACGCCATCTGCGTACGGCATGACCGGCTGTGGTCGTCGCGCATGGGCGGCGCGCGGGCGGTTTTCACCTGGAAAGACTTGTCCGGGCTCAATCTGGCCGGCCGCAATCTGTGCGACGCCGACTTCACCGGCGCCATCCTCGCCGACTGCAACTTCTCCGGCGCGCGGCTCGACAACGCCAACCTGTTCGGCGCCGACGCCCAGAACACCAACTTCCGCGATGCCTCGCTGCGGCGCGCCGACCTGCGCGGCGCCTGCCTGCGCGGCGCGGACCTCTCCGGCGCCGATCTGTTCGAGGCCGACCTGCGCGAGGGCACCATCGCCGCGGCCGACCGCGAGCGCGGCCTGCGCATCCTCGAGCCGATCGACCGGGCCGCGAACGCCCAAGGCGCCATCCTGGCCGGCGCCAACCTCGAGCGCTCGCGCCTGTCCGGCGTCATCGCCCTGAAGGCCGACTTCACCGACGCGGTGATGAAGGACTGCAAGCTGGTCCGGGCCAACCTGAAGCAGGCCAAGATGTCCGGCGTGGATCTCTCCGGCGCCGACCTCTCGGGCGCCGATCTTGCCGGGGCCGACCTGCAGGACGCCATCCTGGTCGGGGCCAAGACGTGGTCGTGGAACGTCCAGAACGCCAACATGGACGGCGTGCTCACCGATGCGCCGGCCGGCGCCGACATCGCCGAGATCCCGGTCGACGAGATGCTGCGCGCCCACGCCCTGTGGTGCGAGAGCGGCGGGCGCTCGGGTAAGCCGTCGACGTTCGACGCCACCGACCTGCGCTCGCTGAAATCGATCCGCGGCCTCAACCTGACCGCGCTCTCGGCCAAGGGCGCGGTGTTCTACGGCCTCGACATGTCCGGCATCCAGTTGCAGGGCGCCCACCTCGAAGGCGCCGACCTGCGCACCTGCAACCTTCGCCGCGCCGACCTGCGCGGCGCCCGCCTGATCGGCGCCAAGCTTTCCGGCTCCGACCTGCGCGACGCCCAGTTGGGTCCGCTGCTGATCGCCCCGTCGCGGCCGCTGCCCTGCGACCTGACCAAGGCGCTGCTGAAGAACGCCGATCTGGCCCGCGCCGATCTGCGCCAGGCGATCCTGACCGGCGCCGACCTGTCGCGCGCCAACTTCACCGGCGCGATCCTCAAGGGCGTCAACGTCACCGACGCGATCCGCGACGGCGTGCGC
This sequence comes from Caulobacteraceae bacterium, assembly GCA_035604515.1. GTDB lineage: Bacteria > Pseudomonadota > Alphaproteobacteria > Caulobacterales > Caulobacteraceae > Acaudatibacter. The sequence continues at coordinate 52,491 of DATNIH010000049.1, read as the reverse complement.
GGTCTGGACGCGATCTAGCCGATGCTCGCCAAGCCCCCCGCCTCGGAACGCCGCCGGCTCACCCAGTCCGAGCTGGACATGATGATCGACGCCCACGAGCGCTATGGGTCCGGCAGGCCGGGCGGCAAGCGCGCCTCGCTGCGGTTCGTCGACTTCTCCGGACTCGATTTCAGCGGCCGCAATCTCAGCGACGCCGATCTGTCCGCCTCGACCTTCGATGGCGCGCGGATGGCCGGGACCAGGCTCGACCGGGCCAACCTGTTCGGCTCCGACCTGCGCACCGCCGACCTGCGCGGCGCTTCGCTGGTGCGCGCCGACCTGCGCGGCGCGTGCCTCCGCGGCGCCAACCTCACCAACGCCGACCTGACCAAGGCCGACTTCCGTGAAGGCCAGGTGGCGCTGCCGGACCGCAAGACCGGCCTGGCGTCGCTGCGCCACGAGACCCGGGCCGGCGTGATCGACAGCGCGATCCTCAAGGGCGCGACGCTCGACGGCTCGCAGCTCGACGGCGCCTCGGCCTTCGCCGCCGACTTCACCGACTGCTCGCTGCGCGGCGCCAAGCTCGCCGGCGCCAACCTGAAGGACGCCAATCTGGGCGGCGCGATGCTGGAAGGCGCCGACGTCGCCGGCTGCAACCTCGAGAACGCCAACCTCGAATCCGCGGTGCTGACCGACGTCGACGTCAGCCGCGCCAAGACCCTGGGCGCCCGGTTCGCCGGCTCGCTGCGGACGCCGAGCGAGGCGGCCAAGGCGATGGCGCCGCAGCTGCGCGCGGCGATCGACGCCCACGAAATCTGGCGGCGCACCGGCGGCAAGGAAGGCGCGCCGGCCCATCTCGACGGCCAGGACCTGCGGCCGCTGTTCGACCGCCTGCGCCGCGCCAAGCTCACCGCCGCCGATCTGCACGGCGCCTGCCTGGTCGGCATGGACCTCAGCGGCGCCGAGCTGCAAGGCGCCAATCTCGAGCGCGCTGACCTGCGCGGCGTGTCGCTGAAGGGCGCCGACCTGCGCGGGGCCCGGCTTGCCGGCGCCAATCTGACCAAGGCCGACCTGCGCTCGGCGCTGCTGGCGGGCCTGCCGCTGGGACCGGATCGCTTCGCCCCGGTCTCCCTGGCCGGCGCCTGCCTGCGCTACCTCCAGGCCCAGGCGGCCGACCTCACCGGCGCCATCCTCGACGGCGCCGACCTGCTCGGCGCCGATTTCACCGGCGCGCTGCTGCAGGGCGTCAGCCTCAAGGGCGCTGACGCCGGCGCGGCGACGGGGTTGGAGTCCTAGTTCCGCTCTCCTAGCGTCCTTCTCCCCTGCGGGAGAAGGTGTCGGCGAAGCCGACGGATGAGGGGTGGCGCTGAACTCAGCCAATCACACGCCGGTTTCATCGCCAGACATCAGTGCGACCCCTCATTCGGCGGGCATGCGCCCGCCACCTTCTCCCACAAGGGGAGAAGGATTCTTGGGGAGACGGAGGCAAGAAAAGGGCGGCGCCTTGCGAGCGCCGCCCTCCGTCGTTTGCGGTAGTCAGCCAGGCCTTACGCGGCCTTCTGGTCTTCGATCAGCGTCCCGGCGCCGGCGCCGATTTCGATGCGGCGGGGCTTCAGGGCTTCGGGCAGTTCGCGCTTGAGGCTGATCGAAAGCAGGCCGTCGGCGAGGTTCGCCTCGGTCACCACCACATACTCGGCCAGCTGGAAGCGCCGGTCGAAGTTGCGCTCGGCCAGGCCGCGATGGACAAAGCGGCGCTCGCCGTCATTGGCCGCCTTGCGGCCCTGCACGGTCAGCACGCTTTCCTTGACCTGGATATCGAGCTCGCTGGGCTTGAAGCCCGCCACCGCGATCTCGATGCGGTACTCGTTATCGCCGGTGCGCTCGATGTTGTAGGGCGGATAGCCGGTGGCGGATTCCGCCGCAGCGGAATCCAGCAAGTCGGCCAGGCGATCGAAGCCGACCACGGAACGATAAAGGGGGGAAAAATCGACGGTACGCATGAAGCATCCTCCTTCAGGAGCAAGGTTGCGATGTGTACGGATCGGTCGCGAGCCGAATGGCCTCGCGCGTGACCCGAAAGGCCCGGACATCCAGCGCCTTCGGTCGATGAGGTAGGTGGGGGTTTCGCGGGTTCAAGGGCCTGCGGCGACTAGGCCCTCAGATCGGGATCCACGGTTTGGCCCGGTTCGACCTGCACCCCGAAGCTGTTCAGGAACATCGAGACCTGGGTGTACTGGCCGACGGTGAACACCACGTCCATGCACTGCTTCTCGTCGAAATGCGCCTTCAGCTGGGCCCAGGTCGCATCGCTGACGAAGTGGTCGCCGACCAGGTCGTCCGCCGCACGGATCAGCGCCGCGTCCGCCGCCGACCAGCCCGCATCGGCGCCCGCCTTGATGCGGCTGATCTCGTCCGCGGTCAGACCTTCGGCCAGCCCGATCCGGGTGTGCTGGGTGAACTCGTAGCCGGACTTGCACAGGAACCCGACGCGCAGGATCACGATCTCCCGCTCCCGCGTGGGCAGGCTGTTGCGGCGCGACAGCACGTAGCCGCCCCACTCGTTGAAACGTGTCAGCGCCTTGGGCGCCCGGGCCAGTGTGCGGAAGATGTTCAGCAGCGGGCGGCCGCCGGCGGTCATCGGCGCCAGCGCCGCGCGCTGGTCGTCCGTCAGTTCCTCGTCCTTGAGCGGGGCGATGCGGGGCGCGGCAAGGCGCATGGACGTCCTCCTGGGCAGGCTTGGGGTCTGGTTGGCGCGAGCGTAAGCAGACGGGCGCCGCGCGTCGAGGCCGGGCGGACTGAGCATCGTTTACATTTGCGCCGGGCCCAGCCAAATAATTGCACCGCGACGACGAGGCGGCCAGGACACGCGAGGATGGCGATGACGGAGCTTGAGGACCTCACCGAACGCATGCGGATCGCGGTCGGGACCGATTCCGGCCTCGGCAAGACGATGAAGTTCGACCTCAAGGGCGATGGGTACATCTACATCGACGGCGGCTCCGTGACCAACGAGGACAAGCCCGCCGACCTCACCTTGACCATCAAGATCAAAGACCTCATCGCGATGGGCCAGGGCAAGCTCGACCCGATGACCGCGGTGATGACCGGGGCGCTTCGCCTGTCCGACATGGGCGTCGCCATGGGACTGCAAGGCAAGATGCAGGCGCTGTTCGCGAAGATCAGCTAGCCGATTGGCCGAGTGCGCTCCCCTCTGCGCCACGGACGCGGCGCCGGTCCCGCAGGGCGCGGTCGCGGAATGGTTCAACGGCGCAGGCGGCGCGAAGCTGAGGGCGGCGCTGTTTCCCACTGATGGCGCCAGCCCGCCGCGCGGCTCGGTGGTGCTCAGCGGCGGGCGCACCGAGCCGATCGAGAAGTATTTCGAGGTGGCGCAGGAGCTGACGGCGCGCGGCTTCGTCGTTCTGGCGCACGACTGGCGCGGCCAGGGCCTCTCGCAACGGCTGCTGCCCGACCGGCTGAAGGGGCACGCGGCGGGCGGCGACGACTTCGTCGCCGACTACTCGGCCCTGCTGGCGGCGTTCGAGACGCGGCTGCCGAAGCCCTGGCTGGCGGTCGGCCACTCGATGGGCGGCTGCCTGACTGCCCTGGCCCTGGCGCGGGGCGAGCGCCGGTTCGCCGGCGCGGTGTTCTCGGCGCCGATGCTGGGGCTGCACACCTCGCCCGTGCCGCCGTCGATCGCGCGGCTGCTGGCGCGGACGCTGACCCTGGTCGGCGGCGGCGGCGCCAGCACGCCGGGCGGCGGCTCGGAGTCGTTCGAGACCAACCGCCTGACCCACGATCCGCGCCGCTACGCCCGCAACGTCGGCCAGACCATCGCCTGCCCCGACCTGGCGCTCGGGCCGCCGACCTGGGGCTGGCTCGCCTTCGCCTTCGCCGCGATCGACGAACTGCAGACGGGACCCGGCGTCCCCAGGATCGAGACCCCGGTGACGATCGTCGCCGCCGGCGCCGACCGCATCGTCGATACCGCGGGCGCCCGGCTGGTCGCCGCCCGCCTCCCGCATGGCCGCTACGTCGAGGCCCCCGGCGCCTACCACGAGGTGCTGCAGGAAACCGACGAGATCCGCGCGGTGTTCTGGAAGGAATTCGACGCGATGGCGGCGAACGTCGCGCCTTAGTTCCCCTCCCCCTTGCGGGGAGGGGTCAGGGGTAGGGGTGCGAACTGGCTGCTTGCCGCTCGATCCCCAAGAACGCCAATCCCCGCGGCACAGTCGATACCCCCACCCCCAACCCCTCCCCGCAAGGGGGAGGGGAGCAGGATTGCGTCGTCAGCTCGCCGCGCGGCGCAGCGCCACCAGGGCCTCGTCCAGCACCGCGCGGTCGCCAGCGATCGCCATCTGGCCGCCGTGGCGGCCGATCGGCTCGCCGCGCCAGTCGGTGACCAGGCCGCCGGCGCCCTCGATCACCGGCACCGCGGCCTCGACATCCCAGCTCTTCAGCCCGGCCTCGACCACCAGGTCCATCGTCCCGGCGGCGACCATGGCGTAGGCGTAGGCGTCGCAGCCCAGCCGGGCCAGGCGCACGGCGGCGCGCAGTTGGCGCCACGCGCCCAGTTCGGCGCCGTTGAAGCAGGCCTCGGGGTCGGTTGTGGCGATGATGGCCTCGCCAATCGATCGTCCGGTCCTCACCTTGAGCGGCCGTTCGCCATCCCGCGACACCAGCCGCGAACCCGCCGGTCCGCCGACGAACACCTCACCGAGATACGGCTGGCCGATCGACCCCACCACCGGCCGGCCCTGGAAGCGCAGCCCGATCAGGGTGGTCCAGACCGGCAGGCCGGCGACGAAGGCGCGTGTGCCGTCCACCGGGTCCAGCACCCAGACGAACTCGGCGTCCGGCCGATCCTCGCCCATCTCCTCGCCGATCACGCCGTGCTGCGGATAGTGCGCCGAGATCAGTCGCCGGATCTCGGCCTCCGCGCCCCTGTCGGCCAGGGTGACCGGGTCGTAGTGGCGGGTCTTAGACTTGTTCTCGATCCCGTGCGCGCCGCGGAACAGCGGCAGGATCACCGCCGCGCTGGCGCGGTTCAGCTCCAGGATGAAGGCGTCGAGCTCGGCGGCCAGGGCGTCGGACAGCATGCCGGGGGTGATAGCTGCAGGATCAGGCTGCTGGAAGGGCGGCGAACCCTTTCGCCTTCCCAATCTCTCGGTCATAGCCGGGCCCCGGGTCGCGCCCGCGGCGCGGCCCGCCCGGGGCAGGCTGCGTCCCGGCTATCCAAGACCACCGACGGCGCAGTGGCCGCGCTCGGCGCGGCCACCCATTGGCCCGCGTGCATGGATCGCCGGGAAAAAGGCCCGGCCATGACCGGCGTTGGTGGGGGGCAGAGCGCGGCGTTACGCCGCGTCGGTGTCGCGGTTCAGGGTGCGGGCGAGGTCGAGCAGGCGGCGGCGCGGGCGCTCGCCGAGGGAGTGATAGGTGCGCACCAGGTCGGCGGATTCGTCCCGGGTTGGGCCTGGAACCAGGACCGGCGGGTCGCTCAGACCCTCGAAGAAGTAGTTCACCGGCACCTCGAGCGCGATGGCGATGCGCCACAGCCGCGCGGCCGAGACGCGGTTGGCGCCGCATTCGTACTTCTGGATCTGCTGGAAGCGTACGCCGCACGCTTCGGCCAGCTGCTGCTGGGTCAGACCCAGCAGGCGCCGACGCCGGCGCATCCGCTTGCCGAGGTGGAAATCGATCTCGTCGCTCATCGCCGCGCGCCCGCCGTGCTTAGAATTGGTTAACGCAAGTGCCGTTTCGGCACGTCTGGCGCGAACGCGGCAAGCGGCGTGCCGCCATTGCGAAGCCACACCCCGAGGCCCTAGGAACGCGCGGCATGGCGACACGGCTCCAGGACCTGCAGTGGCGGCTCGAGACGGTGGGGTATGACCTCGTCGCCGCGATCATGCGCGTCGTGCCGATCGACGGCGCCTCAGCCTTCGGCGGCGCCCTGTTCCAGTGGCTCGGCCCGCTGACCAGCGCCCACCGCACGGCGCTGCGCAACCTGCGCCTAGCCTTCCCCGAATGGGACGAGGCGCAGCGACAGGCGATGGCCAGGCGGCAGTGGGAGAACGCCGGCCGGGTGCTGTTCGAGTTCTTTCTGATGGACCGGATCATAGCCGACCCGGGCCGGGTCGAGCTGATCGGGATGGAACGGCTGGAGGCGATCAAGGCCTCGGGCCGGCCGACGGTGTTCGTCAGCGGCCACTTCGCCAACTGGGAGATCATGGCCGCGACCAAGGTCAAGGCCGGGATCGAAGGCGTGCTGGCCTATCGCGGCGCCAACAACCCCTACATCGACAAGCGGATGCGCGAGAGCCGGCGGCGCTATGGCGTCAACCTGTTCGCGCCGAAGGGCGTCGAGGGCGGGCGCGAGGCGATGGCGGCGCTGAAGGGCGGCCTCAGCCTCGGCATCCTGGCCGACCAGAAGTACTACGAGGGCCCGCTGATCCCGTTCTTCGGCCACCTGGTGCGTACCCAGCACGCGCCGGTGCGGTTCGCCATGCGCTTCGGCGCCCACCTGCAGCCGGGCTGGGTGGAGCGCACCAAGGGCGCCCGCTTCCGCGTCTTCGTCGCCGAGCCGATCGAGCTGCCAGCCGAGGGCGGCTCTGCGGCGGACGTCGAGGAGGGACTGCGAGCGATCAACGCCTTCATCGAGGATCGCGCCCGCGCCAGGCCTTGGGAATACTGGTGGGTGCACCGCCGGTTTCCCGATGCGCTGTACGAGGCCCTGGCGAAGGAGGGGTACTGAGGCGAGGTTCTCGCCGCGACACCGATCTACGAATTCAGCTCCCGCCACCGCTGCAGCGCCTGGGCCGGACTGGCGTAGGCTTCCTGCAGCTTGGGGTTCCAGTAGCGCAGCGTCTCGAGCGGGATCTTCTTGCCGGTGACGGCGCAGAGCACGTAGCGGCCAGGGCGCAGCACGACGATCTCGCCATCGCCATAGCGAACGAGGGCGAGGTCGTTGGTCCGGCCAAAATCCTTGTCGTGGGCGTTCATCGGCTAAATCTAGCGCGCCGCGGCGGCGTTTAGAAGAGATCGCCCTGGTCCGAGTTCCCGGCCGTGCGCGACAGCTTGCGGCCCGGCGCGCCGTCAATGATGGCGTTACGCTCGCCATCCTTGAACCGCAGCCGCACCGCCTCGGCCGGCGCCAGCTCCCGCGCCGAGGTGGCCAGCCGGCCGTTCGCGCGCCGGATCAGGGTGTAGCCGCGCTCCAGCGGACCCTCCGGATTGAGCGAAACGCGCTGGCGCTCCAGCGAGGCCAGCCGCTCGCCCTCGCGCTGCAGGCGGCGCGTGACGATGGGCGCGAGGCGCGCGCTGAGCTCGGCCAGGCGCTGTCGCTTCAGCGCGATCGGCCGCTGCAGCAGGCCCGGCTTCATCGCGGCGGCGGGCCCGGCGAGGGCCTGAGCGTGAACCGAGACGTTGCGTTGCAGTCCGGCCGCCAGCCGTCCGGCGGCGATGTCGAGCCGCTGGGTCGCCAGGCCCAGCAGGTCCTGCGGCCGCGGCAGGCCGCGCGCGGCGGCGGAGAGGCGGGTGCGGCGCTGCTCGATCGCCCGCGCGCCGTAAGCAATCAGCCGCCGCTCGTGGTCGGCGAGGCTGGCGGCCAGTTCGGCGAAAACCGGGGTGGCGATCTCCGCGGCCGCAGTGGGCGTCGGCGCGCGTCTGTCGGAGACGAAGTCGATCAGGGTGGTGTCGGTCTCGTGCCCGACCGCTGAGATCAGCGGGATGGCGCTGGCCGCCGCCGCCCGGGCCAGCGCCTCGTCGTTGAACGGCCACAGGTCTTCCACCGAGCCGCCGCCGCGGGCGACGATCAGCACGTCCGGCCGCGGGATCGGGCCGCCGGGCTGCAGCGCGTTGAAGCCGGCGATCGCGGCGGCCACCTGGGCGGCGGCGCCGTCGCCCTGCATCACCGAGGGCCACACGATCACCCGACATGGCCAGCGCTCGCGGATACGGTGCAGGATATCGCGGATCACCGCGCCCGTCGGACTGGTGATCACCCCGACCACGGCCGGCATCGATGGCAGGCGCCGCTTGCGCGCGGCCTCGAACAGGCCCTCGGCCGCGAGCTTGGCCTTAAGCCGCTCCAGCTGCGCGAGGAGCGCACCGACGCCGGCCGGCGCCATGGTCTCGATGATGATCTGGTACTGCGAGCGACCGGGGTAGGTGGTGATCTTGCCGGTGACGATCACCTCGAGGCCGGTCTGCGGCCGCACGCCCAGCGTCCGCACCTGGGTCTTCCAGATCACCCCCGAGATCGAGGCGCGCTCGTCCTTGATGTCGAGGTAGACGTGGCCGTTGGAGTGGAAGGTGACCTTGCTGAGCTCGCCGCGCAGACGCACGAAGCCGAACTGGTCCTCGATGGTCCGCTTCAGCGCGAACGCCAGCTCGGAGACGCTGAACGCGTGAGCGTTGGAGGTGGGGTCGGCGGAAACCGACTCGGGGGCGGCGACGTCACTCATGTCGCCAACTTAAGCGCCCCCGAGCCCTGACGGGAGGTCAGATGTAGCGGCGCAGCGACCGCGTGAGTTCGGCGACGGTCGACTTCTTCTTGCCCTGCGGCGGTTGATAAGCGAGCCGGGCGTGGTCGTTGCAGTACGGCCCGTCCTCGCCGGCCCTGCGGCCGCAGAAGGTGAAGTCGTTGCTCGACGGATCGCCGATCGGCCACTTGCACATGTGGGCGCCGAGCGTCAGCACCGTCGCCGTGCCCGGCAGCTCCACGAACGGCGCGCGCTGGACCGCCGGGACCGCGTGGGCCCTTGGTTCGAGCGCCCGGGCCCGCGGCGCCGGCATCGAGATCGGCCGCGGCGGCCTCGGCGTCTTGAACGTCGGTCGGCTCGGGTGCGACGGCGCGGCGCGGCCCGAGAGCCCCAGCCGGTGCACCTTGCCGATTACGGCGTTGCGGGTCACCCCGCCCAGTTGTTTGGCGATCTGACTGGCGGAGAGCCCGTCCAACCAAAGCTTCTTGAGGGTCTCAACCCTCTCGTCTGTCCAGCCCATGACGATCTCCCGCGCATCAGCGTCGGGCCCGTCCCCACGGACCACACGCTAGATGTTGTGCCCCAGCCGCGTCCCGCGACGACGACCTACCACTAATCGTAAACAAACGATGAAGAACCACAATAGGCGCCAGGACAGATGTCCACAGGAACTATATGTTGATGCGTGATTCTGACCCGCTTGCGTGGTGCGGCGTCGCAGCGCACATGAGGGGCGCAATGCGAGATATGCCCTTCAGCGTCGACACCGTCCTGCCGCCCGAGCCGCGCGCCTATCGAGGCGTGAACTGGGACGGTCTTCGCGCCCTCTACATCCGCGAAGTGCGTCGCTTCTGGAAGGTCGGGCTGCAGACCCTGGCCGCGCCGATCGTCACCGCGCTGCTCTACATGATGGTGTTCGTCGTCGCCGTCGGCGGCACGCGTCCGACGGTGGAGGGGGTGCCGTTCAGCGCCTTCATCGCCCCTGGCCTGATCATGATGCAGATCCTGGGCAACGCCTTCTCCAACTCGTCCTCATCGCTGCTGCAGGCCAAGATGAACGGGCTGATCGGCGATTTCCTCACCCCGCCGCTGTCGCCGGGCGAGCTGGTGGCCGGGTTTGCGCTGGGCGCGCTGACCCGCGGGATCCTGGTCGGCGCGGTCGCGGCCCTGGCGATCTTCCCCTTCGCCCAAATCGGCTTCGCCCACGTCTGGGCCATCGTCTATTTCAGCGTCGGCGCGGCGCTGATCATGGGGCTGCTGGGCGCGATGACGGCGATCTGGTCGGAGAAGTTCGACCACATCGCCGCGGTGACCAACTTCATCGTCATGCCGATGACGTTTCTCTCAGGCACGTTCTATCTCGTGTCGCGCCTGCCCGAGCCGTTCCGCACCATCTCGCAGTACAACCCGTTCTTCTACCTGATCGCCGGCTTTCGCTACGGCTTCACCGGCCACACCGACGGCTCGCTGATGGTGGGCGTCGTGCTGACGGCGGCGCTGGTGGTGGTGCTGTGGGCGATCACCTGGCGGATGTTCGTCACCGGATACAAACTCAAGACCTGAGGCGCGGGCGATGACCATCGGCAACGACGATCAGTTCGAGCGATTGAAGACGGTCGGCGCGCTGGTCGCACGGACGATGCAGGCGATGGCCGCGCAGCTGGAGCCGGGGATCACGACCGGCGAACTCGACAACCTCGGGCGCGCCATGCTGGAGCGCGAAGGCGCCCGGTCGGCGCCGGAGGTGACCTACGGATTCCCCGGCGCCACCTGCATCTCGGTGTTTCCGGACATCGTCCACGGCATCCCGGGCGATCGCCGCATCGCGGCGGGCGATCTGGTCAACATCGACGTCTCGGCCGAGATCGACGGCATTTTCGCCGATACCGTCGGCAGCTTCGCCGTGCCGCCGATTGCACCGCGCACACAGACCCTCTGCCGCGATGGCCGCCGCGCCATGTGGGCCGGTATCCGCGCCGTCAGGCCTGGCCGTCCGCTCAACGACATCGGCCGCGCAATCCAGGCCTTTGCCGATCGCGGCCGCTATACCTTGGTGCGCAATCTCGCCAGCCACGGCGTCGGCACGGCCCTGCATGAGGACCCGACCGAGATCGCCACCTGGCACGAGCCGGGCGATCGCCGCCGCATCGGCGAAGCCAGCGTCTTCACCATCGAGCCGTTCCTCTCGACCGGCGCGCACTGGGCGGTAGAGACCGGCGATGGCTGGACGTTGCGCGCCGAGGGCGGGCATCCGACCGTGCAGTATGAGCACACCCTGGTCGCGACCCGGAGCGGACCGGTGGTGGTGACGCTGGCGGCGTAGCGATGGCGACGGTCCGCTACATCGTGCGCGACGTCGCGGCGGCGACGGATTTCTATGTCGGCAAGCTCGGCTTCGAGCTGGTGCAGGCCTACGGGCCGGCGATGGCGATCGTGCGCCTGGGCGACCTGACGCTCTGGCTGGCGGGGCCCGCCGCCTCCGCCTCGCGCCCGATGCCGGACGGCCGCCAGCCCGAGCCGGGCGGCTGGTGCCGGATTGTCATCGAGACCCACGCGTTGCAGTCGCTGGCCGCGTCGCTGCGGGCGGCCGGCGTCCCCTTCCGCAACGAGGTCGTCAGCGGGCCCGGCGGCCGCCAGATCCTGTGCGAGGACCCGTCGGGCAACGTGGTGGAGCTGTTCCAGCCGGGGTAGGGCTCCGGGGACAGGATACGCATCCCCGCCGTCGGTGCGGCGGTTGGCTCTAGGGATGCGTATCCAGTCCCCGGAACTCCCCCACCGCATTGACAACGACGCCCCTTCGGACCCATACGCCGCGCTTTCCAGCGTCCCCGTACAACCCCGTGCGGGGATTTCTCAGTTTTGGAGGCTGTGATGGCCGAGGGAGCTTCGCCGACCGTTTCGAACGATCACATCATGGGCGTCTACAACCGCGCGCCCCTGTCGTTCGAGCGCGGGCGAGGCGCGCGCCTCTATACGGCCGAGGGCGAAGAGTACCTGGACTGCCTGGCCGGCATCGCCACCACCGGCCTCGGCCACGCCCACCCCAAGCTGGTGCAGGCGCTGAAGGACCAGGGCGAGAAGCTTTGGCACGTATCCAACATCTTCCGCATCCCCGGCCAGGAAAAGCTCGCCGCCAAGCTGTGCGAGGCGACCGGGCTTGACGAGGTGTTCTTCACCAACTCCGGCGCGGAATCGATCGAGTGCGCGCTGAAGACCGCCCGCAAGTACCACTGGGCCAACGGCCAGCCCGAGCGGATCGAGATCATCGGCTTCGAGGGCGCGTTCCACGGCCGCACCTACGCGGCGATCTACGCCGCCGGCAATCCCAGCTACACCGAGGGCTTCGGCCCGCCGCTGCCCGGCTACCGCACGCTGCCCTTCGGCGACATGGCGGCGCTGGAAGAGGCGGTCACCGAGCAGACCTGCGCGGTGCTGATCGAGCCGGTGCAAGGCGAGGGCGGCGCCCGCGCGTTGCCGGAAGCCGATCTCACCCGCCTGCGCCAGCTGTGCACCGAGAAGGGCGCGCTGCTGATCCTGGACGAGATCCAGTGCGGGCTTGGCCGCACCGGCAAGCTGTTCGCCCACGAATGGGCGGCCGACGCCGGGCCGGACATCATGTGCATCGCCAAGGCGCTCGGCGACGGCTTTCCGGTCGGCGCGTGCCTGGCCACCACCGAGGCGGCCAAGGGCATGAAGGTCGGCTCGCACGGCTCGACCTACGGCGGCAACCCGCTGGCCATGGCCGTCGGCCTGGCCTCGCTGGAAGAGCTGACCCGCCCTGAGACCCTCGCCAACGTGCGCGACATCACCGGCTACTTCGCCCAGCAGCTCTCGGGGCTGAAGGACCGCTTTCCGGAGGTGATCGAGGACATCCGCGGCAAGGGCCTGCTGATCGGGCTGAAGCTCAAGACCAGCAACCGCGACTTCATGGCCCTCGCCCGCGACCAGAAGCTGCTGATCGCCGGCGGCGGCGACAACTGCGTGCGCCTGCTGCCGTCGCTGCTGCTGACCCGCGAAGAGGCGCGCGAGGCGGTGGAGAAGCTGGAACGCGCCTGCGAGGTTGCGAAGACGACGGCGGCGGCCGCATGACTGGCTCCCTCCGGCGCATCTCGCCCGGCGATCGGGGTCTGCCCATGACGCCGCCGCGTTCGTTCATCGACCTGTGGAGCCTCGACGCCGCCGACCTGCGTGCGATCATGAAGGACGCGCACCGCCGCAAGGCCGCCCGCGTAGGTTGGCCCAAGGGCCGCGCCGACGCCGATGCGCCGCTCAAGGACCGCACGCTGGCGATGGTGTTCCAGAAGAACTCCACCCGCACCTGGTTCTCGTTCGACGCGGCGATCCGCCAGCTCGGCGGCCACTCGATCATCTCCACCGACGCGGACATGCAGCTTGGCCGCGGCGAGACCATCGCCGACACCGCCCGGGTGCTCTCGCGCATGGTCGATGCGATTATGATCCGCGCCAACCGTCACGAGGACGTGCAGGAGCTGGCCGACACGGCCAGCGTGCCGGTGATCAACGGCCTCTCCGACGCCGGCCACCCCTGCCAGATCCTCGCCGACCTGATGACCTTCGAGGAGCGCCGCGGCTCGCTCGAAGGCCGCACCCTGGCGTGGATCGGCGACGGCAACAACGTCTGCGCCAGCTTCATCCAGGCCGCGTCGAAGTTCGGCTACAAGCTCAACGTCGGCTGCCCCGCCGCCTACGCGCCGGACCGGGTCGACCTCGCCCGCGCGGCCGAGCAGCAGGGCCGCATCGCCGTGACCGACGATCCGCGCGAGGCCGTCGCCGGCGCCGACCTGGTGATCGCCGACACCTGGGTGTCGATGGGCGACAAGGACGCCGCGCAGCGCCTGGCCACGCTCGAGCCCTACCGTGTCGACGAGCCGCTGATGACGCTGGCGGCCAAGGGCGCCCTCTTCATGCACTGCCTGCCCGCCCACCGCGGCGAGGAAGTGACCGCGGCCGTGATCGACGGGCCGGCGTCGGTGGTCTGGGATGAGGCCGAAAACCGCATCCACGCCCAGAAATCCATCCTCGCCTGGTGCTTCGACGCGATCTGATTTCCCATTCTACCCGCTCATTCCGGCGAAAGCCGGAACCCAGGCAGGAAGGGATTGAAGGGGAACCACGGAAAACACGGAAAACACAGAGCGTCTGTGGCCGACCGCGCAACTAGAGCGGATTCCGGTCAGTCTGCATCATATCCGCAGCTTGCGAAGTAGTTGGCGCACTCGGCCGGGGAGAAGAGGTCGATGACGCGGCCGATGGTTTCCCAGAGGGCGGGTACGGTGCGTTCGGCGGCTCTGCGCAGGTTGGCCTTGAACTTGGAGAAGGCCTTTTCGATCGGATTGAGGTCGGGGCTGTAGGGCGGCAGGAAGCGCAGCTCGCAGCCGGCGGCCTCGATCATGTCCCTGATGCTCGGGCGTTTGTGGCTGGAGAGATTGTCCATGACGACGATGTCGCCGGGCCTCAGATCGGGGACGAGGATCTTCTCGACGTAGACCCCGAAGGCGTCGGCGTTGATCGGCCCGTCGAGGACGAAGGGGGCGATCATACCGCTGGTGCGCAGGCTGGCGACGAAGGTCGTGGTCTTCCAGTGGCCATGCGGCACGCTCACCCTCAAGCGCTCGCCGCGGCGACAGCGGCCGTGGGTGCGGGCCATGTTGGTCGAGGCCCAGGTCTCGTCGATGAACACCAGCCGCTCAGGCTCAAGGTCGAGCTGGGCCTCGAACCAGGCCTGGCGGCGTCTCAGGACGTCGGGACGATCCTGCTCGGACGCATGCCGGGTCTTTTTTTGAGCGTGATCTGGTGACGGGCGAAGAACCGCCACAGCGTCGAGACCGCCACGGCGACTCCCCGCCCCGCCAGGTGGGCGCGCATCTCCGCAAGCGTGATGTCGGGCTGATCTCGCACCCTCTCCAGGATGGCCGACGCATGCGCCTCGATCCGGCGCGAGTTGCGGTCCCCGCCCTGGGCTCTTGGCCGCGCATGCCCTTCTTGGCGGCGACGCTGATCCCAGCGGATCACGCTCGATGCGCTGACCCCGAACCGCGACGCCGCCGCCCGCCGGCTCATCCCGGCGTCTATCGCCGCAAGAGCCCGTTCCCGAAGATCAGACGAGAGAGGATGACCCATGCATGCCGGCCTCCTTCGCCAGCCCGCAGTTTGAATCACTCTGCCGCTGATTTGGGAATCCCTGCCGATTCACTCAGACTGGAAACCGCTCTAGACAACCTTGATCCCGTCCGTGTTTTCCGTGTTTTCCGTGGTTCAGATCTTGGGATCGCCGCCTCGGACTCGGTCCTGCCTGGGTCCCGGCTTTCGCCGGGATGAGCGGGGTTTGGGGGGGGTTCTGGAAATCCGGCGGGCCAAACCCATATCCGGCCTCGTGCCCCAAAGACTCATCCCCCTCGACGATCTGGCCGCGCCGTTCCAGATCGAGAACCAGCCCGTGCGCGGGCGCCTTGTCCGCATGGGCGTCGCCGTCGACGAGATCCTGACCCGCCACGACTACCCGGCGCCCGTCGCCAACCTGCTCGGCGAGACCTGCGCGCTGGCGGCGCTGGTCGGCGCCAGCCTGAAGTTCGAGGGCCGCCTGATCGTGCAGGCCCAGGGCGACGGACCGGTGTCCTACGTCGTCGCCGATTACGACACCGAGGGCGCCCTGCGCGGCTATTGCCGCTACGACGCCGAGCGCCTGGCTGCGCTGCGGCCGGAGAGCGGGTTCAAGGCCATCGGCGCCCAGACGCTGCTCGGCCAGGGCGTGTTCATCATGACCATCGATCAGGGCGCCGACACCGAGCGCTACCAGGGCGTCACCCCGATCGAGGGCGAGACCCTGGCGTTCTGCGCCGAGCGCTACTTCGCCCAGTCGGAGCAGACCCCGACCCGGGTGCGCCTGGCCGTCGGCCAGTTCGACGACGGCTCGGGGTCGAAGTGGCGCGCCGGCGGCGTCCTGCTGCAGAACATCGCCGAGGATGACGCCCGCGGCGAGACCGCCGAGGCCTGGCGCGAGGCGCAGTTCCTGTTCGAGACCATCGGCGAGGACGAGCTGGTCGATCCCAGCCTGACCCCGGAGACGCTGCTCTATCGGCTGTTCCATGAGCAAGGCGTGCGGCTGTTCACCGCCCAGCCGCTGAAGGCGTTCTGCCGCTGCAACGAGGAGCGCATCCTCACCGTGCTGAAGTCGTTCGGCCCCGCCGAGCGCGCCGAGATGGTCGAGGCCGACGGCGCCATCCACGTCACCTGCGAATACTGCTCGCGGGTCTACAAGGTGGGACCCGAAGCGGTGGGGTAGGCCGCTCACGGCGAAGCGCGCTAAGCAGGGCGGCGGCGCCTCCTCGCCGGGCCATCGCGAGCTAGTCCATGCCGCACGCCGAGATACCGGACGACAAGAAGGCGACCGAGCATCTGGCGAACGAGCGGACGTTCCTGGCCTGGGTGCGGACCAGCATTGCCATCATGAGCCTGGGGTTTGTGGTGGCGAAGTTCGGGCTGTGGCTGCGCGAGCTGGGCGCCAACCTGTCGCCGCATCCGATCCATGGCTCCGGCCTCTCCGGTCCGATCGGCATGGGCATGATCGCGTTCGGCGGCCTGCTGGCGCTGCTGGCGGCCTGGCGCTTCCACGTCGTCAACCGTCAGATCGATCGCGGCCGGGTCAGCATCGACCGCGGTCTGGTGTTCCTGATCGCGATCGCGATTGGCGTCCTGGCCGTGGTGATGGTCGGCTATCTCGGTCTGTCGACGACGCCTGGGCCATAGCGCAGCTTAGTCCCCCTCCCCGCAAGGGGGAGGGGAGCAATCTCCGCCGAAACGGCGTTACGCCCCGTCCAGCGCCTGTTCGATATCCCGCGCCAGATCGCCGGCGCCTTCCAGGCCCACGTTCAACCGCACCCAGCCGGGGGTGAGGCCGATCTCCAGGCGCTGCTCCTCGGTCATCGAGCGGTGGGTTGTCGTGGTCGGGTGGGTGGCCATCGAACGGGCGTCGCCGAGGTTGTTGGAGATGTCGACGATCTGCAGCGAGTTCAGGAAGTTGAACGCGGCGGCCTGGGTCCCGAGGTCGAAGGCGATGAGGTTGCCGCCGCCGATCATCGCGTTGCCGCCGCCGGTGAGTTGGCGGCGCGCGATCTCGTGCTGCGGGTGGTCGGCGCGGCCAGGATAACGCGTCGCCTTCACCTTGCGGTGGGCGGCGATGCGGTCGGCGAGCTGCGCGGCCGTGGCGCTCTGGGCGCGAACCCGCAGGTCAAGCGTCGTCAGTCCGTTCAGCAGCACCCAGGCGTTGAACGGCGAGAGGGCAGGGCCGGTGTGGCGGATGAAGTCGCGGTAGCTCTCGTCCAGCAGCTTGGTTTCGCCCAGCACCGCGCCGCCCAGCACGCGGCCCTGGCCGTCGATGTGCTTGGTGGCCGAGTAGATCACGATGTCGGCGCCCAGCAGCAGCGGCTTCTGGAAGATCGGGGTGGCGAAGACATTGTCGACCAGCACCTTGGCCCCAACATCGCGCGCCATCGCCGCCACCGCGGCGATATCGGTGATCTCCAGCAGCGGGTTGGCCGGGCTCTCGATGAAGACGACCCTGGTGTTCGGCCGCATCGCCGCCTTCCAGGCCGAAGTGTCGGCGGCGTCGACGAAGGTGGTCTCGACACCGAAACGCGGACCCCAGTTGTTGAGGATCCAGCGGCAGGAGCCGAACAGCGCCTTGCCGGCCACCACGTGGTCCCCGGCGCGTAGCAGCCCGGTCAGCGCCAGGTGCACCGCCGCCATGCCCGACGCGGTGGCCCGGCAGGCCTCGGCGCCCTCGACCAGCGCCAGCCGGTGCTCGAACATCTGCACGGTCGGATTGCCGTAGCGGGTGTAGATGAAGCCCGGGTCGTTGCCGGCGAAGCGCGCGTCGGCGCTCTCGGCGGTGTCGTAGATGAAGCTCTGGGTCAGGTAGAGCGCCTCGGCGGTCTCGCCGTGGGCCGAGCGCATGGCGCCGCCGCGAACCAGGCGCGTGGGGATTTCCCAATCTTTCGGATCGTCGGCCATGGCGCCCTCCTTCGGCGGAGCGGCGCATAGACCCCGGCTTGGCGCCGGGGTCAAGAAATTGAACCGCGGAGATCGCGGAGATACGCGGAGCGGCGGGCGCGTCCGACGCTCTACCCTGCGACAGCAGGCCCAAACTCAGGATTCCCGCTGTCGCGGGGTTGAGCAAAGCATAGCGCTGTAGCTCCGCGCATCTCTGCGATCTCCGCGGTTAGACCTTCTTGCCTTGCCAGACTCGTGACCGTCCGCGATTGGTTTCGCCAATGTCCGACACCGCAAAAGCCGGCATCCTGCCCTGCCAGTCGATCGAGGCGCTGGTCGCCATTGGGGCGATCACGGCCGGCGTCCCGTTCCTGCCCGACCAGGTGCAGCCGGCGAGCCTCGATCTGCGGCTGGGGGCGCGAGCCTGGCGGGTGCGGGCCTCGTTTCTGCCGGGGCTGGGCCGCAAGGTGGCCGACCGCATCGCCGACGTCGCCATGCACGAGCTCGACCTCACGGCCGGCGCGGTGCTGGAGCGCGGCTGTGTCTATATCGCCCAGATCGCCGAGCGGCTGGCGCTGCCGGCGGACGTGTCCGCCCGTGCCAATCCGAAGAGCTCCACCGGCCGGGTCGACGTGTTCGTGCGCGCCCTCACCGACCACGGCCCGGCGTTCGACGACATCGCCGAGGGCTACGCCGGGCCGCTCTACATCGAGATCGCGCCGCAGACCTTCTCGGTGCTGGTCCGCGCCGGCACGCGGCTCAACCAGTTGCGGCTGAAGCGCGGCGAGCCGCCGGCGCTCTCGGTGCGCAGCGTCAGCGTCGACCTCGCGCCCGGGATCGCCGGCTTTCGCGCCCGCCGCCATGCTGGGGTGGTCGATCTCGACCGCGAGGACGGCCACGACCCGCACGATTTCTGGGAGCCGCTGGCGCCGCGCCGCGGCGAGCTGCTGCTGGATCCCGGGGAGTTCTACATCCTGGCCTCGAAGGAGGCGGTCGAGATCCCGGTGCTGGAGGCGGCCGAGATGACGCCGATCGACCCCGCCGTCGGCGAGTTCCGCGTCCACTACGCCGGCTTTTTCGACCCAGGCTTCGGGACCGCCGAGACCGACAGCGTCGGCGCCCGCGGCGTGCTGGAGGTGCGCAGCCACGAGACCCCGTTCCTGCTGGAGGACGGCCAGATCGTCGCCCGCCTGGTCTACCAGCCGCTCACCGAGCGCCCCTCACGCCTCTACGGCGAGAACGGCTCGCACTACCAGCGCCAGGGCCTGAAGCTGTCGAAGCATTTCCGGGCGTGGAGCTAGCGCCTCAGCCGCGCTGAGCCAGCACCGTATCGCCGCGTTTCTCGATCGCTCTTCCCAGCTGCTGTGCCGGGGCTGGGTCGAGATGGAGCTGGATGCGCGACAGCCGCAAGGCGGCGGCGTCCTCGGCGCTGGCGTAATAGTCGACGGCCAGCCCCACAGTCTTGTCCTGCACGATGGTCACCGCCCAGTTGATCACCGGCAGGAAGGTGACGATGCCCTTGTCGTCGGTCTCGAGTTCCATGCGCCCTCCATCCGCCGCCTGAACCGGTGAATAGCGGAAACGCGGCGGCGAGAGGAGCCGTCACGACTTCCTCCCGCTGAAAGTTCGAGGTGTCCAGGTTACTTGACATTTGATCGAATTTTGACAAGCTAGATTGTCATTTGGACAAGGAAAATAGACATGTCGGACCAGCGGTCGCTTGCGCGTTGGGTGTACATGGGCGCCGCCGTGTTGGGCGCTGCGGTGATCGTCAGCGTCCCCGTGCTAGTGGCGCCGCATCGCCCCCGCCCCCCTGACCCGACCTGGATCGTCGTCGTCACGGTCGCGGCGACCTTGGCGATGGCCTGGGCGATGGGGTTTGTCACCCTTGCGTTCCGTCGTCTGGATGAGTTCCAGCGCGCCGCTGGGAAATTCGCCTGGTACTGGGGCGGCTCCCTCGGGCTTGCTGTTTCCTTGCCCATTTATGTCTTCATTTTGCTCGGTGGACTGCACTGGCTCGACCCCGTGCACTTCCACCTCGGGGCCGAGCTGGCCGTCGCGTTTCGGCTTGGCTACGGCCTCGCCGTCGTCTCGATCGGGCTCGGGTACCTGGTCGCCCTCGGCGTCTGGCGGATCACCCGGCAATGAAAAACCGCCTCAAGGTGCTGCGCGCCGAGCGCAACTGGAGCCAGGCCGACCTGGCGCAGCGGCTCGACGTCTCGCGCCAGAGCGTCAACGCCATCGAGACCGGTAAGTACGACCCCAGCTTGCCGCTCGCCTTCAAGATCGCCCGCCTGTTCGGCCAGCCGATCGAGGCGATCTTCATGGATGAGGGCTAGGTTCAGGGTTCGCGCGAGAACGCCGCAACCACTGCCGCGCCGTCTTCCAGCGTGGGCAGGTAGGTCGGCGCGCGCCGCGCCTGCATCGCCTGCTCGAAGGCGTAGCCCAGCGCCAGCAGCGCCGCCTCGCTCCATGCCGCGCCGATGAACGACAGCCCGACCGGCAACCCCTGCACCTGGCCCATCGGCACGGTGAGGTGGGGGTATCCGGCGATCGCCGGCAGGCCGCTGTCGCCGCCGCCCAAGAAGTGGTCGCCGTTGATGTCGATGCGCGCCGCCGGTCCGTCGGTCGGCGTAATCAGGGCGTCCAGCCGGCCAGCGGCGAGCAGGCGGTCGATCCCATCGGCGCCGGCGGCGCGCAAGCCGCTCGCCCTGGCCTTCAGAAAGGCCGGATCGTCGAGGCCGAGCGTCGCCACGGCTGTCTCCAGCCGGTCCTGGCCGAACAGGACCATCTCGCGGGGCGTGGCGCGGTTGAACGCGATGAGGTCGGCCAGGGAACGGACCGTCACGGCCGCCGGCATGGTGGCGAAATAGGCGTTGAGGCCGGCCTTCAGCTCGGTCAGCAGCACCGCGAGCTCGTCCTTGCCAAGGTCGTCCGGCGCCTCGAACTCGACCTCGACAACCTCCGCGCCCCGTTCGCGCAGCCGCGCAATGGCCGCGTCGAATACCGCTTTGGCCGCCGGCAGCAGCCGGCTCGCATGCGGCAGCACGCCCAGCCGCTTTCCGGCGAGGGTCGCGCCGATCAGCGCGGCGGCGTAGTCGGTGCGGCGGGCGTCGGCGTCGGCCGTCGCCGGATCGTCGCGGTCGGACCCCGCCATGGCGGTCAGCAGGATCGCGGCGTCCTCGACGCTGCGCGCCATCGGGCCCGGCGTGTCCTGGCTGTGGGAGATCGGGATCACCCGGCTTCGCGAGACCAGCCCCACCGTCGGCTTCAGCCCGACCAGGGCGGTGAATGCGGCGGGAGCGGTCACCGAACCGTCGGTCTCGGTGCCGACCCCGGCCGCGGCGAGCGAGGCGGCGATGGCCGCGCCGGTGCCGGATGACGAGCCGGCCGCGCTGCGGTCAAGCACGTAGGGGTTCTTCACCAGCCCGCCGATCGCCGACCAGCCGCTGATCGAGTGGGCCGAGCGGATGTTGGCCCATTCCGACAGGTTGGCCTTGCCGAGGATCACCGCGCCGGCGTCCTTCAGCCTACGGACGACCGGGGCGTCGCGCAGAGTGACGTTGTCTTTCAGCGCCAGAGAGCCGGCGGTGGTCGCCGTGCCGTCGTCCGTCTCGATGTTGTCCTTGATCAGCAGCGGCACGCCATGCAGCGGCCCGCGCACCCGGCCGGCCCGCCGCTCGGCGTCGAGGGCGCGGGCGTCGTCGGCCGCCGTTGGGCTGAGGCAGATCACGCTGCGCAGCGTCGGCCCCGCCCAGTCGACCTGCTCGATCCGCGCGCGGTAGGCGGCGACGAGCGCCTCCGCGGTCACCTCGCCGGCGGCCATGTCGGCGGCCAGCGTGGCGATCGAGGTCTCGACCACGTCGTAGTCCACCGCCATCTCGCCCCCTGCGCGCTGTCGACCCGACCGGTCGCGCTAGCGCCGGACGACGCTCGCGGACTCTGGGCTGCCCACCCTGCGCTCGCGGTCAGTGCCCAGCGCGTCGAGCTTAGCAAAGATCAAGCCCGGCCCATCGAAAAGATCGGCTCGAAGCAGCCGAGGATCAGGCGCGTCGCATCGAACGGCGGCGCCCCGGCGCTATCCATGCGCCCGTCCTGGTGCATCCGCTCCTCGGCGGCGTAGAAGCTCGCTTTGTCGGGCCAGATTTGCCAGGTGAAGACGATCTTCTCGCCCTCTTTCGCCGCGACCGCGCGGCGGAAGTCGGTCTGTTTGCCGTCGGGGACGAAGTCCTCCCAGCACTCGACAATCTCCAGACAGCCATACTCCTTGAAGAACTTCCCGCCGTTCTCGGCCCACCTGCGATAGGCCTCCATCTGTTCCTCAGGCACAGGGATCACCAGGCCGGCGACGTACATGGTTCAGGCTCCCTCGGATCCGAGACGCAACCGGATGTCCCGGTACGCCGTCGCTATCAGTTCGCTCAGTGCGGGCTCGTTCACCGGCTGAGCCAGACGGACCTTCGCGTGGCGCATGCGCTTGCCCGCACCTTCGAGGAGGCCCGCCGGGTCGTCGAGCGTCGCCCCGTAGAAGAAGCCGACGTTCACATGCGCCTTGAAGGCGTTGACGTAGCCGAACGCCGCGTCTCCCACACAGGCGACCGGGTAGCGATCGTGCACGAGCTCGCGGACGTCGTCGCCGCAGCCGCGCATGTGGTCGAACCAGGTGCGCGCGATCCGTCGCAGCGCGTCGGCCGGCTCGGCGAGCCAGGCGTCGATCTCGGGGTCCAGCCGGACCGCGCCGGCGAACCAGGCGTCGACCTCGGGGTCGCGTCGAACCCCGCCGGAGAGCCGGAAAAGGTCGCTCATCCGACCGCGGCGCCGGCTGGGCTGGGCCCAAGGCCTGGCCCCAGTTCCGCGAAGCCGAGCTTGGCCGCCAGCGCGCGCGCCTTGCCGGCCTGAGCCGGCTCGCGGTGGATCTGCATGTAGCGGGCAAGCACGAGGAAGCGCTCGTTTGGCTCGAGCTCGCCAACGCCGTCCGCCAGCTTGGCGGCGACCCGCTCGAACATCGGATGGAACGCCGGCATGCGGCCATCGATGTCGGTGAAGCCGTATTCCTCGGCCAGGTCGGCGGCGAACAGCACCTGGCCCGCCTTGCGATGCGCCGCCGGATCGGCCGCGAGCGAGGCGACGGCCCGGCCGACGAAGAACGGCGACTCCGACTCGGCGAAGAACGGGTCCTTGGCGATGGCGTCGCGCCAGTTGGCCTCGGCGACGCCGAAGTGGTCGAGCACCGCCTCGGAGCGCAGGAAACCCGGGCACAGCGTGAGCGCCGTCACGCCGGTACCGTGCAGGTCCCAGGCCATGGCGTAGCCCAGGCGGTTCACCGTGTTCTTCACCAGGTCGTAGAGCAGCTGGCCGCGATAGCCGTCATGATGGCCGTCCGAGACCTCGACGATCAGCCCGGCGCCCTGTCGCACCATCAGCGGCGCAGCGTGCCGGGCCGTGATCAGGTGGGTCATGACCGCCTGCTCCACGAGCGCGCGAACCGTGCCGATGTCGAGCTGCCAGAACTTGGCGCTCCAGTCGACCATCGGGTCGCCGCCCCAGATGTCGTTGACGAGCACGTCCAGCCGCCCCCGCTCGTGTTCGATGCGAGCGATCAGGGCGGTGACCTCTTCCTCGCGCGTGTGGTCCGTGCGGATCGCCACGCCCTCGCCGCCATGGCGCCCGACCAGCGCCGCCGTCTCCTCGATGGTCTCGGGCCGGCTCATCGGCGAGGCCTGGCCCGCGGCGGTCCGGCCGGTGCAGTAGACCACCGCGCCGGCCGCCCCGAGCATGCAGGCGATGCCACGGCCCGCCCCGCGTGTCGCGCCGGCGACCAGCGCCACCTTTCCCTGCAGGGGTCGGTTCGCCATGCGCATCCACCTCGGCCTTGGCGGTTCGAGCGAACCGGCTCATTATTCATGAGTGAACATTCATTCATAAAATAGGTCAAGATGCCTCGGCCGCGGCGGATCAGCAATGAAGCGGTGCTTGCGGGCGCCCTGAGGGTGATGTTCCGCGGCGGGCCTGCCGAGTTCACGCTGGCGGCGGTCGCGGCGGAGGTGGGGATCGCGCCCCCGACGCTGATGCAGCGGTTCGGCGACAAGCGCGGGCTGATCCTGCGCGCCCTCGCCCAGGACAACACCGAGTTCGCCGCCGCCGTCGCCGCGGCGCCGCGGATGCGCGGACGCGCCGCGGTGATCGGCCTGTTCCGGCTGCTCACGCCCGACATCCAGGATCCGGACGTCCTGGCCACCGGGCTGCTGTGGCTGCGCGAAGACTTCCGCGATCCGGGGCTGAACGCCCTGGCCCGCGAACGCTGGAGGATGCTGCGCGAAGCGGTCGCCGAGCGGCTGCCGCCTTTGCCGGTGGCGCCGGAGCTCGCGGCCAGGCTGATCGAGGCGCAGTGGCAGGGCGCGTTCAACCAGTGGGGCTTCTTCCGGGAAGGGCGGCTGCCGGACTTCGTCGCAGCGTCCCTCGAGGCCTGGTTCGACCTCGCCGAGGCCGGCCAGCGCTGAGCCGCTTGAGGGCGCCAAGGCGGCGGGCTAAAGGGAGCGTCGCTGGACCGTCGGTGTAAACCGCGCTGCTGGCCGAACTTGCTCCAACGCTCAGGGGCGAGGCGGCGCGCGGATTTCCTTCGACAATGCGGGCGTAGTTCAGAGGTAGAACGTCAGCTTCCCAAGCTGAATGTCGCGAGTTCGATTCTCGCCGCCCGCTCCAACGATTTGAATAGCATAGGCGGAGGTTCTCGGCCGAGATCTCATGGGTCGACGGATGAGCGCCGAGCCGCGCCGAACAGAGGTGATAAAGCGGCGATCCTGGCTCAGGCGCCGCCGGCGCGCCGCGCTCGGCTTGTCGTCGCCGGCGGACGTGACCGCGGCAGGGCCATGAGGTGCCCGCCGTAGGCGAGGACGATCAGAGCGACCATTCCCACAAGCAGCGCGCCAGGCATGCCGAGCGCGTAGAACGCGCGTCCCTCAAGGCGACCATCGATCGACTGATAGAACAAGAATCCAAGCACGCCGGCGCCGCTAATCGCCAAGAGCAACCCCGCAATCCTCCGTGTCCACACCTGAGCGTCTCCTTGCTGCTGGTCGGATAGTGGCGCCGCGTGCGATGCTTGGCCTTGATCGGTGTCAACCAGGGGAAGAGGCGTCGCGCCGCCCGGTGGCCAGCTTTCGCGCGCCGAGATGGTAGATTGAGGTGGGTCAAGGCGAAAACGGCCCGCAACGGATCACTGTGAGAAAACGGGTTTCAAGGCTCAGGCATGACGCATCACCATTCGCCCTTCTCGATCGATCTGCCCTTGAGCCCCAGCCTCGATCGTCTCCTCGACTATTGGCGTGGCCTGCTTCGGGGCGAGGCGACGGTTCCCTTTGCCGACGATCTCAACATGGCGAAGGTCGAGGCGTTGACCGACGAGGCGTTCTTGCTCGGCGTGTTCGAGAAGCCCCAGCGGTTCCGGCTTGATCTGGCCCACACACGCCAAGCGCAGCAGAGCGAGGCGGCGTTGACAGGCAGGTTCATCGACGAGGTCGAACTTCGGAACCCCATGGAGTTCCTGATGGCCCAGGCTTCCGCGACCGTGGAGAGCATGGCGCCAAGCTTCTATGAGCATCGGCCAAAGCACGCGGAACGCGGCTATGGCCGGCTGTTGCTGCCCGCCTGGGGCGAGGGCCACGTCAGCCTGTTGCTCGGCGCTGTCGAGTTCCGATAGCGGCGCGCGCGTTACAGCCGGCAGACGCTGGTCTGCCGGCGCAGCTCTTCGACATCGCCACGGCGGCAGAGCTGGGTGCCCTCTGCGAGCGAGGCTGCCGTGCCGGCCGCCACCCCCCAAACCAAGGCAATCGGCGGATCGAGGCCGGCTGATAAGGCGTGGACGAGCCCGCCCACGAAACTGTCGCCACATCCGACCGTGCTGATCGGGTTCAGGGCGGGGGGCTGGGCGCGCCAGGCGCCCTCGGCGCAGACCAGCAGCGCCCCCTCTGCGCCCATCGACAGCGCCACCAACTCAGCCCCCCCGCGAGCGATCACGGATCGGCACGCCGCCAGGCGGCGCGCGGTGTCCGGCAGGGACGCGCCGCTGATCTCTTCCAGTTCGACGACGTTGGGCTTGACCAGCCAGACGCCGGCGGCGAGGCCCTGAGCCAGCGGTGCGGCGGCGGCGTCGAGCACGAGCTTGCAGCCCGCCGACTTGCAGGCGCGAGCGAGGCGGCCGTAGACCCCGATCGGGACCCCGGGCGGCAAGCTGCCGCTGGCGACGAGGATCTGCGGCTGCTGCGCGGCGACGGCCGCCATCACGGCGCGCCACTCGGCCGCTTGCAGGCGGTCGCCCGGCATGACGAAGCGGTACTGATCGCCGGTGGACCGCTCTTCGGCCGCGAAGCTTTCCCGTGTCTCGGCGGCGACCGGGATCGTCAGGCGCGGCGTCCCATCGTAATCCAGCAAGGCGCCCAGACGATCGCCCGTCGGACCGCCCGCCGGAAAGATCGCCAGCGCCTCGCCCCCAAGCCGCCGAATGACGCGCGCGACATTGATTCCGCCGCCGCCAGGGTCGCGCCGCAGATGATCGCACCGGAGCTTTTGGGTCGGCGCTAGACGATCCAGGTCGAAGCTCACGTCGACGGCAGGGTTGAGGGTGAGGGTGGCGATGCGCGCCGCCATCGGCCGCCTAGCCATGGCGAGCGAGCGCGGCAACCTTGCGCGCGGCGCCTTCCACCTCGGCGATCAGTCGCTTGAGGGGGAGCAGACTGGCGGGATTGACGCTGATCGAGTCGATTCCCTGCTCCACCAGAAACTGGGCGACTTCCGGGTAGGTCGCCGGCGCTTCGCCGCAGATGCCGACGTGTCGCCGATGGCGCTTCGCTCCGGCGATCGCCTGGCGCAGCATTTCGGTCACCCCCGGGTCGCGCTCGTCGAAGTCCGAGGCGACGATCTCGGAGTCGCGATCGACGCCCAGCACCAGTTGGGTGAGGTCGTTGGAGCCGATCGAGACGCCGTCGAAGATCTCGCAGAAGGCGTCGATCTGGATGACGTTGTTGGGGATCTCGCACATGACGAAGACCTCCAGACCGTCCTCGCCCCGCTTCAATCCGTGCGAGGCCATCGCTTCCAGCACCCGCCGGCCTTCCTCGAGCCTCCGGCAGAACGGAACCATCACCTTCAGGTTCTTCAGGCCCATGTGCTGGCGCACGCGCAGCAGCGCCCTGCACTCCAGGGCGAAGCCGTCGGCATAGGCGGGATGGGCGTAGCGCGACGCGCCGCGGAACCCGAGCATGGGGTTGTCTTCGTGCGGTTCGAATTGGCGGCCGCCGAGGAGGCTGGCGTATTCGTTGGTCTTGAAGTCCGAGAGCCGGACGATCACGGGCCTGGGATAGAACCCCGCGGCAATGGTCCCCACACCCTCGGCCACGCGTTCGACGAAATATTCGGCCGGCGTAGAATAGCCGGCGCTGATGCGCGCGATCGCCGCGCGATCCTTCGCTCGTGTCAGACGCCCGGGGTGGGCCAGCGCCATCGGGTGGGCGCCGACGTGCTGGTTGATGATGAACTCCATCCTGGCGAGGCCGACCCCGGCCGCGGGCAGCATGGCGGTGCGGAAGGCGAGATCCGGGTTGGCGAGGTTGACCATCGCTTCGGTCCGGGTCGCCAGCAGTTCGCCGGGCGCGACCCGGTCGACGACGAAGGACGCCGCTCCGGCCAGAACGCGGCCCGCGTCGCCCTCGGCGCAGCAGACCGTGACCGTTTCGCCGGAGCGAAGCCGCGAGGTGGCGTCGCCCGTGCCGACGATCGCCGGGACGCCCATCTCTCGCGCCAGGATCGCCGCGTGGCAGGTCCGGCCGCCGCGCTCGGTGACAACCGCCGCCGCCCGCTTCATCACCGATTCCCAGTCGGGGCTGGTCATCTGGGCGACGAGCACCTCGCCGGGCTGGAACGCCGCCAGGTCCTGCGCGGTGCGGACGACGCGCACGACCCCCTGGGCGATCTGCTCGCCGACCGCCTTGCCGGCGACCAGGGTCTCACCGTCGCCGGTCAGCCGATAGGACACGATCTCGCCGACGGCCTTGCGCGAGGCGACGGTCTCCGGGCGCGCCTGGACGATGTAGATCCTGCCGTCGACGCCGTCCTTGGCCCACTCGATGTCCATGGGCGTCGGCGCGCCGGCCCGGGCCGAGAAGTGGTCCTCGATCTTCAGCGCGATCTCGGCCAGCTGCAGCACCTCGGCGTCGGAGAGGCAGTAGCGCCGCCGCTGGCCGCGGCTGACCTCACGCTCGACCGGCGTGCCGACCCGGTCCAGCACCAGCTTGGTCTGCTTCTCGCCCAGCGAATGGCGAAGCACGGCGCGATAGCCGGCGCGGAAGGTCGGCTTGTGGACATGGAACTCGTCGGGATCGATGCGGCCCTGGACCACCATCTCGCCCAGTCCGTAGCCGCCGGTGACGAAGACCACGTCGCGGAACCCGGACTCGGTGTCGAGCGTGAAGGCGACGCCGCTGGCGGCGAGGTCCGAGCGGACCATCTGCATCACGCCGACCGAAAGGGCGACGCGGAAGTGGTCGAAGCCGTTGGTGACGCGGTAGACGATGCCGCGGTCGGTGAACAGCGAGGCGAAACAGCGGCGGCAGGCTTCGATCAGCGGCGCCTCGCCCCGCACGTCGAGGAAGCTTTCGTGCTGACCGGCGAAACTGGCGGTGGGCAGATCCTCGGCGGTCGCCGAGCTGCGCACCGCCAGCCGCACGTCGTCGCCGCAGCTGCGCCTGAGGTCCGCGTAGGCGGCGAGGATCTCGCGTCGAAGCGCTGCGCCGTTCGTGGCCGCGTAGACGATCTGACGCGCCTCGGCGGCGCGCCGGCCGAGCTCGGCGATGTCGGTCACGTCGAGGCCATCGAGCAAGGCATGCAGGCGGGGCCAGGCGTCAGCGGCCGTCAGGGCGTCGCGGTAGGCGTCGGCCGTGATCGCGAAACCGACCGGCGTCGTCACACCGGCCTGGCGCAGCGCGCCCTGCATCTCGCCGAGCGCGGCGTTCTTGCCACCGACCAGGCCGATGTCGCCGATGCCGACGCTGGCGAGCGTGCGGATGTGGGAGCTGCGCGTCATGGCGACAGAGTGTGGCCGCGCAGCTCGGACCGCCTTGCGACAGATCAAGGTCAGTTCGCCCGCGCGAAGCGGCCGCTCAGGCCATCCTCGATGCGGATGATTGATCTCCGTCGAGGCCCATCGTTCGGCGGCGGCGCCGCGGTTACGGGACGGCGCCGTCGCCCAGACGCTGCAGCGCTTCCTGAACGAATCCCCGCTGGCCCGGCAGCATCTTCACCAGCGCGACGTCCGCCGCGAAGTAGTCGGCGCGGTCGCACTCGGGGACCAGCAGCGTGCGGCCCGACCGCGGAGGCCACTCCAGCTCGAACGTGTTGCTGTGGAACCCCGTCAGGTCGAGGTCGGCCTCGACGAGCCAGCACAGCACGGTCTTGCCGCTCGGCTGGCGCAGCGGCGTGAGCCGGACGAAGTCGCCACTCACCTCGATGCCGACCTCTTCGACAAATTCCCGCGCGGCGCCCTGAAGTTCGTCTTCGCCTTCGTCCAGCAGCCCCTTGGGAATCGACCAGACGCCCTCATCGCGCCGCCGCCAGAAGGGACCGCCCGGATGGACGAGGAGAAATTGCGGCCCGCCGGGATGCTGGCGGAACACCAGAAGGCCCGCGCTGGTGGCGCGCCTCAGCGGCTGAGGACGAGCGGCGCCAGGCTCAGCGGCAGCAACCATTTCCCAAGCTCATGGTCTGTCGCCTTGGTGAGGTCCTTGCCGAGCTCCGCCACGATCGGCGCGGAGGATCCTATGCAATCGCGCATTACCCGCAACAGCCGCGGTGGCGCGACCAGCACGACGCCCTGCTCTGACGCCTGACCGAACAGGGTCAGCAAGGTCTTGGCGACGTCAGCGGCGAACGCCTCCTTGGCGCGGCGATAGGCGTCTTCGCGGCCCACCCCATGGCGGGTGGTCGACCCGCTTTCGAAGCTGCGGCCGGCTTGCTCGTCGCGTTGCTCGGCGCGCACGATTTCCAGGCGGCTACTCCCATCCAAGCGATGCACCGTCACGAAGGCGCTCGTCTCGGCGGACTGCTCGACGAACCGGGCATGCGCGCCATCCGCCAAGACGTAGAGCAGCTGCGGCCTTCTGGTCATCGGACGTCTCCTTATGGATGCGAGAACGACTGAGCGCCGGCGATTGTGTCGAAGACCGCAAGTCCGGTCGTCATGGCCTGGCTCCTGATGGATCGGCGAATTGGAGGCCTGAACCGCCTCCGATTCACTTATCCGCCGCTTCTCCCCCGCGCGACTTGACCTCGATCAAGTCGTGGCGATTGACCTGGATCGAGCGTTAGGAGCGGCCGAGGGTTCAGTAGGCGGCCACGCGCCGCCGGTTGCGGGAGGAGGCAGCGAATGACGAGCACGCCGGCGCGGCGACGCTTCGCCGGGATCACCCGCAATACGATCCTGCTGGCGCTCGCCAGCCTGTTCGCCGACATCTCGACGGAGATGCTTTACCCGGTCTTGCCGGTCTTCCTGACCCAGACCCTTGGGGCGAGCGGCAGCATCGTCGGGCTCATCGAGGGTCTCGCCGTTGCGACCCAGAACATTGTCCAGGGATTCTCCGGCTCGCTCTCCGACAAGCTTCGCAAGCGAAAGCCGATAGCGATCGCCGGTTTCGCGCTGGCGGCGATTTCCAAACCTCTGATCGGCCTGTCTCCCATCTGGCAGGGCGTCCTGGCTGGGCGGATGCTGGACCGCGTGGGCACGGGCATGCGCTCGGCGCCACGCGATGCTCTCATTGCCGCATCGGTCGAGGCGCCGGACCGGGGCAAGGCTTTCGGGTTGGAAGGCGCAGGCGACAATGCCGGGGCTTTTCTGGGTCCGCTGTTGGCCGTGGTGCTGCTCGGCCTTCTTCACGTGAACATCCGTCTGATCTTCTACGTCGCGGTGATACCGGGCTTGCTTGCTCTGGCTATGATCCTGCTCGTGGCCGAGCGGCCTCTCGCCGACGCGGCGGCGAAAGTCAGCGTCAGCGCGGGACGTTTCCCCCCCGCCTACTGGAAGTACTTGTTGGCCACCGCGGTCTTCGGCGTCGGCAACTCGAGCAGCGCCTTCCTGATCTTGCAGAGCCGGGCTGTCGGGGCGTCGTTGACGACAACCATCCTCACCTACGCCGCGCTCAACCTCGTCGCCGCCCTGATCTCCTACCCCGCAGGCTCGCTTTCAGACCGGTTCGGGCGCCGCAACGTCCTGC
Organism: Caulobacteraceae bacterium; assembly: GCA_035604515.1. GTDB lineage: Bacteria > Pseudomonadota > Alphaproteobacteria > Caulobacterales > Caulobacteraceae > Acaudatibacter. Next base: position 21,767 of record DATNIH010000049.1, on the reverse strand, counting down.
TTGCGTCGTTCGCGATCTTCCTGGCCGCCTATGCTGGTCTTGCGGTGACGCAGAGTGCGATCGTCATAGCCGCCATGTTCGTTCTTTACGGCCTGTTCCAGGACGTCTTTCGATCCGCCGGCAAGGCGCTTGCGAGCGACTTGGCCCCGGACGAACTGCGCGCGGGCGGCGTCGGCTGGTACAGCACGACCGTCGGGTTGACCGGGCTGATGGCGAGTCTTGTCGCCGGCCTGCTTTGGGACGGCGTGGGCCACCGCGCCGTCTTCGTCTACGGCGCGGCATGGGCGTTTGCTGGCGTGTGCGCCCTGGTGGCGTTGGTTCCCGCCCAGACTCAAACCGCGCGGCGGCCTGCGACTGAGCGCGATCGGCGCCATTGATCTCGGTCAAGGCCGAGGTCGCTCGGGCAAGGTATCCAGGCGGATCGAAGAGATCATCTGAGAACGAGCTCGCGGAGCCGGCAAATGAAGTTCAATGCTCTCGTCTTTGCGGCGGCCATCGCCGCCACCGGTTCGCTCGCAGCCTGTGCCGAGAACTATGCGTCAGGTCCGCCTGTGGCCTACGCCGACACGGATTACTTCGGCTATTACGACGGCTACTACGGCCCATTTTCCGGGGGGTATTGGGGCCCCGGCGGCGTCTTCTACTACTCCGATCATGACGGCCATCACTTTCATAGAGATGGCGGACAACATTTCAGGCGCGGCGCCGCTCCGGGCTTCCAATCATTCCAGGGCCACGCGCCAGCCGCCCACTCGAGCGGCCGCGGCGCGCCGCACTGATCGCACCGATATCCCGCCAACCAAGACGGCCGCAGCGAACTACGGCCGTCTTTGACATTTCCGGTGGTCTGAACCGAAATCAGAGTCCGAACGGGTAGGTTTCGTCTTCCGCCTCGGCCACTTGCGCGGGCAGGGGCTTGACCGCCGAGGTTTCGTCCATCCAGACGAATCCGTCGAACTGATCGGACAAGGACGAGCGCGCGTAGTGGCTCTGCAGCTCGGTCTGCGGCCGGTAGACCACGCCGATATACCGCTCGAGCCGGGGCTCGCGCAGGTCGCGCCTGACCGGCTCGTTTCGGCCCGGCCGCAGGTCGAGCAGGAACCGCGGGACGCCCGTCTGTTGGCAGAGAGCCTCGTAGCTGTCGGGCCGTGAGGGCGTGATCCGCATCGCTTGGCCCGGCTCGTCCCAGTCGTCGGCGGCCATCACGGTTCCGGTGTGCGTGCCGAACCCGACCAGCGCCGCGTCGCGTCCGAAGCGCTCGCGGCAAAGCTGGCCGATGTTCAGCTCGCCGCGCTCGGCGCCCATGTCGGTGAAGCGGGCGTCACCGATGTGGGAATTGTGCGCCCACACCACCGCCTTGGACGTCGGGCCCTTGAGCGCCAGAATGTGTTCGAGCGTCTCGAACATGTGCCGGTCGCGCAGGTTCCAGGACTCGTGCGAGCCGAAGTACATCGCCCGATAGTAACGCTCCGCATCGGCCACCAGCCGGGCGTTCTGGGCCGCATCGAAGAAGAGTTCGCCGTCCTGGGCCGCATAGTCGATCGCGTTGCTCACCATGTCGCGCAGCGTGGCGAGAACCGCGGTTTCGCAGGGCGCATAGCCGCGGCGCAACGCCGTCATGCCGTAGGCGGAGGGTTCGGCGATCCAGGGGGCGAGGCAGGCGTAGCGCGCGCGGGCCTCCGCGGCGGCCTCGGGGTCGACGGTGTCGAGGTATTCCAGCACCGCCGCCATCGAGGCGCGCATGTTGTAGAGGTCGAGCCCATAGAAGGCGGCGCGCTGGTCCGCCGCAAGGGTGGCGTTGTGGCCGCGCAGCCAGCCTACGAAGGCCTCGAATTCGCGGTTGCGCCACATCCAGGTGGGAAACCGGCTGAACGGCGGCGGCTTCATCTCGCGGTGCGGCCTCTGCCGCACATAACGATCGACAGCGGCCGCGTCCGGCCAGTCCGCCTCCACCGCGACGATGTCGAAGCCATGCTGTTCGATCAGCCGGCGGGTGATCGCCGCGCGGGCGCGGTAGAACTCGCTGGTGCCGTGGCTTGCCTCGCCCAGCAGGACGACGCGGCTCTCGGCGAAGCGGTCGAAACTCGCCGCAAACGCCGGGTCGTCGATCGCCGGTAAGGGCTCGATCGCGGCGTGCAGCCGCTCTCGCGGGGTCGGCGACGGCATGACGGCCGTGGCGCTCGGCGGGGCTGCGCGCTGTGCGAGATGGCGTTCGAACCAGTCGCCGGCGAGCCGCATCACCTCATCGAGGGTTCCGGGCTCCTCGAACAGGTGGCCCGCCCCGGGCACAAGCTTCATCGCCTTCGGAGCAGCGAGCTTCGCCAGCGCGGCGCGGTTCAGATCGATGACGCCATCGTCGGCGCCGCCGACGATGAGCAGCGTCGGGGCCGAAACCTCGGCCAGCGTCGCCGCGCCGGCGAGGTCGGGTCGCCCGCCGCGGGAGACGACCGCCGCCGCGCGCTGGCCGAGGGCCGCAGCGGCCTGCAGCGCAGCGGCTGCGCCAGTGCTGGCGCCGAAAAGGCCGAGGGGCAGGCGCCCGAGCGCGGGATGCAGATCGATCCAGGCGGCCGCCTGCTCCAGGCGTTCGGCCAGCAGCTCGATATCGAAGACGTTGCGCCGATCGCGCGCCTCGGACTCGGTCAGCAGATCCAGCAGCAAGGTCGCAAAGCCGCGCCGGTTAAGGTCGTCGGCGACCGCACGATTGCGGGGGCTGAGCCGGCTCGAGCCGCTGCCATGGGCGAAGAGGACAACACCCCGCGCCCCGGCTGGGATCTGTAAGTCGCCCGCCAGCTCCAACGGTGGCACGCGCACCGCCTGCCGGGAAACCTGCGGAGCGGCGGCGCCGTGGCCACGCCAAGCCGCCCGCAGCAACCCCAGCGTTTCCTCGTCGCTCAGCTGGTGGAAATCGCCATAGAAGGCGCCGACGCCGCGGAAGCTCTCCGACGCCTCCAGGCAAATGACCTCATCGGCCTCGGCGCGCATCTCCCGCAGGGTCTCGACCGGCGCCACCGGCACGGCGAGGACGATCCTGGCTGCGCCCTGTCCCCTCAGGGCGCGCAACGCCGCCTTGGCGGTCGCGCCGGTGGCGAGGCCATCGTCGACCACGATCGCGGTGCGGCCCTTGGCGCTTACGCGCGGCCGGTCGCCGAGCCAGGCGGCCCTGCGGCGCTCGATCTCGTCCAGCTCGCGCTGCCTGGCCCGTTCAAGATAGGCCGAACCGGCGCCGGTAAGGCGCGCGACGTCTTCGTTGACCACGGTCTGCGCCTGTTCGCCGTCCACGACGGCCGCCAGCGCCAGCTCGGACGCGCCAGGCGCGCCGATCTTGCGCACGAGCAGCAACTCGACCGGCGCGCTCAGCGCCTTGGCGATCTCCACCGCCACCGGCACGCCGCCGCGCGGGAGCGCAAAGACCACCGGATCGGTGAAGTTCCGCGCCACGAGGCTCGCGGCGAGGCGGCGTCCGGCCTCGGCTCGATCGGCGAAGAGGGGAGGGTAGCTGGGCATGAGGCAAGCTGGCGCCGCGCGGCGTGGCGCGCATTGATCTCACTCAAATGCGCGTCATGGCGCACGATGGGCGCGACGACGCGACGGGCCTCTGGCGCTGACGGGTCGGCTGTTGTTCAGGCCATGGCCTTCAGCGCCTGCAGAACGGCCTCGAAGTCGCGTTGTCCCTGATAGACAGGTGGAATGGTCGTCGAGAGACCAAGCAGGGTTGAGACGGCCTGACGCGCGGATCGCACCGAGTATTCCATGGTGAAGATGGTGTCCTCGGGGATCTCGCAGAACTGCCCGATGAAGCCAAAGTTGGTCGAGCCCTTGGGCGTCGCGAGTGGCCGGTCAGTGCGGCGCCGCGGCATCCAGACGCTGTTCGCGTAGGGAAGCATGCAGGGAATGCAGGTCGAGGTGGCGATGATCGCAGCGCGCGCGGCGTCGAACTTCAGATGCTGCAACACCTCATCGAGGATCTCGGCGCCGCTGCACGCGGCCATCGGCTTGGCGATGAAGTCGCCCAACCGGTCCGGGCGCATGCCGAAACCCCACCACGCCATCACATCCTGCGGCTGTCCAACGAACTCGGGCTGGTGGAAGATCGCCAAGGTGAGCAGCCAGGCGGAGTCGCGGAGAGTCATGAAACCTCCGCGGCCGGGCTCGGAGCCCGACAGCTTCGTCATCAGCTCGAAGAAGGTCGCATCGCCCGTGGTCACGGTGAAGGTGACCCATTTGGTGTCGGGCACGCGCGCCTCGCCGAAGAATACGTCCGGGCGGCCGAACTCCGGGCGGTTGCGCGCGAGGTTCTGCCACAGTGAGAACGAGCGGCCGGTGAGCGCCAACGTCGGCGGCTGCGTCATCGAGCCGACGCAAAGATCGGTGGTCTGCGAGCCGTTCGTCACCAGCACGATGTCGCCTTGACCGACCTCGACTTTCGTCGCCCGACCGCCCTGCACAAACTCGAGCCCCACGGCGGTGATCTCGTTGCGTGACGGCGCGAACTCCACGTTCGTCACAGCGGCGCCGGTGATCAACTCGACGCCCTGCCGTCGCAGCCAATCGACGATTGGCCTCACGATGGAGTCATATTGGTTGTAGCGCGTGCGATAGACCATGGTCATGGCCGAAAGGTCGGCCGTGAGATGCAGGAAACGGTTGATAAACCGGCGCATTTCAAGCGCGCTGTGCTGGCGCAGGGGCCCCATCAGCGGCGCCCAGAGGAACCAGAACTCACTCGAGAAGAACGCCTCGGAGAAGCACTCTTCGATGCGAACGCCTTCAAGCTTGGCTTCCGACTTTATCGCCAGCCGGAGCAGCGCAAGGCGGTCCTCGACGCTAAGCCCGAAGTGAGCGGAGTGGACGACTGCCAGATCGCGGTCCAGCACGTGGGCGCGATCGAAGTAGCCGTAGCGCTGGTTGAACGCCAGGATCTCGTCCTTGATCGAGATCGAGGGATCGCTGACGGAGGGGACCATCGAAAGGAGGTCGAAAGCGCAGCGATACTGCGCCTCGAACACCCGCCCCGTCGGCAGGATGTAGCCGGTGTCGGGACCGCCAGCCAGAGCCATGGCCCCGCCGAGTCCGTCGCTCGCTTCATAGATTCGAATGTTGCCGGCGAGGAAGCCGGCGTCCCGGATCAACCAGGCCGCGGCCGCGAGCGAAGCAAGACCGCCTCCGACCAGATGCGCCTTCATCATCCAACCATCTGAGCGTCCACTGGCGTCGGCCAAGTGCGGGGGGATGAACTCATAGCGTCACCGCGACAGCAGAACGGGAAGCGGCGCGCCTGAGAGCACCGTCCGCGTCGCACCGCCCAGAATGGTTTCGGCGGCGCGGGAGTGGCCGAACGCGCCCATCACCAGCAGATCGGCGCCGACGGCCGCGGCTTCGTCGAGGAGCGCGTGGTCGACGCGGCGACTATCGCAGGCGACCGGACGAAGCCGGGCGTTGACCCCATGCCGCAGCAGCAGGCTCACCAGCGCCTCGTCTGTGGGGTCCGCGTCCGGCTGGTCGCCGACGACCACGACGGTGACGTCCGCGGCCTCCTTGAGCAGGCTCATCGAGTCGCCGATCGCGCGCCGGGCCTCGCGTGAGCGGTTCCACCCCAGCGCGATATGACGGAACGGCGTGGCCGAGGCGCATTTGGCGGGGATGATGAGACAGGCTGCGCCGCTCTCCATCAGCACCCGTTCCACGGCCGTCCGCAGCAGCCCGTCCCTGCCGGGCTCACTGATGACGACCAGGTCGGCGAGCCGGGCGCGCATCACCAGTGCGTCGCACCATGCGGCGGCCTCCCGCGCCTCCCAGCCTGCCGACAGACCCTGTGCGGTGACCGTGGCGCGGAACGTAGCCTCGGCCGGCGCGGCCAGCTCGCGAACCATGGTGTCTCGGTGCTCCAGGACCGCCTCGATGCCCAGTCGCCCGACTGCGAAACTGTCGGCCACCGTCGCGGCTGGCTCGTGGAACAGACAAACGCCCTGCACCACCGCGCCGAATCGTTGCGCGAGCGCGGCGGCGACCGACATCGCGCCCTCGTGGGCGGACCCGGCGCCGACGATCAGAAGGATCTGCTTGATGTCCATGGTCGCCTCCTGGCGTTGCGAACCTCGTCCCGCGCCGGTCCGGCCGCCTTGAGCTGCATCAAGACAGGCTGCGAACACCCGTGAAGGTCGAGGCTCCCCAGCGGCAGACCGAGGCTGCTCGTGGCGGTTGACCTGGGTCAAGGCCGGTCGGTTGGCATCGGGATAACCAAGCGCCGTGCCGCGCGGGCCCGCCGCGCCAACCGGACGTTTTCCCGATGCGCCACGCCGTAATCCTATCTCACCCCGACCCAGCGAGTTTTAACGCGGCAGTCGCCAAGACCTACACCGCCGCAGTCGCGGCGCTGGGTCAGGAGGCCAGCATGCGCGACCTCTATGCCGAGGGATTTGATCCTCGACTCCCGGCCGCTGAGCTTCCCTGGCGCCCTGACTTCCGCGTCTCCGACACCATAGCCGCCGAGCGGGCGCGGCTCGCAACTGCAGACGTGATCGCGTTCGTTTACCCGCTCTGGTTCAACGCGCCGCCGGCGATGCTGAAGGGCTATGTCGAGCGGGTGTTCGGCATGGGCTTCGGCTATGGCTCCGACGGGGGTGGCACGCGGCCGCTGCTGATGGGCAAGAGCCTGGTGTCGATCTCGACGTCCGGCGCGCCGAACGCCTGGGTCGGTCAGACCGGCGTCACGGAGCGCCTGCGCGAGGGGTTCGACGACCATCTGGCCGCGGTCTGCGGCCTCTCTGTCCTCGACCACCTGCATCTCGGCGGAATCACACCCGGCATCCGCGAGGACGCCGGAAAGGCCATGCTCGACCACGTGGCTCAGCTGGTCCGGCGCCACTTCGCACCCGCCCGGCAGGCCGGCGCGGCCATCGACGGCTGAGCCACTGGCGTGTCCCGGCGCCGGCGATGACCAGCGGAGCCTCGACGCCGTCTTCGCCCAACCTGAGCGTATTGGCCGTCTGACGTTCTATTTCGCCGTCTTCAGATAGTCGACGATCGCCCGCCGCGTTGGCCCATCGTCGATGTCCCAGAACATGTCGCTGCCCGGGGCGGCCGCCTGGGTGTTGTGGAGGAACGCGTCGAGCCGATCCGGGGTCCAGGTCCCGACCATGGACCGAAGCGCCCCGGTGTAGGCAAAGTCAGGCAGCACGGCGATCTTGCGCCAGACTACGCCCTTCAACGAAGGCCCGCTCTTCGTGCTGTGGCCATCGAGAGTATGACACGACTCGCAGTTGGTTCTGAAAGCTTCCCGGCCGTCCGCGGCCAGCGCCGGCGTGGCCGCAAGCAGGACCAGGAGGCTGACGACCAGCCGCTCCGCCAGAGGCTGCCGCATGATCAAACCTCCGCCGGCGCGTCGGCGCCGGTCTTTGAGTCAGTCGCTCTCCCATTCTCGGCCAGCAGCCGACGGATGCGGTCGACGAGTTTTGACCGGCTGGCGTCGTCGGGCGCGGCCTCGAGCCGCGTGTCGAGTTCGCCGAGCAGGGCGGCGCGGGCGTTATGCCAGTCCATTGATGTCGGAACGGCCGGCGCACGGCGGGTCGCCGCCGTCCCGGCCGCCTCGGCGCCTGTGGGCCGGAGCCGGAAGGATTGGTCGATCGATGGACGGATCAGGCTGGCCGTCGGCAGTCCGGCCGCGGCCAGGCGGTCCGCGAGGCCTGCGGCTGAGGCCGGTTCGCCGTGGCAGATGAACAGCTGGCCGCCGATCGGGCGTCGCGCCAGGGCCCAGCGGGTGAGACCCCCGGCGTCGGCGTGGCCAGAATAGATGTCGAGCGAGCGAATCCGCGCCTGGACCCGGATGTCATCGCCCTGGATGCGGATGCGCTTGGCCCCATCGGCGAGCAACCGGCCAAGCGTGCCTTGGACCTGGAAGCCTGAAAGCAGCACCGTCACCTCCGAGCGCCAGAGCAGCCGCTTCAGGTGTTTGCGAATGCGGCCAGCGTCGCACATGCCGCTGGCGGCCATGATCACGTGCCAGCCGCTCAGGCGCTCAAGACTGTCGCTTTCCCGCGGCGTGCGAAGGAAGCGAAGGCGCTCGCCGACGTGCAGAGCCTCGAACGGATTGCGGCCGGCCTCGGCGCTGTAGCCGCGCTTGAGGAAGATCTCAGTAGCCTCGATCGCGAGCGGCGAGTCGAGGAACACGTCGGCGCGGGGCGCGGCGCCGTCAGCCATCACCTGCAGCAGGTCCGCGAGCAATTCCTGCGTCCGCTCGACCGCGAAGGCCGGAACCAGCAGCGGGCCGCCCGCGGCGTGGGCGGCGCGTACTTCTTCGGCGAGCAGAGCGCGACGCTCGTCCGGCGTCAGCGCCGGGCGCTCGCGATCGCCGTAGGTGGACTCCATGATCAAGTGGTCGACGCCCGTCGGTCCCTGAGGGTCGGCCAGGAAGTCGCGGCCGCCAGGGCCAAGGTCTCCCGAGAACAGCAGCCGCAGGGGCGGTTCGTCCTCGATCATCACTTCAATGGAGGCGGAGCCCAGGATGTGGCCAGCGTTCCACCAGCGCGCCTGCACCCCTGGCGCGACCTCGATCGTCTCGCCCAGCTTGGCCGGGCGAAACAGCTCCATGGTGCGCGCCGCGTCTCGCGCGACATAGATCGGCTCGACCAGCGGGCGCCCGCGACGCTGGTTGCGCCGGTTCAGCTGATCGACTTCGCTCTCCTGAATGTGAGCCGAGTCTGCGAGCATGACCTCGCATAGGTCGCGCGTGCCGGTCGTCGCCCAGATCGGCCCGCGAAAGCCGGCCCGCGCCAGCTTCGGCAGCAAGCCGGAGTGGTCGATGTGGGCGTGGGTCAGAAGGACTGCGTCGATCCCCTTGGCGTCAAACGGAAATGGCTCGTAGTTCAGGGCCTTGAGGCTCTTGGAGCCCTGGAACATGCCGCAGTCGATCAGCAGCGTCGCGCGCGGCGTCTGCAGCCGGTAGCATGAGCCGGTGACGCAGCCCGCTGCGCCATGGATGGTCATTGTGGTGCTCATCGGCCCTCGATCATCTGGCGAATCGCGCCGGCCAGCAAAGGCGCGAGCTGGGCGGCGTTGGTGGAATGGCGGACTGAGTCGGTAGAGATGATCCGACGAACCCCGGCGCGTTCGAGACGATCGGTTGCGGACTCGCTCATCAGCGCATGGACCACCGCGACGTCGATCGACGCCGCTCCGCCGCGGCGGGCGAGCTCGGCCGCCTGTTCGAGGGTCTCGCCGCTGGAGGCGATGTCGTCGATGATCACGACCGGCCGCCCTTTGAAGCGAACGTTGGGAGCGGTGATCGCGACCTTGCGGTCGGCCTCGCGAACCTTCGTCAGACTTACCGCCTCGCCCTCGAGGCGCTTGGCCCAGGCGGCCGCCCACGGTGTGGACTCGGCGTCCGGCCCAACGATCAACGGCGGCTGAGCATAGGACGGTAGCGCGGCGGCGAGCGGCTCGACCGCCCAAAGGTTGTCGGCCGCCGCGCCCAGCGTGTGCGCCAGATCGGTCGTCCGATGCAGATGGGCCTGCACGGTGATGACACCGTCGAACCTCGCGCCAATCAGGGGCGCGATGACGTCCCGGCTGAGTGGCTCGCCCGGCGCGAAGACCGCGTCCTGGCGGAGGTAACAGAAGTACGGCGCGACCAGGAACAGCCGCTTGGCGCCGGCGCGCCGGGCGGCGTCGGCGGCCAGGAGAAGATTGACGAGCTTGTCGTTCGGGTGATCGAGCGACCGATAGATCACGGTCGCCTCGCCCGCCGGCGGGTCGATCCGCGGCATGGTCTCGCCGTCGGGAAATCGGTGCACGGCCAAGGGCCTCGACGATGCGCCTAGCGCCCGCGCCAGTCGTTCGGCCGGCGCAGCTTCGTCGGCGAAGTAGGCGACGGCGAGGCTCATCGGTCGTGCTCCAGCCTGAAGCCGCTGTCCTCCTGCGCTGCCTCGACCGCGAAGGCGAACTCCGAGGGCTCGTCGCCATGGATCCGGTAGAGCGGGTCGCCAGCGCGCACCGCGTCGCCGACGTCCCTCAGCAAGCGCAGTCCCGCGCCGGCGTCCGTCGGGGCGCCGGCCAGGCGCGCGACGGCCGAGATGCGCAGGCAATTGATCGCGCCGATACGGCCCGCCCGCGAGGCCGTCACCTCATGCGTCAGCGCGCCGATCTTCGCGTCGATCGGACTGGGTCCCTGCGCTTCGGCGATCTCATCCAGCTTGCGCCGGGCGGCGCCCGAGCCGATCAGCTCGCGCGCCCGGTTCTCGCCCTGCCCGCCGCGAACGTCGGGATCGATCTCCAGCAGGCGGCCCGCCAGCATCACCGCCTTGGTTTCGAGGTCACGCGGCGCGTCCGGGCGCCGCTCCAGCACGGCCAGCACGTCCTCGGTTTCCAGCAGCGGGCCGACCCCGCGACCGATCGGGCGCGACCCGTCCGTGGTGACCACCTCGATGCCGATACCCATCCGCGCGCCGACGAACTCGAACAGCTTGCGCAGCCGCAGCGCCGCGGCCGGGTCGCGAATCTTCGCCGAGGGGCCGACGGGCAGGTCCACCACCAGGTGGCTCGACCCAGCCGAGACCTTCTTCGACATGATGGAGGCGACCATCTGCTCGGGCGTGTCGACTCCGAGCGGCCGTTCGACAGAGATCAGCACGTCATCGGCCGGCGCGAGGTTCACCCGTCCGCCCCAGACGATGCAGCCGCCGCAGCGCTCGACCACCGCCCGCATCTCATCCGCGTCCAGGTCGACGCGGGCCAGGACCTCCATCGTGTCCGCGGTGCCCGCCGGCGAGGTGATGGCGCGGGACGAGGTCTTGGGGATCGTCAGACCGTGCGCGGCCACGATCGGCGTCACGATCAGGCTGGTGCGGTTGCCGGGGATGCCGCCGATACAGTGCTTGTCCACCACCGTGCGGTCGCCCCAGTCGAGCCGGGCGCCCGCGTCGACCATCGCCTGGGTGAGGGCCAGCGTCTCGTCGGCGGTCATGAAGCTGGCGCAGGCGATCAGGAAGGCGGCGACCTCCATGTCCGAGCAGCGGTGGCCGACCAGATCGGCGACGACCTGCGCCATCCGCGCCTCGCTCAGCGTCTCGCCACGGATCTTGGCGCGCACGGCGTCCAGGCTTTGCGGCGCCCGCGCCGGCGCGATCTCAACCAGATCGCCGGCGGCGACACCCAGGCGCCGCAGCGCGGGCTGCGGCAGCCCAATCTCGTCGGCCGCAAGGTTGGCGCCGGCTTCCGCAATCATCGGCGAAGCCAGAAGGCTGACGCCGCGCGCCTTCACCTCGACGCGGCGCACGCCAGCCAGCCGCTCCGGCCGCAGCACCACGTTGTCGCGCGCGAGCAGCACGACGTTCTCGCGGAAGGTGTCGAACGGCAGCGGCCGCGCCTTCAGCCCGGCCGTCTGGCGCTTGGCCTCGATCATCGACGGGCGTTTGGGCGACTGGCCGGGCTGATGAGGATCATGATCGCCGACGTCAGCATGATCGATGCGAGGGCGATGGTGACGAGCGCCAGGCCGCCGCCGAGCCACGCGGTGAGCTCCGCGGCTCGCCCGCGCAGGTCTTCCCAGGCGGCGCTCAGCAGGGCCGACCCCCCAAACGCGAGCAGCGCGGCGATGACGCGATAGATCCAGACCCACATGATGGCGCCTCCGGTTTGCGAGCAGAATGTCGCAGCGCTGGATGCGCCGCCTTGATCCAGATCAGGGCTCAGCGGCCTGCCAGCGCCGCCGCGATCTTGGCGTCCCAGCGATAGACATCCGCGCGGAACAGCACATGGTCGTCCGGCGCCGCGACGACCGTCCTGTAGACGACGAAGACAGGCACTTGCCGCTTCACCGGAACCGACCGGGTCGCCGCCGCCGCGATCGCCGCATCGACTGCCGCGCGGTCCCAACCCTGGGGTGCGAGCACGGCCGCGGCCAACTCCCGGGGCTTCTCCAGGCGCATGCAGCCATGGCTAAGCCACCGCCCGTCGCGGGCGAACAGCGTGCGCGAGGGCGTGTCGTGCAGATAGACGCCAAACGGGTCGGGCATCTCGAACTTGACGTAGCCGAGCGCCGCCTTCGGCCCAGGCCGCTGGATCACCTGACCGCCGTCGAGGTAGTAGTCGTTGCGCGCCAGGTAGCCTGGCGACGCGCGCTCCTTCGGCAGTATTTCCTGCGCCGCGATCTCGGACGGCACGATCCAGGGCGGGTTGAATTTCACCGCAACCACCTTGGAAACGAACGTTGGGGTTTGTCGATCCGGACGCCCGACGATGGCGCGCATGGTCAGCACGGGCGCGCCGGCTTCGAACAGCGTGGCGTCGGGAGCGCCCAGGTCCACCTCGATACGGTTCGCCGGCATCTGGCTGGGCAGCCAGCGCGCGCGCTCCAGGTTGGCCTCGATCGCGGCGAGCCGTGCGTCCGCCGGAACATTGAGCGCCGCCACGGTCGCGGCGGTCAGTACGCCGTCCGCCTTCAAGCCGTGGTGCTCCTGGAATGACGCAAGCGCTGCGGCGAGCGGCGCATCGAACAGAGTCTCGGGCGCAGGTTCCTGAGGCGCCGGAGCGGCGGGAGGGGCGCCGGCATCCTGCGCGGCGCGAACCAGCGGGGCCAGGAGCGGCGGCGGCGCTGGGGGCGCGCTGAGATACCCTTCCAGCGCGAGCCGGGCTCGCAGCAAGGGGAGGCGCGCGTCGCTAGCGCCAAGCTTCGGCGCCTTGCCGCCCGCAATCGGCTGCCAGCCGCCGGCACTCACGATCGCCGCATAGCCGTCGCGCGCCCCGACCAGAGCCAGGTAGGTCGGATCGGCGCGGGTCAGCCCGCCGATCCATGCAGCCACGCGCCCAGTGTCGCGCGCGGCGGCGAACTGAGCGGCTGCGCCGTCGGCCGGCTTCAAAGCGAAGTTCGGGTCGAGCGCGGCCGGATCGGCGATGAGGCCGTTCTCGGCCCGGGCGTAGGCGATGGCCGCATCGGCCAGGGCTTGGTCGGATGCATCGGCCCGGGGGACCGCGGCCGCGGGCAGGCCCTGACTCGGCGCGGCCGCGAGGGCCGCGGTGATGGCGATCTTGTCAGCGACGGTCAGCGGCGGCGGCTGCGGCGCCAGTAACGGCGCCGGTTGCGGCGATGCCGATGGCGGCGGCGCGGCGCCCCAGCAGACCCCCGCCGCCATTGTGGCCGCCAGGGCGAATGGCGCGAGGAAAGCGGCGCGTGGCATCAATGAACTCCGACCCGAGCGGGATCGGTGACGCCGATCCAAGACGCCTCACCATGCTCGCGCCGGACAGCCTCGTCCTTGAGGCGCATCAAGCCGCGGAATCGAACCCGCTCCGGCTCGGAGCTGATCGTCGACGGTGGCTGCACCGCGCGCTGATCGCGTCTTTGTGACCCAGGTCGCCGATGGTCGCGAACATACGCCGCATTTGGCCGAACTCTGCGCGTGCGATAGATTGGTAATCTGCGCCGTTGTAGGGTTCTGGGATGATTGCACGCCGCAAGCTGATCGCCGCCGGCCTGGGATTGGCGGGCGGCCTCGCCGCCGCCCCCGCGGCCCTGGCCGCGCTCGCCGCGCCAACGCGCCGCCTGGCCTTCAACAATCTGCATACGGGCGAGACGCTCGACGTCGCCTACTATGAGAACGGCTGCTACGTCGGCGACGCCCTGGCCGAGGTCAACCACGTGCTGCGCGACTTCCGCACCGGCGACGTGCACGTGATCGAGCCGCGGCTGCTCGACCTGCTGACCGTGCTGGCGGCCTCGCTGGAGACGAAATCCGCGTTCGGCGTCATCTCCGGCTACCGCTCGCCGCAGACCAACGCGATGCTGCACGAGCAGAGCGGCCAGGTCGCCAGCGGCAGCCTGCACATGCAAGGCCAGGCGATCGACATCCGGCTCCCGGGAGTCGACAGCGCCACGGTCCGTGACGCCGCGCTGAAGCTGGCGATCGGCGGCGTCGGCTACTACCCGACCTCCGACTTCGTCCACGTCGACGTCGGCCGCGTGCGCCGCTGGCAGGGCTCCTAGCGCATTCGGCAACAGCCGAATCGCTCGCGGCCACCGAAGCTTGATCTACCGCAAGGCGTCTGCGCCATCAGCGCCTACGCTCGTTCGCATCGCAGCCATTTCGCGAGGCGATGGCCATGGTCGAACAACAGAGCGCGGCTCTCCCTGACATTAACCCCGAGACGTTGGCGGCGCATATCGTGCATGCCCTCAGACGCGCCCAGCCCAGCGATCGCAGCATCTTGGTCGTCGTCGAGGGATCCAAGGTGACGCTCTTCGGCGTCGTGCAGTCACAGCGCGAACTCAAGATGGCCGAGGCGGTCGCGTGGGTCACGAAGGGCGTCACCGAGGTCGAAAACGACCTCGTCGTCGACTGACCGGGGACGGCCCCATTCAAGGTGCTGAGGCGTGACTTGCGCCTCTTCCTTTTCCGGCTGAGTCCGCTCATGGTCTCCGCCTGCAACCGGAGGGGGGAATGCGGGCCCTACTTGTGGCGCTGGCGATGGTGGGCGTGGCCGGTGTGGCAGGCGCTCAGGATAACGCGTCGCCCAACGGGGAAGTGCGTTCCAACGCCGCCGCGCGCCCCGTCCCGCCCACTGCGCGCAAGGCGGCGGAGGCGGCGATCAGGGCCGGTCTCACCGATCCGAACGGCGCCGCGTTTCGCGCCGAGGGCGCCGTCGTGGCCGCCTCGGTAAAACGCGCCTTCGGGCCGCTGGTCGAAGGGCCGATCGCGGTGGTGTGCGGTCAGTTCGCCTCGCGAAATCCCAGCGGCGGCTACGGCGGCTATGTCTGGTTCTACGCCGCGATCAAGGACGGTCAGGTCTTGTGGACCGACATCGACGACGGGTCCGGCGCGCCCGACGCCGCCTACGACAGCTGCAAGGGCGCCGGCCTGGCCGGCTAGGCGCCAATGTTCCGGCGCTTGGTCCTGAGATCAGGCGACGCCCTTGCGTCCGGCCTGGACCTTGGGCGTGGACAGCGCCGCGTCGAGCGCGGCGAACAGGCGGTCGATCTCGATCGGCTTGGCGACGAAGCCGTCCATCCCCGCGGCCAGGTATTCGTTCACCTGGTGGGTCATGGCGTTGGCGGTGAGCGCCACGATCGGGGTGCGGCGGCGGCGCTGGGCCAGTTCGCGCTCGCGGATGAAGCGCGTGGCGGTGGGCCCGTCCATGCGCGGCATCTGCACGTCCATCAGGATCAGGTCCCAGTCGCCCGACTCCCAGGCGGCCACCGCGTCGACGCCGTCGCCGACCATCACCGGCTCGACGCCGATCTGCGCGAGCAGCGCTTTCAGCACCAGCTGGTTCACCGGGTTGTCCTCGGCCGCCAGCAGCCGCAGTCCCGCGCGCGCCTCGTCGCCTTGGGCCGGGCGCTTCGGCTGGGTGCGCGCCGCCGTCTTGCGCGCGGCGCGCTCGCGACGGGCAAGGGGCAGGGTGGCGACGAAGGTCGAGCCTTGGCCCTGGACGCTCTTGGCCTCGATCCGCCCGCCCATCAGCTCCGCCAGCTCGCGGCAGATGGCCAGCCCGAGCCCCGTGCCGCCGAAGCGCCGGGTGGTGGAGGCGTCAGCCTGGGCGAACTTCTGGAACAGCGCCGCCTGCTGGGCCGGCGACATGCCGATGCCGGTGTCGACGACGGTGAGGGTCAGCGCGCCGCCGCGGCGGCCGGCGGTCACCCCCACGCGGCCGGTCTCGGTAAACTTCAGAGCGTTGGAAATCAGGTTGTTGAGCAGCTGGCGCACCCGGGTGGCGTCGCCGAGGTAGACGCCGGCGGCGGCGCGGGTCACCGTCAGGTCCAGAGCCAGGCCCTTCTGGGCGGCGACCACTAAGAACGCCGCGTGCGCCCCCGCGGCGACGGCGCCGATGTCGAACTCGGCCTCTTCCAACTCGAGCCGGCCGGCCTCGATCTTGGACAGATCCAGCACGTCGTTGAGCACCGTCAGCAGCGTCTCGCCGGATTGGCGGATCACCTCCAGCCGCTCCCGCTGCGCCGGGGCCAGCGGCCCGGTGGTCATCGCCTGGGCCATGCCGAGCACGCCGTTGAGCGGCGTGCGGATCTCGTGGCTCATCGTGGCCAGGAAGGCGCTCTTGGCGAGGGTCGCGGCCTCGGCCTCCTCCTTGGCCGAGATCAGCGCCCGTTCAGCCAGCTTGCGCGCGGTGATGTTCTGCATCGCGCCGATCACCCGGCGGATCTTGCCGTCGTCGCCGCGCATCGCCTGCATCACCTCGGCGATCCAGAACTCCTCGCCGCTGTCGCGCAGCACGCGGTACTCCATCTCGTAAGGCGTCCCCGCCTCCATGAAGCGGCGGCCCGCCGCGGCTACCCGGTCGCGATCGCGCGGATCGAGGAAGCGGCCGGTGCCGCCGGTGAACACGGCCTCCGCCACCCCCTTGTCTTCCGCCTCGCCGAGCGGGAACAGCGCCTTGCCGGCGGTGACGATCGAGCGGCGCTGGTAGTCGACGTCATAGACCTGCAGGTTGGCCATCTCGGTGGCCAGCTGCAGTCGCTGCTGGGTGCGCTCGAGGCTGCGCATGGCCGTGACCGTCTCGGTGACGTCCTGGGCGGCGCTGACGACGCCGACGATCTCGCCGGTCTCGTCGCGCCACGGCGTCAGCTCCAGGTTCATCCACCGTCGCTTGCCGTCAGGCCCCACCACCCGCACGCGGGGATCCCTGACCACCTCGCCGGCGAGGCAACGCTGAAACTGGTCCTTGAAGTGGACGAAGGCCTTGGGGGAGATCTCCGGCAGGGTGCGGCCCACGGCCTGCGCCTCTGTCAGGCCGAACGCCTCCAGCCAGCGCGGCGTGGCGGTCAGCACCCGCAGGTCCCGGTCGGTCATCACCGACTGGATCGGCACCGAGCCGACGAACGCCGCCATCACCTTGCGCGCCGTGCGCAGCTCGCGGCCACGCTGGGCCGCCGTCTCGGCGGCGCGCGCGCGCTCGCACTCGTCGCCGATGCTGTCGGCCAGGTCTTGCAGCCGCTCGGCCATCCGCTTGTCGTAGGCGCGCCTGGCCGCGCCCATCACCGTCAGCACGCCGATGATCGTCCCGTCCGCCAGCCGCACCGGCGCGCCGGCCCAGAACCGGGCGTGGTGAAGGTCGGGATCGACGCCGGCCATCAGCGCCGGATTGGCCTCCAGGTCCGCCAGCCAAGCCCCCCGTCCGCGCTCGATCACATAAAGCACGCCGGTCGGCCGTATGTCGGCGCCGACGAGGCTGCCGCCGCTGCGCCACACCCGCTCGCCGTCGACCAGGGCCACGCAGGCTTCGACCTCGCCGAACAGCGCTTCGGCGATCCGCGTCGCGCGGTGGAACGCCGGCAAAGCCGGGCTCATCCCGAACGGAGGACTGCTCGCCTCCTCGTCCATGCCTGCCACCCCTCTACCAGGCGTGTTTTGCCGCATGGCGCTGAAGTCCAGGTTAAGAGGCCCCGCGCCGCAGGTTCAGCGTCGGTCCCGGTCCACGAGCGGGATTTTGCCTGCGGGCCGTTGCGTAAGGCTACTCAGGGGTCTTGCCGCCTTCGATGACTTGCTGACAGAGTAATTCTTCGGTTGAAGACGCGGGCCGGCGTCATTCACAAAAAGATGCCGTCAGGGAAGGAAGTACTGATGATCAAGACACGTATTACCGAGATGTTCGGGGTGGAGACGCCCGTCGTCATGGGAGGCATGACCGGAGTCGGCTACGGCGAGCTGGTCGCCGCGGTGGCCAACGCCGGGGCGCTGGGCTTCATCGTCGCCCACCTGTTTCCGACCGCCGAGGCGTTGCATGCGGAGATCGAGAAGACCCGCAAGCTGACCAAGAAGCCGTTCGGCGTGAACCTGACGCTGCTGCCGTCGCTGAACCCGATCCCCTACGACGAATACCGCAAGGCGATCATCGAGAGCGGCATCAAGATCGTCGAGACCGCCGGGCGCAGCCCGATCGAGCACCTGCCGGACTTCAAGAACGCCGGCGTCAAGGTGATCCACAAGTGCACCTCGGCCCGCCACAGCGTCACCGCCGCGCGGCTCGGCGTCGATGTGATCAGCATCGACGGCTTCGAGTGCGCCGGCCACCCCGGCGAGGACGACGTGACGCTGATGGTGCTGCTGCCGGCGACGGTCGATCAGGTCGACATCCCGGTGATCGCTTCGGGCGGCATGGCCGACGGCCGCTCGTTGATCGCGGCGCTGGCGCTCGGCGCCGACGGCGTCAACATGGGCACCCGCTTCATGGCCACCAAGGAAGCGGCGATCCACCAGAACGTGAAGGAAGCCATCGTCAAGAACACCGAGCGCGACACCATCCTGATGAACCGCACGCTGCGCAACACCTCGCGGGTGGCGCGCAACGTGGTCTCGGAGAAAGTGGTGGAAATCCAGCAGGACTCGACCAAGACCATCGACGACGTGCGCGAACTGGTGTCGGGCGCCCGCGGCCGAGCCAACGTGATGGTCGGCGGCGACATCGACGGCGGCATCTGGTCGGCCGGCCAGAGCCAGGGCCTGATCCACGACATCCCCAGCTGCGAAGAACTGGTGAAACGGATCATGAAGCAGGCCGAGGGGATTATCCACGACCGGCTGGATCGCATGGCCGCGGTGTCCGTAACGGCCTGACTGCGGCTGTCGTGGCGCGGCGCCTCCCTTCGCTTCAGGCGAGGGGAGGGCGCGCCCGACGAGATTCAGCGCGGGTCGGATGGCCGCGGATTGGCCGGCGGCGGCTCAGCCGACCCGGGTGACGACGGCCCGGGGGCGCCGCCCACTTGCGGCCCATCATCACATCCTATCACGACGCAGCCGGCCACCGATTTGGCGGAGCCGAGGATCACGGCGGGCAGGTAGACGCCCGACGAGCCCTGGGGCGGCGGGTCTACGGCATAGGTCGGCTGGCTAGTGTTCGGATCCGAGGGTTTGATCGTGGGCGTTTCGGGCTGGACCCACGGCGGCGGGGACTGGGCCGGCGGCGGCGTGGGCTGCGCCGAGGCGGCCGGCGGCGCCGCGCTCCCAGTTTGGGTTTGGGCCAGCGCCACGCCGGCCGCCGTCAATCCGGCCCCAAAGGCGAACGCCGCCGCCAGGCGGGTCTTTCGGATCATGGGTTCGCCTCCGGGCGCCGCCGCGCAGGACCATCCCCTGCGCGCGCCACCATTTGCATATAGGCGCGGCCGCCGGCGGTTTCAGCGGTGGCCGGATCGCTCGGGTGCATTTTCACGACGCGCCTCGATCCCCGTTCTTCGCCATCAGGCCTATCCGGCGACCCGTAGCTTGCGTTCGGAGAGGCCGCGAATCTCGCGCCGAGACTTCTTGTCCACGAGGTCTTTCGGTAAGCCCTGAGCGGAACGGCTACCGCGGTCGGTCCCCCGCCAGAGTGACGCGGTGCATGACGCGCCGGTAGCCGTGATAGTCGTTGACCGGGTTGTGCAGGCAGCAGCGGTTGTCCCAGAAGGCCAGGGCCCCTGGCCGCCAGCTGAACCGGCAGGTGAACTCCGGACGGACCTGGTGCTCGAACAGCCAGGCCAGCAGCCCCGCGCTTTCCTCCTCCGTCATGTCCTCGAACCGAATGGTGTGCGCGATGTTCACATAAAGCGTCCTCAGCCCCGTCTCGGGGTGCGTCCGCACCACGGGGTGAACGGCTTCATAGGTCCGCGGCGAGGCCTGGCCGCTGTCGCGAAGGCGGTCCTCCCGGGTCTTGCTGACGTCGGCCTTCGCAGACGAATTGACCGCCCTCAGGCCCGCCAGCAGGCGCTTCATCCCCTCCGACAGCGCCTCGTAAGCCGCCACGCCGCTGGCGAAGAGTGTGTCGCCGCCGAACGGGGGCGTCTCGCGCGCCACCAGCATCGTCGCCATCGGCGGCGCATCAAGATAGGCGGTGTCGGTGTGCCAGACGCCGCCGAAATTCACCCGCTCGTCCTCCAGCTTGGCGACCACAATCACCTCTGGCGCTTCCGGCAAGCCCTTCAGGAAGGGGTATTCCACCGGCGTCCCGAACCGACGCGCGAGCTCGACCAGTAGCCGCGGCGTCAATGCGCCCTGATCCTGAAAGAACAGCACCCCGTGCGCCAGCCACAGCCGCCGCAACTCGACCACCAGGCCATCTGAAGGCGGCACGGCCAGATCCACCCCCAACACCTCGGCCCCAACGGCCCCGGCCAAGCGCCGGACCACGAGTCCCATTTCTCCCATCCGCGCTGCTCATCCGGAGTTCAGCTTCATGGGGGAGCTTAGCGGTGATCCGGCGGCACGGCGAGCGCAGCCGCCACCCGGTAGCCGGGAGGTCCGCTTCCGCGCCGAGCCAACGGCAAGGTTCGACCCAGAGCGGACTCCGGGGGACTGCGCTTTCTGGGGTGCCTACTCGCACCGCCGGCCGTAAGTTGGCTTGGCTCAAGTCCTGGACCGCGAAATGAATGAGACTCGAATCGGCGCGCTCGAAAACGTGCGAACAGGCTGGGGCGAGAGCGCACGCTGGGACGAGGCTCTGCAGCGGCTCTATTTCGTCGACTGCGCCTCTAACGCGTTCGCCTGGTGTGACGTCGCCTCTCCGGGCGTCGTGGGCCGCGTGGCCCTGCCATCGCTTCCCACGGCCGTATACCTGACGACTGACATTGACCGCGTCCTAGTGCAGCTGAACGAGGGGCTGTACGCCGTGGTCCCCTCGCGTGGGCAGGCGTCGCTTGCGATCGCCATGCCGCCGGACGAGGATCGTTTCAACGACGGCGTTGCGGATTCTGCCGGCGCGATCGTGACCGGTTCGCTTCTTCTCGCTCCGGCTGGCGCGCCCGCCGCAGGTCGCTACTGGCGCTACGCACCACCGGCGGGATGGGCCTGCATCCATGAAGGCAAGGGCAACACCAACGGCCCTTGCGTGTCAGCTGATGGCCGACATCTCTATGTTGCCGACAGCACGGCGAGTCTCATCTACCGATTCGACTACCTGCCGTCGGGCGAGTTGGGTGGAGAAACGGTGTTTGCCGACACTAGATCGCTCGGCGGCCTGCCCGACGGCGCGACGCTCGACGCCGAGGGCTGCCTTTGGAGCGCCATCGTGGGCGGATCCTGCGTTGCCAAATTCGCGCCGGATGGCGCCCTGTTGCGCGTAGTAACCCTTCCTACTTCGCACCCGACGAGCGTCGCATTCGGCGGTCGGAACCTCGACATCCTCTACGTCACGACAATCGGCGCCGCCATGCTGGGCATAGAACCGGCTGGCGAGCTAGCCGGGGCGCTCCTCTTGATCGAAGGCCTGGAGAGCCAAGGCTCGGCCTCCGTCCGCTGCCCCTACTGACGCCCCGACGCGAGCGCGCTTTGTCAATCCGCCGCGCCCACGTCCGGTTGGCGCCTAGGGGATGTCTACTTCCGGAGAGGCTAGCGATGGCCGGTATCGACCGAGGGTGTGTGAGAACGCGATCTGCGGGACCGGTGTAGGATCGCCGCTGTTATCGTTGGACGTCGGGTCTTGGCTGCTGCCGTGAGAGCGGTGCGGGCGATCAGGCCCGGATCGCCTGCATTAGCGGCTGCGGGCCGAGGATCGCGATCATTCGCTTCAGATTGTAGGCCAGGACGTGGAGGCTCATCTCGGTTCGGACCTTGTCGAGGGTCCGGGTCTTGAAGTGGGTGGCGCCCATCCAGGCCTTGAGCGTGCCGAAGGGGTGCTCGACGGTGGCTCGGAGGATGCGCATCGCGTCGGGCCTGGCGTCGAGCCGCGCCTGCATGGCGTCGATGACGCCCTCGTGCTCCCAGCGCCTGATCCGCCGCTCCTTGCCGTCTGTGCACTGGCGCTTCAGCGGGCAGCCGGCGCAGCGGCTGGTCCAGTAGACATGCAGGTTCTTGCCGTCT
>DATNIH010000048.1:0-4915 GCA_035604515.1 Caulobacteraceae bacterium | reverse complement strand
GGCTCGCGCGGGCGTTTTCGACGGCGACGACACATATCTGCGCCATTCCTGCTCGACCGCACCGGGCGCCGCGCCCATCCGGCCGCGATTTGGGCGCTGACATGCGCTTCCAGAGAGGCCTCGGGCTGTCCCGCCGGCGTTGTATGAAATTGCATCAAACGGCGCCCAACAATTAGGCGTCGCCTGCGGCGCGGCGCGATTGACGCCAAGAGCGGCACGCCGCGCCCTTGTCGGCCCCCGGCCGCTGTTGTTGGGACCGAGGACGGCTTGACCGGGCGCATCACACGCCCGAGAGCCCGGTATGCGCGTCTGGATCGGGGTGGATGAAGAAGATCGAAGCGGTGATCAAGCCGTTCAAGCTCGACGAGGTGAAGGAGGCGCTGCAGGAGCTGGGCGTCCAGGGCATGACCGTGCTCGAGGCCAAGGGCTACGGCCGGCAGAAGGGGCACACCGAACTCTACCGCGGGGCCGAGTACGTCGTGGACTTCCTGCCGAAGATCAAGGTCGAGGTGGTGGTCAGCGACGACCAGCTGGCGCCGGCGATCGAAGCCATCCAGGCCGCCGCCCGCACCGGGCGGATCGGCGATGGCAAGATCTTCATCTCCGAAATCACCGACGTCGTGCGCATCCGCACCGGCGAAACCGGGCCGGCCGCCGTATGAGCGAGCCTCGCCGCCGCCTCCCACCGTCATCATCGCGTTCAAGCAAGGGGATCGTTTGAGACCATGACTACACCCAAGGAAATCCACGCGCTCATCAAGGAAAAGGAAGTCAAGTACGTCGACGTGCGCTTCACCGACATGCGCGGCAAGCTGCAGCACGTCTCGTTCGACCTCGGCCTGGTCGACGACGACTTCCTGACCGACGGCACCATGTTCGACGGCTCGTCCATCGCCGGCTGGAAGGCGATCAACGAGAGCGACATGAAGCTGCGGCCGGATCTGTCCACCGCCTACGTCGACCCGTTCTACCAGCAGACCACGCTGTGCCTCACCTGCGACGTGCTGAACCCGGACACCAACACCCCCTACAACCGCGATCCGCGTTCGGTCGCCAGGAAGGCGCTGGCGTTCATGTCGGCCAGCGGCGTCGGCGACACCTGCTTCTTCGGCCCCGAGGCCGAGTTCTTCATCTTCGACGACGTGAAGTGGTCCACCGCCCCGCACAACACCGGCTAC
Organism: Caulobacteraceae bacterium; assembly: GCA_035604515.1. GTDB lineage: Bacteria > Pseudomonadota > Alphaproteobacteria > Caulobacterales > Caulobacteraceae > Acaudatibacter. Next base: position 3,737 of record DATNIH010000048.1, on the reverse strand, counting down.
TCCTACGACTCGATCGAGCTGCCGGTCTCCTCGGGCAAGGACTATCCCGAAGGCAACCTCGGCCACCGGCCAGGCCCCAAAGGCGGCTACTTCCCGGTCAACCCCATCGACAGCGGCCAGGACATCCGCTCCGAGATGCTGGCGGTGATGGCCGAGATCGGCGTCGAGACCGAGAAGCACCACCACGAGGTGGCGCCGGCCCAGCACGAACTGGGCATGAAGTTCGCCGACCTGATCACCATGGCCGACCGCCTGCAGCTCTATAAGTACGTGGTGCAGAACGTCGCCGCGGCCTACGGCAAGACCGCCACCTTCATGGCCAAGCCGATGTTCGCCGACAACGGCTCGGGCATGCACGTGCACCAGTCGATCTGGGCCAAGGGCAAGCCGCTGTTCGCCGGCGACAAGTACGCCGGCCTCTCGCAGACCTGCCTCTACTACATCGGCGGCATCATCAAGCACGCCAAGGCGATCAACGCCTTCACCAACTCGACCACCAACTCCTACAAGCGCCTGGTGCCCGGCTACGAAGCCCCGGTGAAGCTGGCCTACTCGGCCCGCAACCGCTCGGCCTCGATCCGCATCCCCCACACCGACAGTCCCAAGGGCAAGCGCATAGAGGTGCGGTTCCCCGACCCGATGGGCAACCCCTACCTCGGCTTCACCGCCATGCTGATGGCCGGGCTCGACGGCATCGAGAACAAGATCGATCCGGGCGGCCCCGCTGACAAGAACCTCTACGACCTGCCGCCGCGCGAGCAGAAGAAGGTCCCGGAAGTCTGCGGCAGCCTCAAAGAAGCCCTGGACGCCCTGGATAAGGACCGCGCCTTCCTGAAGAAAGGCGCGGTGATGGATGACGACTTCATCGACGCCTACATCGAGCTGAAGATGGAAGAGGTCATGCGCCTGGCCCTCCACCCCCACCCGGTGGAATTCGACATGTATTACAAGTGCTAGGGACGGGAACTTAGCGCGGCGTAAGAGGGCCGGAGCGCAAGCTCCGGCCCTCTGTCATTCAGCGCTCCGCCCGCAGGACGTCGCGCCTTCACGCCCTCCCGTAAAGGGTTACGACGCAGGCGCCGCCGAGGCCGAGGTTGTGCTGCAGGGCGTGGGTGACGCCCTCGACCTGGCGCTTGTCCGCCTCGCCGCGCAACTGCCAGACGAGTTCGGCGCATTGCGCCAGGCCGGTGGCGCCCAGCGGGTGGCCCTTGGAGAGCAGCCCGCCCGACGGGTTGGTCACGTAGCGGCCGCCGTAGGTGTTGTCGCCGTCCCAAATGAACTTCTCGGCCGTGCCTTCCGGCGTCAGGCCGAGGGCCTCGTAGGTCAGCAGCTCGTTCGCGGTGAAGCAGTCGTGCAGCTCGACCACCTGCACGTCTTCCGGACCGATCCCGGTCTGCTCGTAGACCTGACGCGCCGCTTCCTTGGCCATGTCGTAGCCGATCAGCTTGATCATCGAATGATCGTCGAAGGTGCTGGGGCCGTCGGTGGTCATCGCCTGGCCCTTGATCACGACCTCCGCCTTGACGCCGTGCTTCGCGGCGAACTGCGGCGTGCAGACGATGGCCGCGGCGGCGCCGCAGGTAGGCGGGCAACACTGGTAGCGGGTCAGCGGCCCGTAGATCTGCGGCGAGCCCAGCACCTCTTCCACGCTGAGCTGGTCCTTGAAGATGGCGTAGGGATTGTGCTGGGCGTGGGTGCGGGCCTTGGAGGCGATCTTGGCGAAGGTCTCGCGCCGCGTGTCGTACTTCTTGGCGTATTCACTGCCGGCCCCGCCGAAGAACTGCGCCGCGCCCGGCGCCTTCGGGTCGAACGCCTGCACGCTCACCATCTCGGTGAAGAACCGCGCCATGGGGCTCGGCCGATCGTTGAAGGTCGCGCCGAGCGCGCCGGGGCGCATTTCCTCGAAGCCCAGGGCCAGCGCGCACTCGACGGCGCCGCTTTCGACCGCCTGGCGCGCGAGGAACAGCGCCGAAGAGCCGGTGGCGCAGTTGTTGTTCACGTTGATGATCGGCACGCCCGTCAGGCCCAGGCCATAGACCGCGGCCTGGCCAGCCGTGGAGTCGCCGTAGACGTAGCCCACATAGACCTGCTGGACGGCGGAATAGGGCAGCCCGGCGTCCTTGAACGCCGCGGCGGCGGCCTTCTCGCCCATGACGTTGTAGGTCTCGCTGGCGCCAGGCTTGGTGAACGGGATCATCCCAACGCCCGCCACTCTGACTTCGTTCGTCATGATCTGTCCTCCGGATCTCTTGCCAACGCCGCTGGCGGTTTCTGCCGAACATGCCCCTTCGTCAGCCAATACAGAAAGGCGTTTCTGACGCCCTATCGGCGGCCAACGTGGCTGGCCAGGAACGACGACATGCGCCGGAAACTGTCGTCGCTCTCCGGCGCCAGCATCGTGCTCCAGAAGGCATGGGGCAAAGCGTCGTAGACCGCCAGCTCCGCGGGGACCCCAGCATCGCTCAGGGCGCGATGCAGATTGACCGTGCCGCTCAGCAGGATGTCGCGCCCGCTCGACAGGCAGAGGGTCGGTGGGAAGCCGGAGAGATCGCCAAAGATCGGAGACACCAGCGGATCGCGGGGATCGGCGGCGCCAACGTAGGACCACTTGGCGTCGGTGAGGACCTTCTCCTCGGCCGCCGAAGCGAAGATCCGCAGCGAGTCGGCGGTGCCGGCCAGGTCCGGTTCGCCGGAGAACACGCCGAGCACGCCCGGCAGCGGCAGGGATTCCGCCTGCAGCCGCATCATCAGTTGGGGGCCGATGACGGCGCCGGCGGAGGTGCCGTAGACGCCGATGTCCCGCGGATCGTGGTCCGCCAGCAACGCCCGATAGACCGCCAGCGCGTCGTCGACGGCGGCGGGGAAGGGATGCTCGGGGGCGAGGCGGTAAAGCACCGCGACGACTTCGATCCCGCTGAGCGCGGCGATCGGGATGTTCTCGGTCAGGGAACCGGAGTCCGTTGCGAAGCCGCCGCCATGCACATTGAGCAGGATCCGGCTGCGATCGACCTCGCCGGGGTTGCGCGCGATCCGCCGGACCGGCACGCCGGCGATGACGTCGTCGGTGACCGACACGGCGTGGACCTTGCGCTGCTCGGCGCCCACCAGCGCCTGAATCTGCTCGGTGAACGGTCGCATCGCCGCCACATCGATCGGCTGGCTCGGGTCGAGCGGCGCCAGGGCGCCGAGGTAGGCGCGCGCTTCGGGGCTCAGAGTTTCCGGCGGCGGCGGCATGTGGGCGGCGGGTTCGTGCTCGGGCATGGGTGCGCTGGCCTTCAGGCTTGGGGGCGGGGCGACCGTCTGCGCCACGACCTCGCGGCTGGGGGCACATCGGTCCGCATGCGTCCACGCCAAGCCGATAATAGCAATGACGCCGAGCAAGTCCCACTGCGGAAAGTCGGCGGTGGTCAGGCCCTGCGGCGAAATCGAGGCTTGAGTTGCGCGCGATTGCCGCCATGTTCTGTGGGGTTTCAGACTCGCGGCGCCGCCGCCGAAAGACCCGCCCAGGACCCGCCAGATTGTCCCCCGAACCTACCGTCGTCGTCGGCGACCACCCCGACATCGTCCATCCCCGGGCGATCCCCTTTATCGTGGTCCACCTCTCCTGCCTGGCGGCGTTCTGGACCGGGGTCACCTGGCAGGCGCTGGCGCTCTGCGTCGGTCTCTACTGGCTGCGCATCTTCGCCATCGGCGCCGGCTATCACCGCTACTTCTCGCACAAGGCCTATTCCACCAGC
>DATNIH010000047.1:0-9618 GCA_035604515.1 Caulobacteraceae bacterium | reverse complement strand
CGCTACTGGCAGGCCGATGGCGCGGTGCGCAACGACATCGTGGCGACCGGCGGCCAACCGGGCGTGTTCGACGATGAGGCGCGCGCGCTCGGCGCCCGGATCTTCTACCTGCGCTATGGCCGCCGCCATCTGCCGTCGTTCACGTCCGGCTTCCGGCGGGTGCTGCGGAGCGGCGCTTACGACGTCCTGCACGACCACCAGGACTTTTCCAGCGGCTGGCACTATCTGATCGGGCAGGGCGCGCTGCCGGCGCTGCGGGTGACGCACGTCCACAACCCGGCTTACCAGATCCGCAACAACTACGGCGTCACGCTCGCGCGGCGGCTGACGGCCCGCGCCGGCAAGCGGCTGGTGGCCCGCTACGCCACCCACATCCTCGGCACCTCGCGCGCGGCCATCACCGCCCACGGCTTCGACGATCCGGCGTTCGCGGCGACGCCGAAGGCGGCGCTGCACTGCGGCATCGACGCGAGCCGGTTCCGGGCGTCCAACGCGGCGCGGACGTCGGTGCGCGACGAGTTCAGCTGGAGCGCCAAGGATGCGGTGGTGTTGTTCGCCGGCCGTTTCGACGTTTCGCCGGACCCTGGCCACCCGCAGACCCACAAGAACTCAGGCTTCGCCGTCGACGTAGCGATCGAGAGCGCGCGGCGCAGCGACAACGTCCGCTTCATCTTCGCCGGACCTTTCAGCGAGGCGACGCCGGTCCTGCGCCAGCGAGTGCTGGAGGCCGGCCTGGAACGTCGCATCGTCTTCGCCGGCCTGCGCCAGGACATTGGCCGGCTGATGGGCGCCGCCGATGCGCTGCTGTTCCCGTCCCGCGCCGAGGGCCTCGGCATGGTCGCGGTCGAGGCGCAGGCGGCGGGCCTGCCGGTGCTGGCGTCGAGCGCGGTGCCGCGCGAATGCGTGGTCATCCCGCAGCTGGTGCGGTTCGCGAACCTCGATGACGGCGTCGCGGCCTGGGCCGAACAACTGCTGGCCGTGATCGACGCGCCGCGGCTGGACCCCGCTGACGCCAATCGCCAGGTCGCGGCCTCAGCCTTCGCGATCCAGCACTCGGCCCAGGCGCTGGAACGGCTCTACCGCGATGGCGCGCTGACCTGATCAACTTCGTCTCCAACCTGCCGCGCGAGCTGAAGAGCGGCGGCTTCTCGGCGATGAACGCGGCCGCCTGCGCCGCCCTGGCGAAGCAATACGAGCTGCACTACGCCGGGCCGATCGATCCTCCGGTCGTCGCCTGGGAGAAGGCGCTCTCGAAGACCCTGCGGGTCTCGGGCGTCGGCGGCGGCTTCGCGGCCTTCTCGGAGCGGCGCCTGGCGACCATCGCCGAGGAAATGGCGCGCCGCGCGCTGCCGCAGGCGCAGCTCGACTTCTTCCACGGCTTCACGCCCTGGATCGCCTCGCGCCCGACCCGGCCCTATGTCGCCTGGAGCGACTGCAGCTTCCGCGACTACATCGGGCTCTATCACGACCGCGGCCGCTTCAGCGCGGACGACCTGGCGCGGATCGAACAAGCGGAGGCTGGGTGGCTGCGCGCGGCGCGCCAGGTGCTGTTCACCAGCCGTTGGGCCGCCGACCGCGCCACCCGCGACTACCAACTCGATGCGGCGCGTGTCGGCGTGGTGGGCATCTTCGGCGAGTTCGAGCCGCCGCAGGCCGATGTCTACGCCGGCGAAGCGCGGTTCACCTTTGTCTCCACCGACTTCGAGGCCAAAGGCGGGCCGGTGGTGCTGGCTGCGTTCCGACAACTGCGCGAACGCCATCCAGAAGCGCAGCTGACCATCGTCGGTGCGCTGGCGGACATCGCGGGCGCGCCCGGAGTCGAACACGCCGGATACCTGCGCAAGGAGGTTCCCGAGGAGCATCGGCGGTTCCGCGAGATCCTGGCGTCGTCGCTCGCCGTCGTGCATCCGACCCGCAGCGACATCGCCCCGCTGCTGCTGGTGGAGGCCGGACTGTTCGGCTGCCCGGCAGTCGCCTCGCGGGCCTTCGCCATCCCGGAGCTGGTGAGCCACGGCCAGAGCGGGCTGCTGCTCGACGCCCCGTCCGATCCCGATCAGGTCGCAACGGCGATGCGCTGGCTGCTCGACCATCGTTTCGACCTGCGCCAGGGCGCGTGGCGCCGCGCCCGGTCGGCACACAGCAAGGACGCGTTCGAGGCGCGGCTGCTGGCCTACGTCGATGCGGCGCTCACCGAAGCCGGCGCGGCCATGGCGTGAGGATTCTGTTCCTCGGCGCCGTTGGCGCGGGCCAGACCTCGCAGATGCGGCTGCGCGCCCTGCGGCGGCTGGGACATGAGGTGGCAGGCGTCGACACCGCGGCGCCTTGGCTGCAGGGCCATTGGCTGCTCCGCCAGGCCGAGCGCCGCCTGGGCCGCGGCGCCACCATCGACCACATCAACCGATCGGTCCTGGACGCCGCCCGCGCCTTCCAGCCGACGCTCGTATGGGCGGAGAAGCAGGAATATCTCCGCGTCGCGACGCTGGAGGCGTTGCAGCGCGGCGGCGCTCGCCTCGTCCACTTCACCCCCGACCCCTACTTCTCGCTGGCCTGGAAGCGGACGGCGCTGATGGATGCGGCGATCGGCCGGTTCGATGCGCTGGTCTACTGCAAGTCCTACGAGCGGGCCGACTACGCGGCGCTGGGCAAGCCGCTGATCTACATGCCGCTCGGCTACTGCGACGAGGTCCATCGGCCCCTACCCTCGCCCGATCCGCGTTGGAGCTGCGCGCTTGGCTTTCTCGGCGGCTGGGAGCCCAGGCGCGAGCGCCTGCTCGGCCAGGTCGCGGCTGCGGTCGAGGATGTGAAGATCTGGGGCGGGTACTGGGACTTCCTGCGCGATGGGCGCTGGTCGCTGCGGCGGCAGGTGATCCTGGGCCAGCTGGCCGGCGGCGCGCCGTTCCGCATCCGCAGGGACGATCGCCTGGCGGTGGCCTGGCAGGGCGGCGAGGTCTACGCCGACGACTACGCCAGGGCGTTGACTGGCAGCCGCATCGGGCTCGGGTTCCTGCGCCAGGTCTGCCCCGACCAGCACACCACCCGCACCTTCGAGATCCCCGCCTGCGGCGCCCTGCTGCTGGCGGACCGCACCGACGAGCATCGCGGCTTCTTCGAAGAAGGCCGCGAAGCGGAGTTCTTCAGCTCGGCCGAGGAGCTGGTCGACAAAGCGAGATTCTACGCCGCCCACGAAAGCGAGCGCGCCCGCATCGCCGCAGCCGGGCGCGAGCGGTGCCTGAGCAGCGGCTACTCGTACCTGGAACGCTTGCGTCCCGTGATCGAGGCCGTCGCCGGAACCGGCGGACGCCAGGATCGGCCGGCCCGAGCGCTCGCATGACCGGCCGACTCGAGGTCAAGGGCCTGGATACGCTTCGCTTCGTCGCCGCGCTCACCGTGGCCCTGAGCCATGGCGCGGGCCCGCCGCTGGCCCTCTGGCTCGGCAAGGGCGCCGCCTGGACACGGTTCTTCATCGGGGCCTACGACATCAGCTTCGACGGCGTCGCCGCGGTCCTGGTTTTCTTCGTCGTCTCCGGCTTTTGCATTCACTACGCCCCCGCGACCGGTGCGCCGTTCAGGGTGCTGCCGTTCTGGACCCGGCGGGGGATACGCATCGCCGTGCCGCTGCTGGGCGCTGTAGCCGTCTCGACCGCGCTCGGCGCCGCGGCGACCGGTGCGCTCGCCGCGGTGATCTGGAGCGTCTACTGCGAGCTGATCTACTACGCGCTCTACCCACTGCTGCGCCTCGCCTTCCGCAAGTTCGGCCTTGGCCGCGTGCTGCTCGCCTCGTGCCTGATCTCGGCAGCGATGATCGCCGTGGGCTGGAACGCCGGGTTCTATTGGGATTTCGGACCTGGCCTCACCTGGCTGCTGGCCGCGCCGGCATGGCTGCTGGGCTGCCTGCTCGCCGAGCAGGTCGCGTCCGGGGCGGCCAGCGTCGGGGCCGGAGGATTCTGGGTCTGGCGACTGGCGACGTGGCTCTACGCGGCCGGCGCCACCGCCTTGTTCTTCCACACCCCCTTCAGGCTCGGCTATCCGCTGCTGCTGTTCCCGTTCCAGTTCGTGGCCTTTGGCTGGGTCCGCGCCGAGGTCGCCCATTTCGCGCAGGCCAGGACGTCAGCGGCGCTCGAGTGGTGCGGACAGTGGAGCTACTCGCTCTACCTGATCCACAACATCGCCATCGCCATCACGCCGATCTCTGCCGCGGCGCCCGGCTGGACCTGGGCGATCCGGGTGGGTTTGATCGTCGCCGGCTCGCTCGGTTTCTATGCGCTCGTCGAAGCGCCCTCCCATTGGCTGGCGCGGGCGATCTCGCGGCGAATGACGCTCGCCCTCTCCCGCGACGCCCCGGCCGCTTCGCTCGCCGCGCCATGATCGCGCGCCGGGTCGCGGAACGCTGGGTCGCGGGGTTGTCTGAGCCGGTCCGCATGCGAAGATCGCCTTCGCGCACGCAACCAGGCCAGCTCGCTCCAGGATGATCTTCGACATCATCATCTGCATCGCGTCCCTGGCGGTCCTGCTGCAGATCATCCGGGGCCGGCAGGCATCGCTGGGACTGCCGCTGGCCTATCTGGCGTCACTGCTGCTGATCCACGTGCCCGGCGCCTTCGCGCACCTGGTCGGAGGCAACCGCCTCGAGGGCGGAGAGTTCGTCGAAATCGGCATTCGTTACACGGCGATCAGCGCCTGCTGCTTCGTCGCCGGCGTCTGGTTCGCGCGCCGGCAGGCGCCTTTGCTGCGGACGCCGGCGGCGGCGGATCGGCGCGCGTTCGCCATCTTCTGTCTGATCGGCGGCTGGGTGTTCGTCTACGGCCTCAGCGCGCTGGCTCGCGTTCCGAGCCTCGGCGCGGCGATCAACAGCGGCGGCGCCGTCTGGATGCTGGGCGCCTTGCTCGGCCTGCGCGCCGCGTTCGAGGCGGGCAGCGCGCAGCGCATCCTGGTCTGGAGCGGCGCGCTGGCGGTCTACCCGACCATCATGCTGGTGTCCGGTGGTTTCCTCAGCTACGGCGCCGCGGCGGTGATGATCGTGATCTCCGTGCTGGCCATCCTGGCGCACAGTTACTGGCGCGCCGTCGCCGGGGTCACGATCGCCAGCCTGATCGGCCTGACCCTGTTCGTGAACTATTTCGAACATCGCGAAGACATTCGCGAGAGCGTCTGGGGCGGCGCCTCGACGAGCAGCCGCATCGGCAGCGTCGGCGAGATCTTCACCAACTTTCACCTGATCGACCTCGACAGCGAGAAGGACCTGATCGCGCTCGACCAGCGCCTGAACCAGAACCTGTTCGTCGGCCTGGCCGTGACCCGCATCAACGACGGCGAGGTCGCGTACCTGAACGGCCAATCGGTCGTCGACGGTCTGGTGGCGCTGGTGCCCCGCGCCTTCTGGGCGGACAAGCCGGTGACCGGCGGCAGCGGCCAGATCGTCGCCGACATGACCGGCCTGCAGCTCAACGAGGACACCTCCTGGGGCGTCGGCAACGTCATGGAGTTCTACATCAACTTCGGGCTCACGGGCCTGGTGGTCGGATTCGCCTGCCTTGGGTGGCTGATCGGCTTCCTTGACTTGAAGGCGGCCACGGCCGAGTGGCGTGGGGACCTGAAGTCGGTCTTCATCTACTTCCTCCCCGCCGTCGCCGTGATCCAGCCTGGCGCGTCGGTCGTCGAGATCAGCGGCAGCGCCGGCGCGGCGCTGTTGGTCGGCTACGCCTGGAGATGGGCTTGGAGCATGCGCGAGAGTCGCTCTGGGGCGGCGCGGCGCCCGGCGCCCCAGCTGCCCCGTTCCAGCGCCGGCGGAGTGGTGTGAGAGGCCGCCGGCTGCTCGCGCGATGAAGGTCCTGATCACCGCCACCAGTCTGCGGGCCGCCTATGGTGGGCCGGCCTTCTCGGTCTCGGCGCTCGCCGACGCGCTCGGCGCCCGCGACGTCGAGATCGGACTGTGGGCGGCCGACGGATCGGCGGCGGGCGCCGAGCTCCTGCCAAGCGAAGCCAGGGTCCGCCGGATGCCGGGGCCGCTTAAGGATGCGGTGGCCGGATTCGCACCGGACCTCATTCACGACAACGGCCTGTGGCTGGCGCACAATCACCGCGTCGCCGAGATGGCCGCCGCCTCCGGGACGCCGCGCATTGTCAGCACCCGAGGCATGCTCGAGCCCTGGGCGATCCGTCACAAGGGCCTGAAGAAGCAGGTGGCCTGGCGGCTCTATCAGCGGCGAGACCTGCAGCGCGCCGCGGTCCTGCACGCGACGGCCCAGCCCGAGGCCGAGAACCTGCGCGCCTTCGGGCTCGGCAGCCGGATCGTCACCATCGCCAACGGCATCGACCTCCCCGCAATCGCGGCGCGAGCGGCGCCGTCTGACCGCGCGGCCAGGACGGCGCTGTTCCTCGGCCGGATCTATCCGGTCAAGGGCCTGCCGATGCTCATCGAGGCGTGGGCCAGGGTGCGGCCCGCGAGCTGGCGCTTGGTCATCGCCGGACCCGACGAGGCCGGGCACCAACGCCTCGTGGAGGACGCCGTGGCCGTCTCCGGCCTCGGCGACGTTGTGAGCTTTGTCGGACCTGTCTCGGGGGAGGCGAAGGCGGCGTGGCTGCGGGACGCCGATCTGCTGGTGCTGCCCAGTCACTCGGAGAGCTTCGGCATGGCGGTGGCGGAGGCCTTGGCGCATGGGACGCCGGTGCTGACCACCACAGCCGCGCCTTGGCCAGCGCTGGAAGACCGCCGCTGCGGCTGGCGCGCGGCGCCCAACGCCGAGGCGCTCGCGGCGGCGCTGCGCCACGCGTTCGACTGCGACGCCCCCACCCTGGCCGGCATGGGCGCGGCGGGACGGGCCTATGTCGCCGAAACGCTGGGCTGGGATCGCATCGCCGCGCAGTTCGCGGCGCTGTACGCGCAGCTGATCCGGACACGAGGCGCGGCCGTGCGGGCCGGCGAGGCCGCGGCTTGATCATCCTGGGTCTCAACGCGTTCCACGCCGACTCCGCCGCCTGCCTGGTCCGCGACGGCGCACTGGTGGCGGCCGCCGAGGAAGAGCGGTTCCGCAGGATCAAGCACTGGGCCGGCTTTCCGTCGGCGGCGATCGCCTATTGCCTCGCCGAAGCCGGCGTCACCCTCGGCGAGGTGGACCACGTCGCGGTCAACCAGGACAGCCACGCCAACCAGCTGAAGAAGGCCGCCTACGTCCTCAGCCAGCGGCCGGACCTTGGCCTGGTGCTGGGCCGCCTGCGCAACCGCCGCGCCCGCGCCTCGATCCCGGAGCTGCTCGCGAAGGCCTTCCCGGGCAGCGCCGTCCGCGCACAGTTCCACGCCGTCGAACACCACCTCGCGCACCTGTCTTCAGCGTTCGACGTCTCGCCGTTCGACGAGGCTGTGGTGGTGTCGGTTGACGGGTTCGGCGACTTCGCCAGCACGGCCTGGGGCGTCGGCCGCGGCAGCGAGCTGGCCGTGGAGGGGCGCATCCACTTCCCGCACTCGCTCGGCCTGTTCTACCAGGCGCTGACCCAGTACCTCGGCTTCCCGCACTACGGCGACGAGTACAAGGTGATGGGACTCGCGCCCTACGGCCAGCCGCGCCAGCTGGACCAGATGCGTCGGATCGTGCGCCTGCAGGCCGACGGTGGTTTCGAGCTCGATCTGACCTACTTCCGTCATCACCGCGAGAAGACCGCCTACACCTGGGAATCCGGCTTGCCGCAGTTCCCCGATCTCTTCTCAGAGGCGCTCGAGGATTTGCTAGGGCCGCGCTTCCACCCCAGTGCGCCGTTCGACGATCGGCGCCGCGACATCGCCCGCTCGGTGCAGGCGATGTACGAGGAGGCGTTTTTCAACCTGATCACGCCGCTGCAAACGCGGTCCGGCCTCACCGACCTGGCGCTGGCCGGCGGTTGTGCGGCCAATTCCGTCGCCAACGGCAAGGTGCGCCGCCTGACCCAGTTCCGCCGCGTCTATGTGCAGTCTGCGGCGGGCGATGCGGGCGGCGCCGTCGGCGCGGCGTTCAGCGCCTGGCGCAGGCTGGGCGGCCAGCGCTCGTTCGTGATGAGCCACGCGCACTGGGGCCCCGGCTACGGCGACGCGGACCTGGGCGCGATGCTGACCGCCCGCGCCGCCGAGCTCTCGGCCGCCCGCTGCCGTGTGAGGCGGGCCCGCGACGAGCCCACGCTCTGCCGCCAGACCGCGGCTGCCGTCGCCGAGGGCCGGGTGGTCGGCTGGTTTCAGGGTCGGATGGAATGGGGACCGCGGGCGCTCGGCGCCCGCTCCATCGTCTGCGACCCGCGCCGCGCCGACATGAAGCAAATCCTCAACGCCAAAATCAAACGCCGCGAGAGCTTTCGGCCGTTCGCGCCGTCGGTGCTCGACCGCGCGGTGGCCGGCTGGTTCGAGGAGGACGACGACGTCCCCTTCATGATGCAGGTGTTCCAGATCCGCGAAGAGAAGCGCGCGCTGATCCCGGCGGTGACCCACGTCGACGGCTCCGGCCGGCTGCAGACCGTGCGCCGCGACGCCAATCCACGCTACTACGCCCTGATCGAGGCCTTCGAGGCGATCACCGGAACGCCGATGGTGCTGAACACCTCCTTCAACGAGAACGAGCCGGTGGTCTGCACGCCGGAGGAGGCGCTGGACTGCTTCCTGCGCACCCGAATGGACCTGCTGGTGCTGGGCGATCACATCCTCGAGCGCATGCCGGCCGAAGCGAACGCCGAACCACACGCCGTCGCGGCGCCCAGGTGAGCGAACTCGCCTCCAGCCCAGCGGAAACCCTGACTCGGCGGCTGGCCGAGCGCAGCGCGACGGTCGGGGTGATCGGTCTCGGCTATGTCGGCCTGCCGCTCGCCGCGGCGTGTGCGCGCGCCGGCTTCCGCACCATCGGCTTCGATATCGACCCGCAGAAGCCGGCGCAGCTCAACGACGGCCGCTCCTACATCGACGCGGTGACCGTCGAGGAGCTCTCGCGGCTGGTGGCGCAGCAGCGCTTCTGGGCCACCGACGACTTCTCGCGCCTGGCCGACTGTGACGTGGTGGCGATCTGCGTGCCGACGCCGCTGACGCGCCGGCGCGAGCCGGACCTTTCCTTCGTCGAGGCCACCGTCCGCACCATCGCCCTCACCTTGAGACCCGGCCAGCTGATCGTGCTGGAGTCGACCACCTATCCTGGCGCCACGCGCGAAGTGGTGAAGCCGCTGCTGGAGCAATCCGGCCTGCGCTCCGGCGAAGACTTCCTCCTCGCCTTCTCGCCCGAACGTGAGGATCCCGGCAACGCCGAGTTCGCCACCCGCTCGATCCCCAAGGTGGTCGCCGGCGACGGCCCCGCGGCCGCCGCGGCGGTGGAGGCGTTTTTTGGCGCGGTGGTCGACCGGGTCGTGCCGGTCTCCAGCCTCGATGCGGCCGAGGCGGTGAAGATCACCGAGAACGTGTTCCGGGCCGTCAACATCGCCCTGGTCAACGAGCTGAAGATGGTGTTCGACCGCATGGGCGTCGACATCTGGGAAGTGATCGAGGCGGCCAAGACCAAGCCGTTCGGCTACATGCCGTTCTATCCGGGACCGGGCCTTGGCGGGCACTGCATCCCGATCGATCCGTTCTACCTAACCTGGAAGTCGCGCGAGTTCGACATGCCGACCCGCTTCATC
>DATNIH010000046.1:0-14795 GCA_035604515.1 Caulobacteraceae bacterium | reverse complement strand
GCGCGACTGGCGCGACCGGGGATGGGACCGGCGCGGCGGCCGAGAGCGGCGGCGGCGCAGGGTTGGCGACGGGCGGGTTGGGCAGGACCCAGCCCGTCGGCGCCGGGGCGGGCGGGACCGGCGCCGGCGGGACCGGCGGCTGCTGCCACTGACCTGGCGGCGGGGCGCTGGGCGGCGGCTGGATCGGCTGCGGCCGGATGGGCTGCGCCCGGATCGGCTGCGGGAAGACGGGTTGCGGCCGGACGGGCTGCGGAATGACCGGCGGCGGGCGGATCGGTTGCGGCGACGGCGGGCGTACGGGCTGCGGCTGCGGGAACGGCGGCGGAAACGGCACCGGGCGCGGCGCGGGTCGCGGCGGTGGCGGGGCCGGCCGGCCCGACGACACCCAGAGCCGGACGCCCTGTCCGGCCACGATGGGTTGACCCGCGCCGGGCGCCTGAGCGGTCACGACCCCTTGCGCCTGATCGGAGGGGGCGGTCTGCACCTGCCCGATAAGGCCATGCTGCAGCAGGACCACCTGGGCGACGATCAGCGGCATGCCGGTCACGCCGGGCATGAGCGCCTGCTTCTGCGGCGGCGGCTGCGGCGGTCGTGGGCGGGGCGTCGGCGGTCGGGGCGTCGGCGGCCCGGGCATCGGTGGCCGGGGTCTGGGCGCCGGCGGCCCGCCACGGGTCGGCGGCTGCGGCTGCGGCTGGTAGTCGTCGGGCGCCGCGGCCCTGGCCGGGCCGAGCGCCAGCAGCGCGCCGATCAGAGCCAGCGCGACCGACGTTTGCACAGCGGCGTGGGATGCGCTCGGCATCGCCTCCCCTTCGGGCCCAGGCCTGGCAGTCTAGGCCGGGCGACGGCTCCGGTCGATCGCGGCGGGCGCGCTGGCCCGCCGCGGCGATCCGGCGGATAACGGCCCTTCGACTAGCTCGCAGGGAGGTCGCAGACTCGTCATGGCGAAGGTGCAAACCATAACCCGCGAGGCGATGCAGCCGCTGATCGCCCCCTATGGCCTCGCCGAGGCGGTTCGGGCGGGCGACCTGCTGTTCATCGCCGGCCAGACCGGTCTGGACGAGACCCACGCGGTGGTCGAGGGCGGCCTGCGGGCGCAGGCCGCCCAGGCGTTTCAGAACATCAAGGCGATCATCGCGCTCGCCGGCGGCCGGCCGGAGAACCTGGTCCAGCTCACCTGGTATCTCGCCGAGGGGCCCGAGCCGCGGAGCATGATGGAGGATGCGCTCGACGTCACCGCCGCGCGCAACGAGGTCTTCCCTGGCCTCGTGACCGCCTCGACCGCCGTGCGGGTAAAGGCGCTGCTCACGCCCGAGCTGCTGGTCGAGATCCAGGCGGTGGCCGCGCTGTGAGCCCGGTCGATGTCATCGTCGTCGGCGCCGGGATGGCGGGCCTGAAGGCGGCGACCACCCTGGTCGACCAAGGTCGCTCGGTCCTCCTGCTCGAGGCGGACGAGCGGCTCGGCGGGCGCACCAAAGCCGGCGAAATCGCGGGCCGCGTGGCCGACTACGGCGGCCAGTGGGTCGGCCCTCGCCACAGCCTGCTGCTGGCCGAGGCGAAACGGCTCGGGATCGAGACCTACGCCCAGTACGACGAAGGGCGAACGGTGCTGCAGCTGCGTGGCCGGCTGCGTCAGTTCAGCGGCGACGTCCCCAAGATGTCGTTCTTGGCGCTCCTCGAACTTGCGGCGCTGCAGAAGCGCTGGGATCGCGAGATGCGCACCATCCCGGCCGCGTCGCCCTGGACCGCTCCCAACGCGGCCGAGTGGGACTCGATGACGCTGGAAAGCTGGATCGTTCGGAACCTGCGCACGCCCGAAGCGCGCGAGTTCGCCCGCCTGGTCCCGCGCGGCGCTTGGGCCGCCGAGGCGCGGCAGGTCTCCTATCTCTGGTTCCTCGACGCGTTGCGCAGCGGCGAAGGCCTCGCCTCCCTGATGGCCGTCAAGGACGGCGTGCTCGAGTTCAAGTTCAAGGGCGGCATGCAACAGATCGCCCAGCGCCTCGCCGAGGAGCTTGGCGACAAGGTGCTGCTCGCCGCGCCGGTCAGGCGGATCGTGCAGGACGCCGACGGCGTGCGGGTCGAGACCGATCGGGGTGCGTTCGAGGCGCGCTTCGTCATCGTCGCCACACCGCCCGGGCCAGCCGTGCGCATCCAGTACGAGCCGCATCTCGGCGCCGCGCACGACGGGCTTCGCCAGCGCATGGCGATGGGGGCGATCATCAAGGCGGCCGTCGCCTATCGTGAACCATTCTGGCGCACGAACGGCTTTTCCGGCCAGGTGGCGACCGACGACGACGTGGTGGGCCTCGCCTACGACGACGTCCAGGACGTCGGGCCGCCGGTCCTGCTCTGCTTCATCGAGGGTCGCCATGCGCTGGCGCTGAGCGGCGCGAGCAAGGACGTGCGGCGCGAGAAGGTGGTCGCATCGCTGGTGCGCTTCTTCGGCCCCGACGCGGCCGACCCGATCGCCTATGACGACAACGACTGGCTCACCGAGCCCTGGACCCACGGCTACGTCGGGACCATGCCGCCGGGCGCGATGACCCGCTACGGCCACGCGCTCCGCGAGCCCTTCGGCCGCATCCATTGGGCGGGCGCCGAGACCTCTGTCGAATGGCAGAGCTACATCGAAGGCGCCCTCCGCTCCGGCGTCCGCGCGGCCGAGGAGGTGGCGCTCCGCCACAACGCTTGAGCGGCTTCGAGTCGAGCGCCTGCTGCACACCTGCGTCGCCGCCGACGGTCGCACGCGCGTCGAGTCCGAGCTCTAGGTACGGCGGCAGCCGACGCCTGCACGCCACGACGCCTGAGCGGCCTAGTGGTCCAAGGTCCGGTCTGGGCCATCATCCGGGGCGCGTTCACTCATTCCCAGCCGGACCGCGGCTCGCAGGGAAGAACACGGTGCTCATGATGTATGGCGCACGGTCGTCGTTCGGCGCGTTCGGCGTGAGCGAGCGGAGCAGTCGGCCAAGTTCGCTGATGAAGCGGGCGCGTTCTTTCGGCGATAGCCAGACGATGTACTGGCGGTAGGAGACTTGATCAGCGAACGGGTCGGCGCCCTGTCGATCGAGGTAGACGTCGAAGTCCGCCATCAGGGCCGCCAGCGCCGCGGGGAACACCCGACGATGGTCCTCCAACGTCATGCTGCGCGCGTCGTCGGCGTTCACCGCCGCCGCCTCCGGAACCAGCCGGTAGCGCCGCTCGACCGCGCCGCGCACGCGTCGCTCGCTCTCGACCTCGAGGACGCCGCCCCGTGCGAGGCGCTCGACCTGGCGATAGATGGTGGCTCTCGGCAGCTCCGGCAGGCGCGCGCAGAGTTCGCGCGTCGTCAGGCTCCCCGCTGTGCGCATGGCGTGCACAAGGCGCAGGCGGACCGGGTGCAGCAGCAGAGCAAGGCGCTGGTCCAAGGGCGGGTCCCCTCCTCGGTCAATCCGCCGAGGCCGTCGGCGTTGCATAATGATCTCACAAACGATACCATTATCAAAGATGAGAATAGTTGGTGGGCCCAATGGCTGATACAAAAGCGCGATCGCTCGGGACGGAGCCGCCGCTGGGTCGGCTGTACGAGGTCGGCGATCGCCGCCTGTGGCTGCACCGCGCAGGCGAAGGGGAGCCGGCGATCGTGTTCCTCGCCGGGGCCGGAACCGTCGGCCTCGACTACTTCAACGTCCAGCAGCGCGCGGCGCGCCTCGGCGCGAGCGTGATCTACGATCGCGGCGGAACCGGCTTCAGCGATCCCGCGCCGGCCGGCCGCTCGGCTGCCGCAACCGTGTCCGAGCTGCGGGCCTTGTTGGACGCAGCGGGGATTCGCCCGCCCTATGTGCTGGTCGGCCACTCCTTGGGCGGCCTCTTCGCGCGCCGCTACGCGCAACTGTTCCCGTCCGAGGTCGCCGGCCTGGTACTGCTCGATCCGCCGCACGAAGACTACGACGCCTACATGCCCGAGCAGCTGAACGCGAAGCGAAGCGGAGGAAGCAGCTGGATCTCGCTGCTCCTGGGGAAACTCTCCGGCCCCGTGCTGGGCGCCGCCGTCCGCATCGCGCCCGGCCTCGTCGCTGCGATACCGGTCGTGCGCCGATACCAGGAGCTGTACCGGCGCCTCTTCACCGCCGAGATGGCGGACTGGCCGCCAGACCTGCGGGAAACGCTTGTCGAGCGGCATCTGACCATGGCGTGGTTCTGGGCGGGGATCGAAGAGGCGCGAGGCGCCGAGGCGCTCTACGCCGAGACCCGCGCCGGCGGTCCGCTGCCTGACGTTCCGCTGGTCATCCTGTGCTCCATGGGGATCGACGACTTCCGCCGCGCCGTCTCGGTCGGCGAGTCGGACGAGATGTTGGCGGGGGAGCTGGCGGGCAAGCGCCGCCTCTACGACGATCTCGCCACAACCGTGCCCAGGGGCGAAGTGCGCCCGGTCGACGCCGGCCACCTCACGATCCACTTCCGCCATCCGCAAGCCGTCGAGGCCGCGATAGCCGACGTCTTGCAGCGCGTCGCAGAAAGGGCCGCTCCCGCCGCTTGAGCGGAGTGCCCGCGGGGCGGCGCTGCCTAGCCGCCGCGGCTGACCACCACCTCCACGCCGCCGGCGGCGGCGTCGGGGGCCAGGGCCTGGGGCTTTTCGACGCGGACGCGCACGCGGCGCACCTTGGCGTCCTCCAGGCAGTCGCGGGCCAGGCGCTCGGCGTAGGTCTCGACCAGGTTGAAGTGGCCGCTCTCGGCCAGCGTCTTGGCCTTGGCCATGATCGCCGCATAGCTGACCGTCTCGGCGATGTGCTCGACCGTGGCGGGTTCGAGCTCGAGCTCGATGTCGATGACCAGCGGCTGCTTGCGGCCGTACTCGTGCGGGATGACCCCGACCTCGGCCGACAAGGTCAGTCCACGGACGAAGATCCTCAGCTGTTCGACCATCATGGCGCGGTCACGTCCGGCGTGCGCCAGGCCAGGTGTTGGCCGGCGTCGACGGCGATCATCTGGCCGGTCACCGAGGGCGCGTCGATCAGGTAGGCCAGCGCGTCGGCGATCTCCTCCGGCGTCGCGCGCCGCTTGAGCGGCACCCGGTCCGCCTCGGCCGCGAAGGCGGCCTCCGACTGGTGGATCGAGGGCAGGGTCGGCCCCGGCCCGATGGCGTTCACGCGGATCCGCGGCGCCAGCGCCTGCGCCAGCATGCGCGTGGCCTGCCAGAGCCCGGCCTTGGACACCGCATAGCTGAAGAATTGCGGGGTGGGCCGCCAGACCCGCTGGTCGAGCAGATTGACGATCAGCGACCCCTCCGGCGCCTGGCGGCCGAAGGCCTGGGCCAGCAGCACCGGCGCGCGCAGATTGACCGCCATGTGAGCGTCCCAGGTGGCGGCGGTCAGGGTCTCGATGCGGTCGTCCTCGAACAGCGAGGCGTTGTTGACCAACAGCGTCAGCGGCCCGATCGCCGCGCGGGCCGTATCGATCAGCGGCGTCGCGACGCCCACGTCGGCCAGGTCGGCGGCGACGACCACGGCCTCGCCGCCGGCCGCTTCGATCTCCGCCTTGACGGCGTTCGCCTCGGCCTCCGAGCGGCGATGGTGGATGGCGACGGCATAGCCGAGAGCGGCGGCCCTCAGCGCCAGCGTCCGGCCGATGCGCCGGGCGGCGCCGGTGACGAGCGCGCCGCCGCGCGGGCTCATTCCCTAATCGAACCGGCCGAATTCGTAGCGGTTCATGATGCCGATCACGGCCATGAAGATCAGGATCATTACGATGGCGGTGGCGGTCATGGGGAGCCTCTTGCGGGACGGCACTGGCTTAGCGGCGAGCAAGCGTCGACTCAAGCCTCGTCGAGACGCCGGCGGCGGCTAGCCGTGCAACCCGCTCTAGCCGCGATCCTCCCAGTGCAGCTGCTGGCTCAGGTCGTCGAGCCGGCTCTGCAGATAGTCGCGGTCCTGCGGGTAGAGCCGCCCGCCGTCGCGGTCGCGCAGCTGGTGGTCCTGCCGGCGAATGCCGTCCAGCTCCGCGCTCAGGCGGCGGTAGTCGTACGGACTGATCCAGCCGCGCTCGCTCGAGGTGTCGAGCCGTTGCTGCATGAAGTCGATACGCTCGTGGATGCCGGCCGGGGCGCCGCGCCAAAAGCCATAGGACGCCGGCTCGGGCGGCGGGCCCTGGTAGACGTAACCCTCCGCGCACGGGTGGTCGTTGGACCGCGCGATGGCGTTGCCGGCCAGTGCGCCGGTCGCGCCGCCGATCACCGCGCCGCCCGTGCGCGCGCCGTGCCCGGCCACGTTGCTGCCGATGACGGCGCCGATGACGCCGCCCGCGATCGTGCCGACGGCGTTGTTGGCGCGGTTGGACTGGACACAGCCGGAATCGTAGGGCTGCGCCGAAGCCATGAGCGGCGGCAGCGCCACGCCGGCCACGAGGGCGGCGAGCAGGACTTTGGTTTTCACTTGGGAATCTCCTTTGATGGGTCCGCGGGCCGCGAGACGTGCGGGCGGGGCGAGCCGCGCCTTCGGGCCAGACCTTGAAAATGCAAACGCTCCAGCCCCCAACGCGTTCCGGCCGCCTGGCCCTTCGCGCCCGGCGCGACAAACCCGCAGGATTTCACACCAAGCACACCAAGAGGCAGTCATTGACCTCAGCGCCGGCGCGCTCGCTCGGAACCCTTGGTGTGCTTGGTGGTTGAAAAGCCTGACCGTGGTCGATTCAAACTGATCCCAACTTGCTCTAGCATCGCTCTCGCATGTCGCTGCGCCTGCGCTTCGAGCGCCTGATCCGCCCGTTCTACCAGGCCTGGTCCCGCCGCACGCGCGGGATGACCCTCGGCGTCCGAGCGCTGGTGCTCGACGGCGAGGGCCGGGTGCTCCTCGTCCGCCACACCTATTCGCGCGGCTGGCACATGCCGGGCGGCGGCGTCGAGCGCGGCGAGACCGCCGCGCTGGCGATGCAGCGCGAGCTGATGGAGGAGGCGGGGATCAAGGCGACCGCCCCGCTCGTGCTCGTCTCCATCCACAGCGCCGAGGCGCACTTCCGCGGCGACCACATCCTCTTCTTCCGCGTGCCCGCGTGGGAGGCTTGCGCGCCGACGCAAACGGGCGAGATCGCCGAAGCCGGCTGGTTTTCGCCGGACGCCCTGCCGGAGGGAACGACCGCCGGCACGCGCAAGCGCATCGCCGAGGCGCTCGCAAACACGGCCGCTCACCCGCACTGGTGACGGCGAAGACCTTACGTTTTCTGGAAAAGAGGCTTCCAGAATGAACCGCGATCACTAATATGCGCGGCCAATCGTGGGGGCCTTACGAGCCCAAGATCGCCGGCGGTGGGACGCCCAAGGAGGACTTAAATGCGCGAGTACATGAAATTCTACATCGATGGACAGTGGGTCGATCCGGTCACCCCGAAGTCCATGGATGTGATCAATCCGGCCACCGAACAGGTCGCGGGCCACATCTCCGCCGGCTCGGCGGCCGATGTCGACAAAGCGGTCAAGGCGGCCAGGAAGGCGTTCGAGACCTTCTCCCGCACCTCGCGCGAAGAGCGCATCGACCTCCTCCAGCGCATCCTGGCCGAATACCAGAAGCGCTTCGGCGAGATCGCCCAGGCCATCACCGAGGAGATGGGCGCGCCGGCCAGCCTCGCCCAACAGGCCCAGGCCGGCGTGGGCATCATGCACCTCACCAACGGCATCGCGGTGCTCAAGGACTTCAAGTTCGACGAGGAGCGCGGCACCACGCGCATCGTGAAAGAGCCGATCGGCGTCTGCGGCATGATCACGCCGTGGAACTGGCCGATCAACCAGGTCGCCTGCAAGGTCGTCCCGGCGCTCGCCACCGGCTGCACCATGGTGCTCAAGCCATCTGAAGAAGCGCCGTTCTCCGCCTACCTGTGGACCGAGGTGCTGCATGCCGCCGGCGTTCCGGCCGGCGTCTACAACATGATCAATGGCACCGGCCCCGAGGTCGGCGCCGCCATCGCCAGCCATCCGGGCATCGACATGGTCTCCTTCACCGGCTCGACCCGCGCCGGCATCGAGGTGGCCAGGGCCGCCGCGCCGACGGTCAAGCGCGTCGCGCAGGAGCTGGGCGGCAAGAGCCCGAACATCATCCTGGAAGACGCCGACTTCAAAGCCGCCGTCGGCAACGGCGTCCGCTCGGTGATGCAGAACTCCGGCCAGTCGTGCAACGCGCCGACCCGCATGCTGGTGCCGGCCAAGAAGATGGGCGAGGCCATCACCATCGCCAAGGAAGCCGCCGAGGCGACGACCGTCGGCGATCCGAACGGCAACAGCCGCATCGGCCCGGTGGTCAACAAGACCCAGTGGGACAAGATCCAGCGGCTGATCAAGTCCGGCATCCAGGAGGGCGCCACGCTCGTCACCGGCGGTCCCGACCGGCCGGAGGGCCTGGACAAGGGCTACTACGTCAAGCCCACCGTCTTCGCCAACGTCACCAACGACATGACCATCGCCAAGGAAGAGATCTTCGGCCCGGTCGTGTCGATCCTCGGCTACGACACCGTCGACCAGGCCGTCCAGATCGGCAACGACACCGAGTACGGGCTTGCCGCCTACATCTCGGGCGGCGACCTCGCCAAGGTGCGTGACGTGGCCTCGCGCCTGCGCGCCGGCCAGGTGTCGATCAATGGCTCGGGCGACATGTCCGCGCCGTTCGGCGGCTACAAGATGAGCGGCAACGGACGCGAGTGGGGCGAGTACGGGTTCCACGAGTACCTCGAGACCAAAGCCGTCCTCGGCTACGAGCCCCCCAAACAAGCCGCGGAATAGGCCGGGGAACACCTCTCCCAAAGGGAGAGGGAGGGGCCTGGAGCGAAGCGACCGGGAGGGTGAGGGGTTACGGCCTGGCAGGTTTGCCTGAGGCGCCGTAACGCCTCCCCCCTCGCGCCTTGCGGCGCTCGCCCCCTCCCTATGGGAGGGGGTTTCTGAGCCTCGCGGCGAACGCCAGGACGGCCATGCCCGCCAGCGCCGAGACGACCGAGCCGGTGATGACGCCCAGCGTGATCTGGCTGCGCGCCAGTTCGCCCTGGCCCGCCACCGCCAGCGCGCCGATGAACAGGCTGACCGTAAACCCGATCCCGCACAGCAGGGCCACGCCATAGAGGTCGAGCCAGGATGCGCCGGTCGGCCGGCGCGCCACGCCCGTCCGCACCAGCACGAAGACGCTGATCAGCACCCCCGCCTGCTTGCCGATGAACAGGCCGGCCGCGACCCCCAGCGGCGCCGGCGCCACCACGTCGCTGAGCCGCAGGTCGGCCAGCGAGACCCCGGCGGCGGTGAACGCGAACAGCGGCAGGACGGCGAACGCCACGTAGGGGTGCAGGCTCTGCATGAAGTGCTGCAGCACCCCCTCTTGGCCTGGCCGCCGCGGCCCGATCGGCACGGTGAAGGCGGCCGCCACCCCGGCCAGCGAGGCCGAGACGCCGGACTTCAGCATGAACGCGGCCAAGAGCACGAACCCCGTCGCGCGGAACAGGAACGGCGCGTCGCGCCATTCCGACAGCCCGATCAGGCCGATCAGCGTCGCCGCCGCGCAGGCCAGCGCCCAGGCGTGGATGTGGCCGGTGTACAGCACGGCGATGACACCGATCGCCGCCATGTCGTCGACGATCGCCACGGTCAGCAAAAACAGTCTCAGCGACTCCGGCAGCCCCCGGCTGACCAGCGCCAGCGCGGCCAGCGCGAACGCCGCGTCGGTCGCCGTCGGAACCGGCCAGGCGCCCGGCGCGCCGCCGTGCGCCGTCAGGTTGATGGCCAGGTAGACCAGCGCCGGGCCCGCCACCCCGCCGACCGCCGCGGCGATCGGCAGCACCAGCTTGCGCGGGCTGGAGAACTCGCCCTTGAACAGCTCCTGTTTGATCTCCATCCCGACGACGAAGAAGAAGATGCTCATCAGCCCCTGGCCGACCCAGTCGCGTACCGACAGCGTCTCGACATAGGGGCCGACGGCGATGGTGAACGGCGCGCCGATCAGGTCGAAGTAGTCGCTCGCGAACGGCGAATTGGCCAGGACCAGCGCCACCGCCGCCGAGACGACAAGCGCCGTCCCGCCCCCAGCCTCCGTGCGCAAAAATTCAAGCGTCGGACGCGGGGCCAAAGGCGCCTCCGTTCTCTTGACCAAAGCGCCGCGTCAGCGGCGCAGTCCCTTTGAACCACCAAGCACACCAAGGCCACCAAGATTCAGCTCCAGCCGCTGCCTTCCGGCCGACACGGACCCCTTGGTGTGCTTTGTGGTTGAATCCTGCCGCCAGGCGCCTGCGGCGGCGCAGGATCGAACCGCAGAGCACGTGGAGAAGGCGCGAGAGCGCGCAGAGCCTCTGCGTTCTCTGCTCATCCTCTGCGCTCTCCGCGGTTCAAGCTTTTCGGCGCCACTCGAGCGCAATTGAGTCTGGACCCTCAAGCGCGCTCGGCCCATGTCACCGCCGATGCCGGTCTCCAAGCTCTACCGCGCCGATCCGCAGTTCCCCGCCCTCGGCGCCGACTTCGCCGATCCCGTCGCCGCGGCCGACTTCCCCGACACGATCCTCCGCTACCGAAACCAGCGGGCCGCCGCGACCGTCGGCCTCGACACCCTCACCGACGCCGAGTGGATCGCCCATTTCGGCCGCTTCGAACCCTTGCCGGGCAACGTGCCCGCACCCCTCGCCATGCGCTACCACGGCCACCAATTCCGTGTTTACAACCCCGACCTCGGCGACGGCCGCGGCTTCCTCTTCGCCCAGCTGCGCGAGGCCAAGACAGGCCGCCTGCTCGACCTCGCCACCAAGGGCTCGGGCCAGACGCCATGGTCGCGCACCGCCGACGGGCGCCTCACGCTCAAGGGCGGCATGCGCGAGGTCTTGGCCACCGCCATGCTCGAGGCGCTGGGCGTGCCCACCTCGCGCTCCTTCTCGCTGATCGAGACCGGCGAGGCGCTCGAGCGCCAGGACGAGCCCAGCCCCACCCGCGCGGCCGTGCTCACCCGCCTCTCGCACAGCCACATCCGCTTCGGAACCTTCCAGCGCCAGGCCTATCACCAGCAGGCCGACAACATCGCCCGCCTGGTCGACCACGTGATCGCCCTTTACTATCCGGAGCTCGGGAATGCCGCGCCCGAGGCGCGCGCCGGCGCCCTCCTGGCCAAGATCACCGCCGCCGCCGCCCGCCTCACCGCCCGCTGGATGACCGCCGGCTTCGTGCACGGCGTTCTGAACACGGACAATATGAACGTGACGGGCGAGAGCTTCGACTACGGCCCCTACCGCTTCCTGCCCCGCAACGACCCCAACTTCGTCGCCGCCTATTTCGACCAGACCGGCCTCTACAGCTTCGGCCGCCAGCCCGAGGCGGTGTTCTGGAACCTGCAACAGCTGGCCGGCGCCCTCACCCTGGTCAGCGAGGCCGAGCCCCTGGTCGACGCCCTGAACGGCTTCTCCCCCGCCTACCGCGACGAGCTCCGCGCGGCCATGCTGATGCGCCTTGGCCTGAAACCCCGCGACCCCGACGCCGACGTCGCCCTCGTCAACCTCGCCTTCCGCACCCTCGCCGAGGGCGGCCCGGACCTCAGATGGGAGCCCTTCTTCTTCGACTGGTTCGGCGGCAAGGCGTCGGAGGCCCGCGCCATGGCCGGCCCCCGCGCCGCCCTCTATGCCGGCGAACACGCCGCCGCATTCCGCGAGGCGCTCGCCGACTTCGCCCCCGACCGGCCGGAGCGCCTGCAGAACCCCTACTTCGCCCGCCCCGAGCCCGAGGAACTGCTCATCGACGAGATCGAGGCGCTATGGGCGGCGATTGCGGAGCGGGATGATTGGGGCCCGTTCGGCGCCAAACTGGAGGCGATCGAGAAGGCGCGGGTGGGGTGGGGGTTGGGAGCCTAACCGCTAGGAGCCAGCGGATGGAGGGCCGGGCTCTGTAAGGGTAAGACCTCCCTTGTGGGCGGGACTCACGGGGCGGCCCCAATGGGCGTCGAAGCCCTGCTTGATCTTGCGGAGCACTGTCTTCGCATCTCCTCGGCCGGCCTGCACGTGTGCGTTCGCGACATGCTTGGCCAAGTCGACCAGCGTGATGCCCCAGGCGGCCGGATCGCGCCAAAGGTCGTCGTTGAGCGAAACATACTGGCCGCTCCTCGCGCCCCAGACGCGAGCGATCTCAGTCGCACCTGAATCGGCGGCAGGCACCGGGTCAAGCTCATGTGGATGTTGGCCCATCTCAGGCTCCCTCTATCTCTTGCCGCCTGGGAAGTAGCGGCCGACGGGACCGCCCCCGTCGGTCGGCGAACGCCACTCCAGGTCGAAGGCCTGCTTTATCTGCCGAAGGGCCGACGCCTCGTCCACGTGGCCCATCTCTGAATAGGCGTGGGCGACATGCCGGGCCAGATCGACCAGCATGAAGCCCCAGAAGCTTGGATCGCCCCAGAGCCCGGGATTGAGCACAAACTGTTGCCGATTGTTTCCCATATCCCATAGTCGCACGATCTCTCTCGCCTGCGGGTCGTCGACCACAGCGGGCGGGATTGGCAGCTCATCTGACATTCGACAACCCCTCCTGTTCTCGTTTCGTACTACTCCCGCGGATGGGGAATGCCAGCACTACTCGCCGTCGCGCGCCGATAGGACCGCGTTGGTTGGAGACTGCCAGAGAATTTCGGGCACGCTGCCCGGCTGTGAATTCCTGTATGCGGCTATGCTCTGCGATCTCGCGGGCCTCTCGGCCTCCGGGGACCTCCCGGAATGTAATTGCCGCCGGGTCGGCGCGCCCAACCCGCACCCAGTAGTCCGGTCTAGCCCACCCCTTGCCAGTTTGACCCACATACATCGATCCGTCCTTGGCCCAGAGGTCCGGAAACCAATAGATGCCCTCCGTTATTGCCTCTCGGAGGTTATTGGCTTCGGCCGCCTCGCCTTCGCCGGTTGCGAAGCCGGGCAGGTTGACGATCGCCCCACCGAGTAAGTCGCGGAGCGCCTGCCTTCCCGGATGGTTTGGATCGTCCGGGAGGATCGGCCGAAGCAGCCCACCGACAAAGTCGCCACTCGACTCGGCGGCGAGGTCGAGAGCACTTAGGCTGCGGCCGATGCCTGCCGGATCGAGTCCGCTCTGGACGGCCCGCTGGATCGTGCTCGGATAGAGAATTTGATCGTATCGAGCCTTGGCGTCTTGGTAGCCGCGGTCTCCGTCGCGCAGGGCGGCGGTCCAATACGGTAACGGAGCCCCGATCTGCGGCGCCCCCGAGGGCAGGCCCGGTGGCTCGCTGAACCCTGAAGAACCGGCTTGAGAGAAAGCCGGCGCAAGCGCAGCCGTTTGGGGGGCGGCCGTCCATGGCGGCGTCTGGGCGAACAGGTCGAGAGGCGCCTGGCGCGCGGCAGCCAGTTGGGCGATGTGGGCTAGGCGCTGACCCCCGGCGCGATCGAACTCGGTGCGGGTTCGCGGGTCCATGCTCGACAGGTCCGGCAGCGTCAGCCGCTGGCCGCGATAGACGAGCGGGGCCCCGTCCTCGGTGAGCCTGAGGCGGTTGCTCCTTATGAGCGCCTCGAAACCGGCTCTGAGGTCGCCGGCGCCGTAGGCCTGCTGAGCGACCCGCCAAGCGGCATCGTCCGGCTGCGTCAAATAGTCCGAATCGACGGCAAAGCTGGGCAGGCCGGCCAGTGCGGAGGTGTCCGGCGTCGCAACGGGCGCTACCGCGCCGGCGCCCATGGCGGTGACGGCCAGGGGCGGCGGATCGAGGCCGGCCGACGGGTCGCTCGCTTGGTCGTGCGCGCCGCCCTGCGGGGAGAGCTGCGGCGCGACCAAGGGCGTCAAGCTCGCCAGATCAGCAGGCCCAATCCCCCCGACGGATTGAGTCCCCGGCGCGACGCTCGTCGGGGGCGGCGGCCCAACGTTCGGGGCCACCTCGCCGTTTGCGGGCGTCCACGCGCCAGCGTCGCCGGGCCCCTGGTCCGATCCGAGCATCCGACCCAGCCGGGAGTAGGTGTCGAGGCCGAGCGCGCTGACGTATGGCCAGTCGCCCGCGCCGATCGAGACCGGATAGCCATCGGAGTCGAAGAGGAGCGACGAACCGTCACCTGCCGCCGGCCCGCCTCCGAGCCCGAGGCTGCTCAAGCCGCCTGGAGCAGCCCACGCCTGTGCGCCCTGGTCGAGCCAGGATGTGGGGCCATATCCGAACGCCATCGGTCGCCTCGCGCGTGCACGGCGTCGTGACGACGCCTCTGGCGAGCAAGCCTACGGTCGGTGGGACACCCCTCAGGGACCGGCTGAGCGACTACGGGCTCATGAGCCGGGAGGGTTCATCACGGAGGCCGAAGAGGAGCCGCTGCGGCGAGCGGTCGACGGGGCCAGCGTACGCTTCTCGCCGCGCTCAGCGGCTGAAGCGAGCCGCCGCACTGACGCCGCCTCACCCGCAGTTCAAATAGCTCGAGAAAACCCAGCCGGACTTGGCGCCCGGTTGCTCGGGCTCGATCAGGGCCCAGGCCTGGCCGTTCACCGTCTGGCGCTGGAGGACTTGCACGGGGACGCCGTTGGTGACGGCGCCCAGGATCCAGCCGTTCGGGGAATTGCGGATGTTGAGCGGGGTCGGCGTCGGGTCGGCGACGATGCAGGTTCCGGCGGCCGGCGCGGCCGTCGGCGCCGAAATCGTCGAGACGGCGACCGGCTGCTGCGCCACGACCGCGGTCGCGGCGGGCGGTGGGGCGGCCGAGGCTGGCGGAGCGGCTGAGGCTGGCGCGGCCGAGGCCGAGGCCGGCGTCGCGGGGGCGGCGCTCTCGGCGGCGGTGGCGACCTGGGCGTGGCGGGGCAGGGCGAACCAGACCACCGCCGCGACGATCACCGCACCCAGCACGATCGCGCCGGCGACGAG
>DATNIH010000045.1:0-10284 GCA_035604515.1 Caulobacteraceae bacterium | reverse complement strand
CTACTCCGGCGCGTTCATCCGCAGTTTCGAGAAGTAGGTCTCGGCCGGGCCCGGGAAGCGGCGCGAGCGCACGTCGTCGGCATAGGCGCGCGCCGCCTGCTCGATCTCGCTCTTCAGGTTGGCGTAGCGGCGCACGAACTTCGGGGTCCAGTCGAACAGGCCGAGCATGTCGTCGGTGACCAGGATCTGGCCATCGCAGCCCGCCGAGGCGCCGATGCCGATGGTGGGAACGGCCACCGCGGCGGTGATCTCCCGCGCCAGCGCCTCCGCCACCCCTTCAACGACGATGCAGAACGCGCCGGCGTCCGCCGTGGCCTCGGCCTCGGCCACCACCCGTGACCGCTCGCCGTCCGAGCGCCCTTTGGCCTTGAAGGCGCCGTCGACATTGACCGCCTGGGGCCGCAATCCCACGTGCCCGACCACCGGAATACCGCGCTGGACCAGATAGGCGATGGTCTCGGCCACGGTCGGCCCGGACTCCACCTTCACCGCCTGGCAGCCGGTCTCTTTCAGCACCCGCACGGCGTTGGCGTAGGCGATCTCCTTGGGCCCCTCGTACGAGCCGAACGGCAGGTCGACCACCACCAGCGCCTTGCGGCTGGCGCGCATCACCGCCTGGCCGTGCAGGATCATCATCTCCAGCGTCACGCCGACGGTGTTGGGCAGGCCGTGCAGCACCATGCCGACGCTGTCCCCGACCAGCAGGATGTCGCACACCTCGTCCAGCATCGCCGCCACCGGCGCGGTGTAGGCGGTGAGGCACACCAGCGGCTCGCCGCCCTTGCGGGCGGTGACCTCCGGGGCGGTGAGGCGGCGCACCTGGTCCTGACGCTGGGCGGACATGGCTCAGATTTCCCGCATCAACCGCGCCACGCCAATGCCGGCGGCGACCAGCGCGACGGCGGCGGCCATCCAGATCGCTTCCCCGCCGAGCACCAGCGAACCGCCGGCCTCGTGGCTGATGTGTTGCGTGAGGTAGTCGTTGGATCGGCTCGCGGCCGCCTGCAGCTGCTGCAACGCGCCGGCGCCCAGGATCTGGTAGGCGCCGACCAGGCCGCCCAGGGCGCCCATCGAGCCGATCAGTAGCCGCCGCGCAGTCCAGCCGCGATCGAGCTTCTCCAGCACGCGGGCAGCGAAGATATCGGCGTCAGGCCGACCCGGCGTCTCGGCGAACATCCGCTCCAGCGAAAATTCGAAACTCGTCTCAGCCACCGACCTGCTCCCGCTGGCCGCCATCGCCGTCCCCATCCGTATCCTTGTTTCCTGGGGGCGCCAGGCGCGACCGGAGTTTATCCAAACCACGTTTGACATGGGATTTGACCGTTCCAAGCGGCGCATTCAAGGCGGCCGCGGCTTCCGCGTGGGAAAGTCCTGCCCCGTAGCACATCGAAACGCACACCCGCTCCGGCTCGGAGAGCAGCTTCATGGCTTCGTCGAGATCGATCTTGGCGTCGGCGCCCCCGCCCTGCATCGCCGCGGCGTGCAGGTCCGCAGCGTCCAGCTCGGCCGCCTCGGCCAGCAGGTCCGCCCTCGCCTGCTTGCGCCAGCGCTTGACGTAGAGCCGGGCGGCGATGCGGCAGACCCAGGCGCGGAACGCTCCCTCGCCGCGGAACTCGGCGATCTGCTCGAAAGCGGCCAGGAATGCGTCCTGCGCCACATCGTCCGCGCTGGCCGCGTCGGCGCCCATCCGCCGCATCAGACCGCGCACCGCCGAACCGTGGCGGCGCACCAACTCGCCGAACGCGGCGCGGTCGCCGGCCGCGCCCAGCGCCACGAGCTCGAGGTCGTGGGCGCTGACGAGCGGAACTCGCTTGATGCTTGGCGCTAGGGCCATGGCGGAGCCGATTTCTCCCGTCGCTCGCCTGGTTGTTGGGCTAAAGTCTCGGCGGCGCCTTGCGGCCCGCGAGGTACAAAAGCAGGTAGGCCAACCCGATGAAGGCAGGAATGGCCCCCGCGCCGGCGATCACGCCGCCGGTGATGGCGCCGCCGATCGGGCTAGCTATGCCGATGCCGGCCCCCAGCAGCAGGCCAAGCGCCCCGAGCCCCAGGCCCACCGCGATCAACACCACCGCGCGCCGCAGGTCTCGGTCGGCGCCGGATCCCCGGTAGGGCGCCGCCGGATCCGACGGCTCGACCGGCTCGCTGGTGAGCGAGGCGATCAGCTCCGGCGGCACCGGCTGACCCTTCTCGTAGGCCGTGCGCATCAGGTCATACAGCCGCGTCCGCTCCCGCGAACGGATGTACCTGGGTCCCAGCGCCAGGCCGAGGATCATCGCCACGATCAGACCCCAGAAGATCAATGTACCCATCGCGCCCGCCATCTCTCCGTAGTCAGGAAAGTAGATCATCTTGATTCAGTCTCGCTTCGCGCGGTCCGAACCGCCCGTCTTTGACAGGCAGAGGCGCAGCGAAGGTCGTTCGGATGCGCTTTGTCGCATGAAATCTTGGTCATGATGAGCAGGCGCCGCGCTCTTGGCCTGGAAGGGGGACCTATCGTCCGCCCAGCGACGCAGGCGCCACCACCCTCGCCTCCGGCCCGCGGCCGCGCAGGCCAGCGGCGGCAGGCGCAGACCTGCGGAGACGATCGACAGCTTCAGAAGCAGCGAGCGCGGATCGCGAGCCGCTCGCGTTATGCGGCGCCAAAAGGCCGCGCGCAGAATCTCATGGCGCGAGCGCCCGCCGCCGCCGTAGGGGTTCGGGCCGCTTGAAACCCGGCCCAGCGGCGCGCCGGGACGAAATCCGTAGACGCCGTCAGCCCGCCTTGGTCGGGAGGAAGGTGGTCGGCGCGTCCGCCACCGAGTGGTTTTGCACCGGCCCGGCCGGGTGGGTCGCCATCACGCCCCAGATGATCGCGCCGATCACCACCGCCACGCCCAGCACCGCCGGGGCTGCCCATGGGTGGGTCTCCCGTGCCGGCTCGTGCGTGCGGATCAAGACACTGTTGTGAATCACACCCTCGCCGCTGGCGGGGGCTGACGGTTCGTGACCGTCGTCAAGCGAATCAGCAGCCATTGATATCTCCGATCCGAGGACCGGCGGCAAAAGCGTCACCGAGCCTCATCAGCTCGCCTAGACTCATTCCATCACGATATGAGATTTGGTCGCAGAAGTCCAGTTTTGCACCGCCACACTCAGGCGAGGCCCCGAAACGGGCCGACGCCGCAATGCGAAAGCCCCACGCGGGCTCAGTCTGGTCGCGCCAAGACCTTCTCCAGCGCCGCAAAGAACCCCTGCCAGCCGTACGTCGCGCCCTGGTAGGCGCGTTGCTGATCCGGCCGGAAGCCAGACTGCTCCATGCGCAAATGGGTCCCCGCGCCCGTTGGCGTCAGAGTCCAGGTGACGACGCTTTCGAGACCCATGGCGTCCCACGTGTAGGACAGCGTCTTGTTCGGCTCGACCGCTGACACCCGACAGTCGGCGGCGCCCCAGTCTCCGCTGAGTTTGAAGCTATGGCCGACGACGGGCTTGAAGTCGTTCTTCATCAGCCATTCCTCGATCAGGTGTGGCTGCGTCAGCGCGCGCCAGATCCTGTCGGCCGGAAATGGCACCTCGCGTTCGACGATGACGGAGCGCGTCTCGGTCGCGGTGTTGCTCATTGGTCCATCCTTTTGAGGAGATCTTCAAGGTGGTCGAACCGGCTCTGCCAAAAGCCGGCCATCTGGCTGGTCCAGTCGAGCAGCGGGGCCAGCGCGCCGAGCTGCGCGCTGTAGTGGGTCTGGCGACCTTCGTGGCGGTCGCGCACCAACCCGGCCCGCCTCAGGACTCCGAGATGCTTCGAGACGGCCGGCTGCGAGACCCCGGCCCGCGCCGTCAGCGCCGCGACCGTCTGTTCGCCGTCACGGCACAGCCGCTCGAAGATGGCCCGCCGCGTCGGATCGGCCAGCGTTCTGAACAGGTTGTCATGGGGCTCTGGCATCGCAATCGATAACCCGCTGGCTATCGGATCACCAATAACCGAACAGCTATGCGAGTCAACGGCGCCGCATCGCTCGCCGGACCCTAGGACTTCGCCTTCTTCGAAGACTTGCCGGAACCGTTGAGCGCGACGGCTTCGAGAACGAGCGCCTTGAAGGCCGACTCGTCGAGTGTCTCGCCCTCGTGGATATCGATCGCGCGGCGCACGGCGCCCTCGAGGCTCGAGTTGAACAGTCCGGCCGGGTCGCTCAGCGACGCGCCCTTGGCGAAGGTAAGCTTCACCACCTTCTTGTAGGATTCGCCCGTGCAGATGATGCCGTCGCGCGACCAGATCGGCGTGCCCATCCACTTCCACTCCTCGACGACGTCGGGGACCGCTTGCGTGATGAGCTTGCGCATCCTGGCGAGGGTCTGCCCGCGCCAGTCCCCGAGCTCGGCGATTCTGTTCGAGATGAGCTCCGACGCCGACTGGCCCTGGCTCGCGGCCGACTTTTGCATCGTCTCGTCCTCAGATTCCATCAAACCGTGAGGATCAATAACTCATGAGATATGGTTCGGTCAAAGACGAAAGCCGAGACCGAACGTCCGCCCTGCGGAGCGACTTAAGACCTCGCCGATGGGGCCCCGGCCGCCTTGGACTGGGGGCGCAGCAGAAAATAGAACGCGGCGGCGTGCGTGATCATCAGCAGCGGCACGTAGATGATCGGGATCGCATAGGCGGCGGCCAGCTGCTCGGCATGCGCAGGCAGGCCGACCTGGATGGCGTGGTAGTAGTCGACGACGATGTCCACCGCGCCCACCAGGTTGAAGGCGACGACGAACAGCCAGAACAGCGGGCGTATCCTCACCGTCAGCAGCGCGAGCAGGGCCAGCACCCCGGTTGCGAAGTCGCCGTAGGCGGAGAACACGGCGAAGCCGGCGGGCAGGTTGGGGCTAACGACGCCCGGCAGGATGAAGACCAGCCCGAAGAAGCGGAAGCTGTGCAGGGTCGCGATGACGCGCTGCGCCGAGACCCGGTCCATCGACCTCAGCCACGGCAGAATGTACGCGCCAAAGCAAAGCAACCAGGCGACGTAACCCAGCACGAGTTGGATTTGGAAGAGGGTGACGGTCGGCATCCTGGCCTCCTATCAGCGGCGGACGCTGGCCAGGGTGCGCGGCGAGCGGCCGAGGGCCTCGACCAGCAACGGCGCATCGAGTCTCGCGATCGCCCGGTTGATGGCCGCGTCCCGGCACCACATGAACTGGTCGCCGGTGCGCACGATCGGCAGATCATCGCCGCCGCAGACCCGGGCGGCGGCCACGCGCACCCGCAGCGCCAGCGCCTTGGCGCCGCTGACCGTATGAATGTCGGAGTCGGTGTACTTCAGCGTGACCATGTTGCGCCCGCTCTCGCCGTACATGTAGACGCTCGCGGCGTTCGCAGGCGCGCCTGCGGCGAGACCGGCGCCAAGGGCGAGAGCGCCGGTCAGCAGAAGTCGGAACATGGCAGGGTCTCCTATCGGACGTTGATCGGCGCGGCCGCGAACACCGCGGTCAGGACGCCACCGGGCTGCCGCGGTATCCAGTCTCGCCATCGCCGCGACTTCCGATGTGCAGGCGGACACTACGGCCGCTTCTCGCACGCGACTATTCGCGATAATGTCGATGAGTTATGAAGCAGAACTTCACAGTCCGGCAAGGCGCGCTCGACGGCGTCGAGGCGTTCCTGAGCGTCGCCAAACACCGCAGTTTTCGCCGTGCGGCGGCGGAACTCGCGGTGACTCCCTCGGCCATCAGCCAGGCAGTCCGCACGCTCGAGACCCGCATCGGCGCAGCGCTTTTCATCCGCACGACGCGCAGCGTCGGCCTGACCGAAGCTGGCGAACGCTTCCTGTCCCGCGCAAAGCCGGCCTTCGAAGAGCTCGTCGCCGCCGGCGCGGCGGCGCATGACCTTGGACAGCGGCCGACCGGACTGTTGCGCCTATCGATGCCCCCCGCGGTGCTGCCGATCCTGCTGCAACCCCTGATCAGCGCCTTCTGCCGCGCCTATCCCGAGGTCGAGGTGGAGATCGCCGCGAGCCGGGAGCTGATCGACCTCGCGGCCGAGGGATTCGACGCCGGCATCCGGCTGGGCCAGTTCATCGCCGCCGACATGGTCGCCGTGCGGCTGACGCCGCCGTTTCCGTACGTGGTCGTCGGCAGCCCCGAGTATCTGCGCTCGCGGGGACGGCCGGAGCGCATCGAGGATCTGCGTCAGCATGCCTGCCTGCGCATGCGCCGCTCTAACGGCTCGATCGCGCCCTGGTCGTTTGTCGATGGCAACAAGACCGTCGAAGCCATCGTCGCCGGACCGCTGATCGCCAGTGACTACGCCACCATACTTGGCTCGGCCGTCGAAGGCATGGGTCTGGCGCAAGTGCCTGCGCCGATCGCCGCCGGTCAAACGAAAGCGGGAAACCTCGTTCGCGTGCTGACGCCGTTCGCGCCGACTGCGCCGGGCGTGTTCCTCTACTATCCCGGCCGCCACCAGATGTTGCCGAAGCTGCGAGCCTTCATCGATCACGCGACGGGCCGCTCGCGGGGGTGATCACCATCGTACTGTATGGCGCAGGCATCGCGGCCCTATTGCGCTGCCCCCTACTCCCACTCGATCGTGCCCGGCGGCTTGCTGGTGACGTCGTAGACCACGCGGTTGACGCCTCGCACTTCGTTGACGATGCGCGTCGCGGCTCTCGTCAGCACGTCCCAGGGGAACTCGAACACGTCGGCGGTCATGCCGTCGGTCGAGGTGACGGCGCGTAGAGCCAGCACGTCCTCGTAGGTGCGCGCATCGCCCATCACCCCAACCGTTTTCACCGGCAACAACACCGCGAACGCCTGCCAGATGGCGTCGTAGAGGCCGGCCTTACGGATCTCGTCGAGGAAGATCGCGTCGGCCTTCTGCAGCGTCTCGACCTTGTGCGGCGTCACCTCGCCCGGGATGCGGATGGCGAGGCCCGGGCCGGGGAACGGATGGCGGCCGACGAAGGCCGGCGGCAGGCCGAGCTCGACGCCCAGCGCGCGCACCTCGTCCTTGAACAGCTCGCGCAGCGGCTCGACCAGCTTGAGCTTCATGTGCTCGGGCAGGCCGCCGACGTTGTGGTGGCTCTTGATCACCTGCGAGGGCCCGCCGCGGGCCGAGACGCTCTCGATCACATCCGGATAGAGCGTGCCCTGGGCCAGGAACGCCGCGCCCTCGATCTTCGCGGCCTCGCGGTCGAACACCTCGATGAACAGCCGTCCGATGATCTTGCGCTTCTCCTCCGGGTCGGAGAAATTCGACAGCGAGATCAGGAAATCCGTTGATGCATCAACGTGTATCAGCGGAATATTGTAGTGATCTCTGAACAGGGTCACCACCTCGTCGGCCTCGTTCAGCCGCATCAGGCCGGTGTCGACGAAGACGCAGGTCAGCTGCTCGCCGATCGCCTCGTGGATCAACACAGCCGCCACCGAGGAGTCGACGCCGCCGGAGAGGCCGCAGATCACCCTGCCCTCGCCCACCTGGGCGCGAATGCGGGCGATCGCCTCGTCCTTGAACCGCGCCATGGTCCAGTCGCCCTTCAGCCCGGCGATCGTGTGGGTGAAGTTGCGGTAGATCAGCGCCCCGCGGGGCGTGTGGGCCACCTCGGGGTGGAACTGCACGCCGTAGAGCCGGCGGGCCTCGTCGGCGATCACCGCGAAGGGGGAGTTGTCGGAGGTGGCGACCACCTCGAAGCCGGGCGGCATGGCGGTGATCTTGTCGCCGTGGCTCATCCACACCGGCTCTTCGTTGCCGACGTCGCCCAGCCCCGCCAGCAGCGGGCTCTCCTTGGCGATGCGGATCTCGGCGCGGCCGAACTCGCGGGCGTGGCCGCCCTCAACCACGCCGCCCAGCTGAGCGCACATGGTCATTTCGCCGTAGCAGATCCCCAGCACCGGCACGCCGAGCTCGAAGATGGCCGCCGGCGCCGCCGGGCTCTCGGCCTCGTGGGCGCTGGCCGGGCCGCCGGAAAGGATCACCGCCTTCGGCGCGAAGTCGTCCAGTATCGCCTCGACGCGGTCGTAGGGGTGGATCTCGCAGTAAACCCCGCTTTCGCGCACCCGGCGGGCGATCAGCTGGGTCACCTGGCTGCCGAAATCGACGATCAGGACGCGGTCGTGATGGGGGGTATCAGGCTTGGGCTCCGTCATGGCCGGCATGTAGGGGAGAATCAGGCCGGCGTCATGGGGCGCCGCGTCGCGGCCGCGCGCCAAGTAGCGATTGGCTCAATCGTCCCACACCGGAGCGGCCATGACGCAGCTGGGCGCACCGTCTCGCGTCATCACCGTCGCCTTGCGGCCGACGCCCGGCGCGAAATAGGCTTCGCTGCGCGCCGTCTTCACATAGAGCACCGCCGGGCTGGTGAACTGGCAGACGTCGTAGGAGCCGATGCCGTCGCTCGAGGCGGCGACGCTGCAGTCGGCGTAGCCGAACACCCGGCCGAAGGTGTCGCCGTTGAAGTCGAACACGTAGCTGAGGGCGACGTCCTGCGCCTTCAGCGAGCGCCGCGCGGCGTCGGCCGTGAGGCTGGGGCACGGCGGACCCACGATCGCGGCCAGATGGGTGTCGGCGGTGGACTGGGCGATGGTCTGGTGCTCCGCGACCAACCCCCACAGCGTGCCGACGGCCAGGGTCGCGAACACGCCGCCGACAACCAGCCGCGGGAGATGCCGTTCGACGCCGCGCGAGGTCGGACTGAAATCCGCCAGCTCGCCCTTCATCGGCCTCCCCTTTGACGGGTTCTCCGGCGCAGGTTGTCGCTGCGTTTCAGCGCCGACAAGCATCTTTCAACGGACGGGAAAAAACGCCCGCAAGATCGGGAAAGGTCGCCCGCGCCCTAACGCCCGCGTTCGCTGCGTCCCGGCGGATAACGGTTGCGGTATTGCACCACCGCCTGCTCCATCGTCACGAAGGTCGCCCCGCCGGCGCGCAGCTGCTCGATCAGGCTTTCCAGCATCGTCATGCGGTGGCCGCGGCCGATCACGTGGGGGTGGAAGGTGTAGGTGATGACGCCCCAGTCGTAGTGGTCGGTCATGTAGCGGAAGTCGGCCAGCCAGTTGGCGGCGACCAGCTCGGCGTTCATCAGCCCCGGCAGCACGCCGCTGCGCGTCTGCGAGAACTCGAACGCCGGATAGTCGTCGAGTGACCAGCTGATCGGCATCTCCACCAGGGCGGTGTCGGGGCCGAACTGCAGCGGCGCTTCGAGCTCGGCGACGTCGCCGTCGCGGGCCTGGTAGGGCAGATAGTCGTGCCCCATCAGGCTCGAGTCGTAGATGAAGCCGTGCTTCAGCAGCAGCGCGATCGAATGCTCGCTGAGGTCCCAGGAGGGCGAGCGATAGCCGCGGGCGAAGCGGCCGGTCAGCGCCTTGATCGCCGCGTTGCCGCGCACCAGCTCGCGCTCTTCGTCCTCGCGGCTGAGGCTCGCGGGCGGCCGATGGGTCCAACCGTGGTGGCCGATCTCGTGCCCGGCCTCATGCACCGCTCTGACCGAAGCCGGGTAGCTCTCGATAGTGTGGCCGGGGATGAACCAGGTGGCGGGGATGGCGAACTTCGCCAGCAGCTGCAGCAGCCGCTCGGTTCCGACCATGCCGAAGTCGCCGCGTGAGACCATGGTCGGCGTTGTCGTGCCTCGGGAGACGGCGATCGAGGTGTTATCGAGGTCGAAGGTCAGGCAGACGAAATGCTGCGGCATGGCGCGCCTCGCTTCAGTGGCGGCCTCTTCATTGGCGCCGCATTCGGCCCAGCGCTATCCGGATCAGCCCGACCAGCGCGATCAACGCCCAGGCCCCCTCGACGATCGCGGCCGAGAGATTGAACTTCTGGGTCAGCGACAGCAGGATCAGGCTGGCGCCGACGAAGTTGACCAGCAGCGACGGCGCGCCCTTCGGGTGCAGGCGTCCCGCGGTCGCCGCCGCGTATCCGGCGAGGATCGTCGCCACGCCGATCAGGCCGGCGATATCGTAGGCGCTCATCCGCAGGCCCGAAGCGCAAACACAGTCAGCTCCCGTTCAGGCTCGCCCCTGATATTCGACGCCGGCGATTCGATTTCGCCGCAGCTGAGGCGATGATGCGCGTGACCGCAATCGGGATTTCGCTGGCCGCCGCGTTCGCGACTCTCGCCATCGGCGTGCAGGCGGCCGGCGCGGACACCCAGGTGTTCAAGGATGCGCTTCGCCCGGACGGCGTCGCTCGGAGCCAGGACCTGAAGTTCGCCGACGGCCGCGCCTGCGGCGCATCGGCGGACAACACCTTCACCGACGCGCCGACGTTCCAACAGTGCATGCGCGGCCGCGGCTGGGTGGTCGATCACATCGTACCGGACCCGA
>DATNIH010000044.1:0-6752 GCA_035604515.1 Caulobacteraceae bacterium | reverse complement strand
CCGCAGCACTTCATCTTGATCGCGATCACGTCCAGCGGGCTGCGCCAGTGGGCGCAGCGGGTCTGGGCGTCGAGTTCGACGCCGAACACGGCCGGGCGCTGGGCCATCAGCGATGTCGCCCGAGAAAGTCGGCCGCCGCAGCGTTGAACCCGTCCGCACAATCGAGATTGACCGGGTGGCCGCCCTCCAGGTCGACCACCTCGAGGCCGGGCAGGGTTTTCGCCGCCTTGTCGCGCAGCGGCTGGAAGCTCTTCTCGCGCCGCCCGCTCACCAGCAGCGTCGGGACGCGGATGTCGCCGAGCCGCTCGGCGACCGAAAGGCCGGGGACCGTCACCATCATCGTGCGCGCCATCCCGGAAAGCGAGATCAGCCCGGCGTCTCGCACCAGCTCGTCCTCCACTTCCGCCGCGAGCCGTCCGGTGCGCTTGGGGTAGAACGCCATGGCTTCCAGCATTGCGCGGCCCCGCGCCTCGACGGCCGCGATCCGATGGTCGCGGGCTTCCTGGGAGAGTTCGGCGCGCACCGGTCCCAGCGCGGAAGCCGAGTTGGTGAAGATCTGGGCGCTGATCCGATCCGGGTGGGCGAGGGCGTAGTTCAGCGTCAGCCCGGCCCCGAACGACTGGCCGCAGATCGCCCAGCGCGCGGCGCCGAGGCCCTCGCGGATCACCTCGAATTGCTCGATATAGGCCTCGATCCGATAAGCGTCGGGGTCGGCCGGGCTCTTCGAGCGGCCGTGACCCAAGAGCTCGATCACCACCGGCGTGCTGACCCCGGCCAGCGCTGCCAGGTTGGGCCGCCACTGGGCGCGGCTGGAGCAGATGCCGTGGACCAGCAGCAAGGGCGGCCCGGCGCCGGGATGGACCTCGACGTGCAGCGGCCCGCTCAATCCCTGCCCGCCGCCTTCGCGCGCTCGATCCCTTCGAGCACCATCCGGCGCGCATCGTCGGCGTCGCCCCAGCGGACGATCTTGACCCACTTTCCGGGCTCCAGGTCCTTGTAATGGCTGAAGAAGTGCTCGATCTGCTTGAGCGTGATCTCCGGCAGGTCGGTATAGTTGCGCACGTGGTCGTAGCGCTGGCTGAGCTTGGGCGCCGGCACGCCGATCAGCTTCTCGTCGCTCCCGGCCTCGTCCTCCATCACCATCACGCCGACGATGCGGCAGCTCATGATCGCGCCCGGCGTGATCGCCCGGGTGTTGGCCACCAGCACGTCACAGGGATCGCCGTCGCCGGAGAGGGTGTGGGGGATGAAGCCGTAATTCCCCGGATAGCGCATCGCCGTATAGAGGAAGCGGTCGACCATCAGCGCGCCCGATGGCTTGTGCATCTCGTACTTGATCGGCTCGCCCCCGATCGGCACCTCGATCACCACATTCACCTCATTCGGCGGATCGGCCCCGATCGGCACGGCGGCGAGGTTCATCTGTCGGGGTCCTTCGCGGTGATGCTCACGCATAGCCGAGGGTCCGCAGACTGAAAAGAATTGGCGCCACGAACCTCACGAACCACGCGAACCCGTTCGTGCTTTTCGTGTCGTTCGTGGTTGAATCTTCTTAGGAATCTCCGCCGCATCTACCCATCAATGTCATCCCGGAGAGCCGCGAAGCGGACTCATCCGGGATCTGCTTGCCGCCGCCGGCGCAGAGTAGATCCCGGATCGGCGCCGCTGCGCGGCTTATCCGGCTTTCGCCGGGATGAGCGGATCACTCGGGAGCCTCTTTGCGCCCGACCTCACGCTCGGCTAGGACGTCCGCTCCTTTCGCGTGAGGCGCGCCATGACCAAGAAACCGGACGGAACCTGGGACAAGTCGAAGCTGCCCAGCCGGCATGTGACCGAGGGGCCGGCCCGCGCGCCGCACCGCTCGTATTATTATGCGATGGGCCTCGGCACCCGCGAGATCGCCCAGCCGTTCGTCGGCGTGGCGTCCTGCTGGAACGAGGCGGCGCCCTGCAACACCGCGCTGATGCGCCAGGCCCACGCGGTCAGCGTCGGGGTCAAGAACGCCGGCGCGACGCCGCGCGAGTTCTGCACCATCACCGTCACCGACGGCATCGCCATGGGCCACGAGGGCATGCGCTCGTCGCTGGTCAGCCGCGACCTGATCGCCGACTCGGTGGAGCTGACCATCCGCGGCCACAGCTACGACGCCCTGGTCGGCGTCGCCGGCTGCGACAAGTCCTTGCCCGGCATGATGATGGCGATGCTGCGCCTCAACGTGCCCTCGGTGTTCCTCTACGGCGGCTCGATCCTGCCCGGCCGCTGGCAGGGCAGGGACGTGACGGTGGTCGACGTGTTCGAGGGCGTCGGCATGCACTCGGCCGGCAAGATGAGTCTCGACGACCTCTGCAGCCTCGAGCAGCACGCCTGCCCCGGCGACGGCGCTTGCGGCGGCCAGTTCACCGCCAACACCATGGCCTGCGTCTCCGAGGCGATCGGCCTGGCCCTGCCGCTCTCGGCCGCGTTGCCGGCGCCCTACCTCGACCGCGACCAATACGCCGTCGCTTCGGGCGAGGCGGTGGTGCGGCTGATCGAGAAGAACATCCGGCCGCGCGACATCTGCACGCGCAAGGCGTTCGAGAACGCTGCGGTAGTTGTGGCCGCGACCGGCGGCTCGACCAACGGCGGCCTGCACTTGCCGGCGATGGCCCACGAGTGCGGCATTGAGTTCACCCTGCGCGACGTCGCCGAGATCTTCCACCGCACGCCCTACCTCGCCGACCTCAAGCCCGGCGGCCGCTATGTCGCCAAGGACATGGGTGAGGCCGGCGGCGTGCCGGTGCTGCTGAAAACTCTGCTGGAAGGCGGCTACATCCACGGCGACGTGATGACCGTCACCGGCAAGACCCTGGCGCAGAACCTGGCGGACGTGAAATGGCGCTCCGATCAGGACGTGATCCGTCCGGTGTCCAACCCGCTTTCGCCCACCGGCGGGGTGGTCGGGCTCTGGGGCTCGCTCGCCCCGGACGGCGCCATCGTCAAGGTGGCCGGCATGACCTCGCACCGCGCCCACCGCGGCCCCGCCCACTGCTTCGACGGCGAGGACGCCTGCTTCGCCGCGGTCGAGGCCGGCGACTACCAGGACGGCGAGGTGCTGGTGATCCGCTACGAGGGACCCAAGGGCGGCCCCGGCATGCGCGAGATGCTCTCGACCACGGCTGCGCTCTCCGGCCAGGGCCGGGGCGACAAGGTGGCGCTGATCACCGACGGGCGCTTCAGCGGCGGCACGCGCGGCCTGTGCGTCGGCCACGTCGGTCCCGAGGCGCAGGAAGGCGGCCCGATCGCCCTGATCAAGGATGGCGATATCATCGCCATTGACGCCGACGCCGGCACCATCGAGCTGGAGGTCGACCCGATCGAGCTGGAAAACCGCAAGCGCCACTGGTCGCCCCGCGTCACCGACTACGGCTCCGGCGCGCTGTGGAAATACGCCCAGGGCGTCGGCCCAGCGCACCTGGGGGCGGTGACGCACCCGGGCATGGCCGGCGAGCGCAAGGTGTACGCGGATATCTAGTCGGGCGGCGTAACCCCTCACCCTCCCAACCGCTTCGCGCTTGGGCCCCTCCCTCTCCCTTTGGGAGAGGTGTAAGACCGCGGCGTCGCCTATCTTGACCTCTCCCGGAGGGAGAGGGAGGGGCCCGCGATGCGCCAGCATCGTGGGAAGGTGAGGGGTTACGCCGCAAGCCGAGAGGACGCCTTTGGTCCGAGATATCGAACTCACCATCAACGGCCAGGCCCGGTCCCTGCGGATCGACGACGCCGCCATCCTGCTCGACGCGCTGCGCAACGACCTTGACCTCAAGGCCGCGCGCTTCGGCTGCGGCGCCGGGCAGTGCGGGACCTGCGCGGTCATCGTCGACGGCGAGG
This sequence comes from Caulobacteraceae bacterium, assembly GCA_035604515.1. GTDB lineage: Bacteria > Pseudomonadota > Alphaproteobacteria > Caulobacterales > Caulobacteraceae > Acaudatibacter. Next base: position 2,888 of record DATNIH010000044.1, on the reverse strand, counting down.
AACGCCCGGCCTGTCAGCTCGAGGTCGGCAATCTCGAAGGCAAGCAGGTCACCACGCTGGAGGGGATCGGCACGGCCGAGCGCCCGCATCCGCTGCAGACCGCGTTCATCGAGCTGCAGGCCGGACAGTGCGGCTACTGCCTGGCCGGCATCATCGTCGGCGCCAAGGCGCTGCTGGACCGTAACCCCAGCCCGAGCCGCGCCGAGATCGCGCAGGCGCTGGCCTGGCACCTCTGCCGCTGCGGCGCGCACAACCGCATCCTGGCCGCCGTCGCCTTGGCCGCCGAGCGGATGCGCGAGGGAGTTCCGGCATGAGCGTCCCAGCCAGCCTCGCCGCCAATCCGCGCCTCGACCGCTGGGTCGGGTTCGAGACGCCTGGCCGGGTCCGCGTGGCCATCGGCAAGGTCGAATACGGCCAGGGCGCGCTGACTGGCCTCGCCCAGATCGCCGCCGAGGAGCTCGACGTCGGCATGCACCAGGTCGATCTGGTCAACCCCGAGACCGACATGTCGCCCGACGAGGGTCTCACCGTGGGCTCCATGAGCACCGAGAGCTCCGGCGCCTCGATCCGCTTCGCCTGCGCCGAGGCGCGCGCGCTCTTCGCCGCCGCCGCGGCGCTGCGGCTGGGCTGCGACGCCGGCGCGCTCGATATCGTGGACGGCGTCTTTCTCCTGGGCGGCGAGCCCAGTGGGCTCGACTACTGGTCGCTGGCGTCCGAGGTCGATCTCGTCGTCGCGCCGACCGGCGAGGCCGCGCCGAAGTCTCCCGAGCGACACAAGATTGTCGGCAAGAACCACCCGCGGCTCGATCTGCCGGCCAAGGTGTTCGGCGCCGGCTACCTGCACGATCTGGCGCCGGCCGGCATGCTGCACGCCCGCGTGCTGCGCCAGCCCGGGTTCAAAGCCAGGCTCGCGTCGCTGGACGAGGCGGCGATCCGCCATGCGGCGGGCGGTCCGATCGAGATCCTGCGCGAGAAGCAGTTCGTCGCCGTCCTTGGCGAGAACGAGGCCGCCGTCGTCGCGGCGATCAACGCCGCCGAGCAGACCGCCAAGTGGGACGGCGCGCGCGACCTCTCGCCGGCGCTCTCCGAGACCGCCTCGCTGAAAGAGCTGCCCTGCGAGAGCTTCCCGTCGCCAGTCCCTCCGGCCGAGCCGTCCAACCGCCGCCGCCACACCGCCGGATACAGCCGCCCCTACATCGCCCACGGTTCGATGGGCCCGTCCTGTGGACTCGCCATATTCGACGGCGACGAGCTGACGGTCTGGACCCACGCCCAGGGCGTCTACCCGATGCGGGCGCTGCTGGCCCGGGTCTGCGGGCTGGCGCCGGCGAAGATCAAGGTAGTCCACGCCCAGGGCGCCGGGACCTATGGGCACAACGGCTCCGACGATGCCGCGATCGATGCCGCGGTGATCGCGGTGCGCAAGCCGGGCAAGCCGATCCGGGTGCTGTGGCGGCGCGAGGACGAGTTCGGCCACGAGCCGCTCGGCACCGCCATGCACATCGAACTGACCGCCGAGTTGGACGCCGGCGGCCGCATCGCCGACTACGGAACCGAGATCTGGAGCGGCTCCCACACCGGTGGCCGCGGCCGCTGCCTCGCCGAGACCGCGCTGGAGCTGCCCCCCGCGCCGCCGATGATCCAACTGACGCTCCCCGGCGGCGTGCGCTTCTCCGGCGGCATCCTCAACGCCATCCCATCGTACGACATCGCCACCAGGCGGGTGACCGAGCACGTGGTGCAGGCGCCGTTGCGCACCTCGTCGCTGCGCGGGCTCGGCGGCCCGGTGAACACCTACGCCAACGAGTGCTTCGTCGACGAACTGGCCGAGCTGGCCGGACAGGACCCGGTAGCCTTCCGCCTCGCCCACGTCACCGATCCCAGAGCGCGGCTCGTGATCGAGCGGACCGCGCAGATGTGCGGCTGGGCCGATCGCGGCGAGGCAGGGACGGGCAGGGGGCTCGGCTTCGCCTACTGCCGCTACCGCGACCGCGGCGCCTACGTGGCCGCCGCCGTCGCGCTCTGCGTCGATACCGACGTGAAGCTCGAGCGCATGTGGTGCGTCACCGACTGCGGCCAGGTGATCAATCCCGACGCCTGCAAGAACCAGCTCGAGGGCGGCATGATCATGGCCGCCAGCTGGGCGCTGAAAGAGCAGGTGCGCCTCGTCGGGACCGGCATCGCCTCCACCACCTGGGACGACTACCCGATCCTGCGCTTCGACGAGGTTCCGCCGGTCGATGTGGAGCTGATCATGGCCCAGGACCAGCGCTCGGCCGGCACAGGCGAGGTCTCGCTCGGCCCGGCGCTGGCGGCGATCGGCAACGCCGTCGCCCACGCGCTTGGCGCCCGGCTGCGCGACCTGCCCTACACCCGCGAGCGTATCGCCCGCACCCTGCTGGCCGGCTGATGTGCGACACCCTGGTGGTCATGCCGCACGCCACGGCGGCGGGCGCGATGCTGTTCGCCAAGAACAGCGACCGTGAGCGCAACGAGGCCCAGCGGATCGAGATGCTGCCACGCCGACGCCGGTCGGCCCCGACCGAGCGCCTGACCTACATCGAGATCGAGGCCGCGGCGGAGACGCACGCCTGCCTGATCTGCCGGCCGTTCTGGATGTGGGGCGCCGAGATGGGCGCCAACGAGCACGGCGTCGTCATCGGCAACGAGGCGATGCACTCGGTCGTCCCGGCCCAGCGCAAGCCGGCGCTGACCGGCATGGACCTGGTGCGGCTCGGGCTGGAGCGGGCGGCGAGCGCGGCCGAGGCGGTGTCGGTGATGACGACGCTGCTGGAGCGATACGGCCAGGGCGGCGACTGCGGCCTCTACAGCCGGTTCTACTACCACAACGGCTTCATCATCGCCGACGCGCGGGAAGCCTATGTGCT
>DATNIH010000043.1:0-18286 GCA_035604515.1 Caulobacteraceae bacterium | reverse complement strand
CGGCCCCGGCCAGCTGTCGCTGCGCTTCGAGATCGCCCGCCAGATCGGCTCCGGCGGCGATGGCCTGTTCAAGCCCGACCAGCCGGGCGCGACCGACCAGCCCGGCTTCCCGACGCTGCAGAACGCGCTCTACTACGACGGTCTCACCGACACGCTGGGCGGCCGCACCCAGGGCGCGTTGGCGCAGGCGACGTCGCCGCAGGAATGGAACGCGCTGTTCCTCTCCTCCCCCGAATTCATGCACCGCTAGGAGCAGGCCATGCGCCGTCGCGATCTCCTGAAAGCCGCCGGACTTATCGCAGCCTGGGCCGCCCCGCTCACCGTGGCGGGCCGCCTGATGGCCGCGCCGCAGACCAGCGCGCGGCTGCTGGTGGTGTTCCTGCGCGGCGCCTATGACGCCGCCAACGTGGTCGTGCCGATCCACAGCGACTTCTACTACGCCGCGCGCCCCACCCTCGCGATCGCCAGGCCGGATCCGGCCAACCCCAACGCCGCCAAGCCGCTGACCGCCGACTGGGGCCTACATCCGGCGCTGGCCGACACCATCCTGCCGCTATGGACCAAGGGCCAATGCGCCTTCGTGCCCTTCGCCGGCACGGACGACATGACCCGCAGCCACTTCGAGACCCAGGACACCATCGAGATGGGCCAGCCGCCCGATGGCTCGGGCAATGGCAGCTCGCGCAACTACGGCTCGGGCTTCATGAGCCGGCTGGCCGGCCAGCTCACCGGGGTGACGCCGATCGCCTTTACCGACCAGATGCCGCTGATCTTCCGCGGCGGCGCGCCGATCCCCAACGTCGCCATCAACCAGGTCGGCAAGCCCGGCGTCGACGCGCGCCAGGCCCAGCTGATCGAGGGCATGTACCAGGGCCAGCCGCTGGCGCCGGCGGTGAAGGAGGGCTTCACCGTCCGCGACGAGGTCTACAGCTCGATCTCCCAGGAGATGGCTGCCGCCAGCCGCGGCGCGGTCTCGCCCAAGGGATTCGAACTCTCGGCCCGCCGCATCGCCCACCTGATGCAGACCCAGTTCAACCTCGGCTTCGTCGACGTCGGCGGCTGGGACACCCACGTCAACCAGGGCGGCGCGCAGGGCTACCTCGCAGGGCGCCTGGCCGAACTCGGCCGCGGCCTCGCCGGCTTCGCCGATGAGATCGGTCCCGCCGACTGGAACCGCACCACCGTGGTGGTGATCTCCGAGTTCGGCCGCACTTTCCACGAGAACGGCGACCACGGCACCGATCACGGCCACGGCGGCGCCTTCTGGGTGCTGGGCGGCGGGATCAAAGGGCGGCGCATCGTCGGCCGCCAAGTTGAGCTGGTCGCCGCCAACCTCAACCAGAACCGCGACTATCAGGTGCTCAACGAATACCGCGCCGTGCTCGGCGGCCTGTTCGCACGCCTCTACGGCCTGCCGCCCAACCGCCTGCAGGCGGTGTTCCCGCAGACCCAGCCGACGGACCTGGCGCTGGTGTAGCGCCGATTGGCGGGTTCCGGGGACAGGATACCTATCCCCGCGCTGATTTCGGGAATGAGGCAATCGATAGGTATCCTGTCCCCGGAACTCGGGCGTCGCACAGATTGGCGCGGCCTTCCGGCCCTGATACGCTCGGCCTATGCGCCGGCTCGTAACCGTCCTGCACCTTATTCACACCGACCGCTGCGGCGGCCGGGCGAGGGAGGGCGTGGGCTAGCCAGCCGCCGTCAGTTCCAAGACCCGAAGCCCCGCCGGACGCCGAGGGGGCTTTTTTCATTCCCGCGGCGCCGGCCCAACCGGAGACGCGCCATGGGCGAGAGCAGCATCCAGATACGAGCGATCGAGCCTGAGGACTGGCCCGACGTCGCCGAGATCTTCGACCAGCCGGCGGTGATCGCCGGCACGCTGCAGCTGCCGTTCCGCAGCAAGGCGTTCCAGCGCAAGCGGCTGGAGGAAGAGGCGCCCGGCCGCGTCCACCTCGGCGCGGTGATCGAGGGCAAGCTGATCGGCACGGCCGCGCTGATGCGCTTCGAAAACCGCCGCGCCCACGTCGGCACGATCGGCATGGGGGTCCACGACGCCTACCAGGGCCGCGGCGCCGGCGGCGCGCTGCTGGCGGCGCTGCTGTCGATGGCCGACCGCTGGTTTGCTCTGCGGCGCGTCGAATTGACGGTCTACGCCGACAACGCCCGCGCCATCGGCCTCTACGAAAGACATGGCTTCGTCCGCGAAGGCCTCCACCGCGACTTCGCCTTCCGCGACGGCGTCTACATCGACGCCCTGGCGATGGCGCGGGTGGTCGGAGGCTGAGGCTCACCGCTTCGTGCCGTTGCACGCGACGCGCCGCAGGCGCAGCAAAGTATAACCGCAGAGGACGCAGAGAAGGCGCGGAGGACGCGGAGACGCGCGCGCTCCCTCTGCGACCTCTGCGTCGCCTCCGCGAACTCCGCGGTTATGCTTTAGAGCGCCTGCGGCGCGCGCTGACCCGCCAAGATGCTAAGGCGGCTACCGCGACAGCTCGCAGATCCAGTTGACCTCCCAGGTCTGACCGCCGTCGGGGGAGAACGACTGTTCCATGCGGGCCGACTGCGGCGAGAGATCCTGCCAGACGAAGCGCACCAGCACCGCGCGGCCCTTGTAGTCCTCCTGGTCGAAGAACTCGCCGCGTTTGCCGGTGAATTGGCCGACCGTCGCCGGCAGGCCGAGCGTGCCGCTGTCGACGTCGACCAGGTAGATCGACCACTGCTGCGAGGCCGGGTTGTAGAGCCGCAGCGTCTGAGCCTTCAGACGCGGATGGCCCTCGCGGCTCTCAACCTCGAACGCCTCGAAGTTGGCGTTGCTGCCCAGGATCTTCTTGTGGCGCGAGACGCCGTCGTACGCGAGCCACGCGGTCGAGCCGCTCAGGCGGTCCGGCAGCCGCAGGACGTGCGCCTTCCAGTCGCCGATCAGGAAGTCGAAGTCGTGCGAACCGTCGCGAGGGGGCGCGCTCAGTGCGGGCTGATCGGTCATGGCGGGATCTCCGGCAAAATTCGCAGCCACTACGCCGCGGCGCCTGCCAGATCGCGTCAGGAAGCGTGGGACGAGGCGCCCGTGTCGGTCAGCGCCGCCGCCGCGGCTCCGCCTGGATCCGGATCGGCCGGCGCACGGGCTGCGGGCCGATGAGGATGGTCACCAGCTGCTCGAGCGCCTCTGCGCAGCGCCGCGCCCAGCCCGTCTCGCGACGCGTCCGGCGCGCGGCGGTGGGCGCCTGCGGCCGGGGCGGCCGCGCTGGGGCGCCGAGGCGGCCGAGGCCCTCGACCATGGCGATCAGGGCCTCGATCAGCGCGCGGCGGCGGGCGGGCGGGGCGGCCGAGTCCTCGCCAAGCTCGCGCTTGGCGGCGGCCGCGAGGATCGCCTGTTTGTCGGGGAAGTACTGGTAGAGCGTGCCGATGCTGACGCCGGCGCGCTCGGCGACGCTGCCGGTGCTGAACGCGTCGGCGCCGTCGCGCTCCAGAATCTGAGCCGCCGCCTCGACGATCGCCTCCCAAGTCGCCCGCGAGCGCGCCTGACTGGGGCTACGGCGTTGATTTCCTGGACGTTCCGATGTCATGCGCCTGCATCCCGAACGCGAGTGCCTCTGACAAAGGTAGTGGGGCACGATTCCGACACAAGGAACATCGGGTGCTCGGATGACAATGCATCGCAGCCAGGACGATCGCGACGCGGGCGGGGCCACCTTCGCCGAGGACGACGTGGCGCGCAGCTACTATGCCCGGTCGCCCTACGCGCCGGCGCTCTACGAGCGCCTGCTCCAACTTACACCTGGTCGCGACCGTGCGCTCGACCTGGGCTGCGGCCCTGGCAAAGTCGCCACGGTGTTGGCCGACCACTTTGCCGAGGTCGTCGCCCTGGATCCATCGTCGGCGATGCTGGAGCTTGGCCGGGCCGCCGACGCCGGCCGACACGCCAACATCATCTGGGTGCGTGATCGAGCGGAGACCTACGCGAGCGAGGTCGGCTTCGACCTCGTCACGGCGGCAGCGTCGATCCACTGGCCCGACCACGCCGTGCTGTTTCCCAAACTTGCCGGATGGACCCGGCTGCTGGCCGTGATCATTGGCGATTGCCTGTTTCCGCCCTGCGGCGAGGCGGCTTGGCTTGGCTTTCTCAAACCCTGGCTGGCCCGCATGGCCGAAGTGACCCCTCGGATTCGTCCGTACGATCCGAACCGGTTTGCGGCGGAGGGCCTGCGGCACGAGGCCTGGATGGACATCGACGGGCGCGAGACATTCCAGCACGCATTCCGGCAGAGCGTCGAAGATTTCATCGTCTGCCAGCACTCGCGCGCCACCTGGAACCGGGCGACGATGGGCGAAGCGCTCGCCGCCGAGTTCGACCGCGACCTCGACACGCTGATGCGGCCGTTTTCCACCGGCGGGATGCTGGAACTGGAGATCGTCTCCGAGCTGACCTGGGGCGCGCCAAGAGCGACGCCGAAATAGTTCAACCACGCCCCTACCTCGGTCACAGCCTGGCGTAAGTCCCGGCTGCCCAAGCACGCGGACCGGAGGGTGGCCGCGCCGGGCGCTGCCATGGCTATGACGGTGGGCATGGATCGCCGGGACGACGCCCTGCGATGACCGGAAAAGGGAACGAAACGAACGCGCGGGGCGCGCTACCCCGCCGCCGCCTCGGCTTCCGCGGTTTCCTCTTCCAGCGCCGCCTCCAGCGCCGCGAACAGGCGCGCGGCTTCGATCGGCTTGGCGACGTGGCCGTCCATGCCGGCGGCGCGGCACTGGCTGATCTGGTGCGACATGGCGTTGGCGGTGAGCGCGATGATCGGGGTGCGCGCGCGGCTCATGGCGCTCTCGGCCTCGCGGATGGCGCGGGTGGCGGCCAGGCCGTCCATCACCGGCATCTGCATGTCCATCAGGATCACGTCCCAGGGCTGCGCCTTCCAGGCCTCCAGCGCCTCGGCGCCGTTCTCGACCACGTGGGGCTCGACACCGATCTGGTGCAGCAGGGTCTTCAGCACCAGCTGATTGACCGAGTTGTCCTCGGCGGCCAGCACCCGCAGGCGCGGCAGCGTCGCCCCGGCGCCGAGCGACGGCGCGGGCGGCAGCGCGAACTGCGGCGCCAACGCCTCTCCCACCTTTTCCAGCGGCAGCTTCACCGCGAAGGTCGAGCCTTCGCCCAGCTTGCTCTGGGTGCTGATCTCGCCGCCCATCAGGTGCGCGAGCTCGCGGCAGATAGAGAGGCCAAGCCCGGTGCCGCCGTAGCGCCGGGTCGTCGAGGCGTCGGCCTGGGTGAACTTCTCGAACAGCGCGCTGAGGCGGTCCGGGTCGATGCCGACGCCAGTGTCGGAGACCATCAGGGCGAGCGCGGCGCCGGCGCCTGGCGTGGCGGCGACCTGCGCGGCGGTGACGCGCACTTCGCCGTGCTCGGTGAACTTCAGCGCGTTGGAGATCAGGTTGTAGAGGATCTGCCGCACGCGGGTGGGATCGCCGAGGTAGACGCCCTTGGCCGGCCCCTCGATCGTCAGGTCGAACGACAGCCCCTTCTTGTTGGCCAGCGCGGTGAAGGCCGAATGGGCGCCTTTCATCAGATCGCCGAGGTCGAACTCGACCTGCTCCAGCTCGAAGCGGCCGGCCTCGATCTTGGAGAGGTCGAGCACATCGTTGAGGATTGCCAGCAGCGCCTCGCCGGACTGGCGGATCACGTCCAGGCGGTCGTGCTGCACGGCCGAGAGCTTGTCGGCGGCCATCGCCTGGGCCATGCCGAGCACGCCGTTGAGGGGCGTGCGGATCTCGTGGCTCATGGTGGCGAGGAAGCTGCTCTTGGCCTCGTTGGCGGCCTCGGCGGCGACACCGCGCTCCTGCGCCTCGGCCCGGGCGCGGCGCAGCGCATCCCGCGAAGCGGCGAGCTGGCGGCGCGCGCTGATGAACAGGTTGCTGAGCAGCCCAAGCCCGATCACTGCGGTCAGGATGGTCCAGGCGTGGTGATCGCGGAACGCCGCGGCGGAGAGCGAACCCACCGCCAGCGCCATCACCGTCAGATAGGGCGAGGACGACAGCAGGAAGATCTTCGGCCGCGCGTAGTACTGCAGCAGGCAATAGAGGATGGAGATGCACGTCTGGGCGATGGCGAAGCCGCGGGCGATCGGATCGCCGCTGAGCCAGAACGCCGCCATGAAGGCCGCGTAGCAACTGCCCGTGGCCACGCTGAGCGCGACGCTGGGAATGGGCATGCCCTCCCAGACCGCGAGGCGCGCGCCGCCCTGCACCGCCCTGGCGAGGCGCAGTTCCACCAGGCTGCAGACGCAGACCGCGCACCACCACAGCGCCGGGATCTGCCACGGCATCACCGGAAGGGCGGCCAGCGCCATCGCGGCGCTGGTGGCGAGGCGAATCGGGATGTTGCGGGCCGAGGCGGTGAACAGGCGTGACGCTGCGGCAACCTCCGCCTGCGCGGAAGCCGCATCCCCGCCAGACCGCGGCGATTGTGTCATGCCGACTGGTCCTCCTCCCAGCCGAAAACGGTATTGTCCAGGTGTGACCATATGGTTAGCGGAACGATGTTCGGCCGGAGCGGCGCGGGTGGTCGCGCCAATATGCCCCATCAGTATCCCTCTTCCTGACCGCAGGTTGGGGAGAGGTTGGGTGGGGGTTGTTCCGCCCGCTCGGCGCCGGCTCAGATCGTCTCCACCGCGGGCGGTCGCCAGCGACGATGCAGCAGGCCGTCGCCGGGGGCGTAGGCGCGCAGGATCAGGGCGAACGGGCCGTTGGCGGGGGCCGGCAGCCAATTGGCGCCAAGGTCGGGGTTGCCGCGGCTGATGACGATCTCGGCGGCGCCGTCTGTGCGGCGGCGCAGGCCCGGGGTCCAGCCGCTGATCGCATAGCGACCGAGGGGGTTTTCGGTAAGGAACAGCCGCCCGTCCGGCTGCGGCTCGTAGAGCGTCAGCGACCAGAAGCCGCTCGCGGGCGGCGCGGCCGGCAGCACCAGCCGATGGCGCTCGGCGCCGGAAAAGTTGCGGCCGCCCGAGGGACCGACGGCGCACAGCGCGGTCAGCGTCTGCGGCTTCAGCGCGCCGGGCTGGCCCAGCACCACCTGCGCCCGGTAGAGGAAATCCTGGCCAAAGTCGCCGATGCCGGCCTTCGGGTAGAGCCAGCCATCGAGCCGCTCGCTCTGCGGCGATTGCGACGCCAGCACCTGGCCCTCGGCGACCCCCTTGGCGATCTCCGCCAGGTCGGCGTCGGCGAAGCGGGCCTTCTCGAAGCCGCCGTACATGCCGACCTGCAGCGGCGCGATGCGCTGGAAGAAGCCGTCGTCGTCCCGGGGCGGCGGGTTCTCGTCGATCAGCTGCTGCACGGCGTAGAAGTAGTCGTTCCAGGCCGCGTCGCGGGCCACCGAGGGCGCCGGCTTCGGCGGCGTCTTGAGCGGCTTGACGCGGACCTGCAGCCCGTCCTGCAGCTGGCGCGCGGCGGGCAGATCTTGCGCGCCCTCCAGATGCGTGCGGGCCAGCGCCCAGACCCAGAGGCTGCGCGCGGTTAGCATCTTGTGCATGGGCGGCATGCGCGGCATCGGCGCGGTGTAGCCGGCCATGCCCACGCGCGACGGCGGGCCGATCACGGTGATCTCATGGCCGCTCTTGCTCGCCTCCTGGCCTTCGATGGTCTCCAGCACATTGCCGTAGAGATCGAACACAGCGAGGCAGAAATAGCGCCCGCCCGTCGCCGGCACGCTGATGCGCGCCGGCCCGCCGCCGAGATGGATCCAGGCGCTGGAATAGAGCACGTCCGCCTCGGGCGCGCTGAAGTCGCGCATGGCCGGGCCGGCGGGGTCGCGCTGGTGCAGGAAACTGTTGAAGCCGGCCTTGCCCTCCAGCGGCGTCTCACCGACAGCCTCGGCGCGCAGCCGCGCGGCCTCGATCAGCGGCAGGCCATAGATCCAGGCCTCGCGGGCGGCGGTGCGCAGGTCGTCGGGATCGATGGTGACGGGGGCGCTGAAGGCGAGGCGCGGCGCGGCGGCGCGGGCCAGCAGGGCCAAGGTCGCGCCGCCCGAGACAAACCCCCGACGATCCATGCACTCACCCCGCGCTACGCCGCAGGGACTTTCGAACGTCGCCGCGCGCCGGGCAAGCCCTGGCGACGGGGGGCCCCGTCACTCGCCTGTCTCGTCGCCCTTCTCAGCGGCGGCCGCCCGTTTCGCAGCCAGCTTGGCCAGCACGCGGCCGCGGCCCTTGGCGAGCGCGGTGACCACGCCGCGAAACGTGCGCGCTTCCTGGTCGGTGAAGCGGGCGCGGGAGAGCGCGACGCGCAGGTTGCGGATCATCGACGGGCGCTTCTCCGGCGGGTGGAAGAAGCCGGCGGCGTCCAGCTCGCCCTCCAAGTGTTCGTAAAGGCCGATCATCGTCGCCTGCTCGGCGGGCGCCTCGGCGTCCGGGAAGATCGCCGGCGGCCCGGCGTCCTCGGCCACGCGCCACTCGTAGGCGCAGATCGCCACCGCCTGGGCCAGGTTCAGCGAGCGGAAGCGCAAGGCCACCGGCACGGTGACGATGCCCTGGCAGAGCGCGATGTCCAGCGTCTCCAGCCCGGCCCGCTCGCCGCCGAACAGCAGGCCGACCGGCCAGCCCTGGCCCGAGCCCTGCCGCAGCGCCGTCGCCGCCTCGCGCGGGGTCATCACCGGCAGCTCGGTCTCGCGCGGCCGCGCGGTGGTGGCCAGCGTCAGGCGCAGGTCCGCCACCGCCGGCTCGAGCCGGTCGAACACCTTGGCCTCGTCCAGCGGCCAGTTCGCGCCCGAGGCGCTGGCCCAGGCGCGCTCCTGCGGCCAGCCATCGCGCGGCGCCACCAGCCGCAGCTCCGAAAGCCCGAAGTTGGCCATCACCCGCGCCACCGCGCCGATGTTCTCGGCGAGCTGGGGCTGGCATAGGATGACCACCGGCGCTCGGCTTAGGGCTTGGCTCGACACGCGTCATGGCATAGGCCGGGCCCGGTCGAAGGGGCAACCAGGATTGCGGGAGGCTCCTTGCTGTGACTTTCAGCCGACGCCGGGCGTTCGCGCTTGCCGCCAGCGCGGCGCTCGCCGCCTGCCAGCGCAAGCTGACCACCACGGCCAAAGCCGGGCCGATCGACGCCCGGCGCCTCGACGCCGGCTTTCCGGACTTGGCCCGACGCGCACTGCCCGGGGTTTTCGCGCTGGGAGTGATGAACCTCGCCACCACCGCCACCTGGTACTGGAACACCGACCGCGGCTTTCCGCTCGCCGGCGCCGCGGCGCTGCCGATCGCTGTCGCGGCGATGGCCCAGGTGGAGCAACGCAAGCTGGCGCTGACCGAGCAGGTCGCGTTCAACGCCCTGGATCTCTCGCCGCCGCCCAGCCTGATCGGCCGCGACTGGCCGACGCCGCCGGATCGCCGCGCCACCCGCATCCCGGCGCAGAGTCTGATCACCCTGGCGCTGCGCGAGGGCGACAACACGGCGATTGACGTGCTGATGCACCGCATCGGCGGGCCGGGCGCGGTGAGCGGCTTCCTCGACCAGAAAGGCGTCACCGGCCTGCGGGTCGACCGCTACGCCCGCGAGATCGGCGTGGAGATGTTCGGCATGCCGACCTTCCGCCCGGAATGGAAGGATCCGGCGGCGTTCGCCGCTGCGCGCGATCTGGTCCCGGTCCCCGCCCGCCAGTCGGCGATGGACCAGCTGATCCTCGATCCGCGCGACACCTCGACCGTGCCGGCGGCGCTGGGCTTCCTGGCGCTGCTGGCCAGCGGCCAGCTGGTATCGGCCGCCTCGCTCGCGCGGCTGATCGGATTGATGGAGGACGCGCCGCCCGGCCGTTTCGCCGCGGGGCTGCCGCAGGGCGTGCGCGTGGCGCGGGCGATGGGGGAGACGCCGGAAGATCTCGGCTTCACCGCAGCGACCGCGGAGCTGGCGATCGCGACCTTCCCGGGCGGGCGCCGCTACGCGCTGGCCGGCTTCCTGGCCGGTTCGACCACGACCGAGGCGGCCAGAAGCGCGCTGTTCGCCGACGCCGCGCGCCTGACCGCGGCCGCGATCGGCTGAGGCTGCGCAGCGGCTGGGCGCGCCTGCCCGGTGACGCTGCGTGAGGCGGATCGCCCCGCTTTCCCCCCGGCGCGGAAGCTCCTATAGCCCTGCGGCGCGACGCGCCGCCGGTGCGCCGCAGTCCCCTTTTGACGAACCGGAGTCACAGGTCCGCATGGCCAAGATCAAGGTGGCGAACCCCGTTGTCGACCTCGATGGCGACGAGATGACCCGCATCATCTGGAAGCTGATCAAGGACAAGCTGATCGAGCCGTTCCTGGACCTGCCGATCGAGTACTACGACCTCTCGATGGAGAACCGCGACGCCACCGACGACCGCGTCACGGTGGACGCGGCCCACGCGATCCAGAAGTGGGGCGTCGGCATCAAGTGCGCGACCATCACCCCCGACGAGGCGCGGGTGAAGGAGTTCCACCTCAAGCAGATGTGGAAGTCGCCCAACGGCACCATCCGCAACATCCTGGGCGGCGTCGTCTTCCGCGAGCCGATCATCTGCAAGAACGTGCCGCGCCTGGTGCCCGGCTGGACCCAACCGATCATCATCGGCCGCCACGCCTTCGGCGACCAGTACCGCGCCACCGACTTCCTGGTCCCCGGCAAGGGCAAGATGACCATCAAGTGGGAAGGCGACGACGGCCAGGTGATCGAGAAGGAGGTGTTCGACTACCCGGGCAGCGGCGTCGCCATGGCCATGTACAACCTCGATGAGTCGATCGAGGAGTTCGCCAGGGCCAGCCTGCGGTACGCGCTCGACCGCAAGTACCCGATCTACCTGTCGTCCAAGAACACCATCCTCAAGGCCTACGACGGGCGCTTCAAGGACATCTTCCAGCGCATCTACGAGACCGAGTTCGCCGACCGCTACAAGGCCGCCGCGATCACCTACGAGCACCGCCTGATCGACGACATGGTGGCCTCGGCGCTGAAGTGGTCGGGCGGCTTCGTCTGGGCCTGCAAGAACTACGACGGCGACGTGCAGTCCGACCAGGTGGCGCAGGGCTTCGGCTCGCTGGGCCTGATGACTTCGGTGCTGCTGACCCCCGACGGCAAGACGGTGGAGGCCGAGGCCGCGCACGGCACGGTGACGCGTCACTTCCGCCAGTTCCAGCGCGGCGAGTCGACCTCGACCAACTCGATCGCCTCGATCTTCGCCTGGACCAAGGGCCTGGAGCACCGCGCCAAGCTCGACGACAACCCCGCCCTCGCCCGCTTCGCCGGGACCCTCGAGAAGGTCTGCGTCGACACGGTGGAAGACGGCTTCATGACCAAGGACCTGGCCTTGCTGGTCGGCGACCACCAGGGCTGGCTGACCACCGAAGGCTTCCTGGACAAGGTCGCCGAAAACCTGGACGCCGCGCTGGCGGGGTAGGCGGGGCGGATTAGTTCTTGTTTTGTTCTCATCGCGTGCTAGCTTTCGCGACGGACTAGGCACCCTCTCTTCCCCCTGTCGGGGGGAAGTGGCCCGAAGGGCCGAAGGGGGCCTCCGCCGCCTGGGAGCACGCATGACGCATCCGCTCGACCGCTCGATCGCCAGCGCGAAGGAGATGCGCAAGAACCTCACCCCGCCCGAAGCGCGGCTGTGGCAGGCCCTGCGCCGACGCGGCCTTGAGGGCTTGAAGTTCCGCCGCCAGCACCCGATCGGTCCTTTCATCCTCGATTTCTATTGCGTGAGCGCCAAGCTCGCGGTGGAAATCGATGGGGCCGTTCACACGCTCGGTGACAACCCGGCGCGCGATGAGAACCGAGATCTGTGGCTCGAACGGCATGGCGTCACGGTGCTGCGGATCGAGGCGAGGTACGTCCGCGACCAACTCGACGCGGTGCTGACAGAAATCGGCCGCGCCGCAGCGGAAGCTGCTCGAACGCAATAGTCTGGGGGCGGCGGAGGCCCCCTTCGTCGCCCCGGACGCAAATCCGGGGCGACGCTTCCCCCCGACCGGGGGAAGAGATGCATCAGAGGAGATCCAAGATGATCGGTTACGTCACCATCGGGGCGCTGGACCTCGACAAGGCGGTGGCCTTTTACGACGCGGTGTTCGAGACCATCGGCGGCGAGCGCAAGTCGTTCGACGGGACCTGGGGCTTCTACGGACCCAAGGGCGGCGAGGGCAATGTCGGCATCTGCAAGCCGCACGACGGCCAGCCCGCGCGGGCCGGCAACGGCATCATGATCGCCTTCGCCGCGCCCTCGCCGGACGCCGTCAAGGCCGCCCACGCCGCGGCGCTGGCGAACGGCGGCAGCGACGAAGGCGCGCCGGGGTATCGCCCGCCGGACGGGACCTCGTTCTACGGCGCCTACGCCCGCGACCCCACCGGCAACAAGTTCTGCGTGTTCCACGCGGGGTGACAGGGACGGCGCTCGCGCAGCCGAATCTCTAGGTTCACCGTGAGAGACCAGCCCTTATGTGCTTGGCAGCCAGTCTGCTCTGGCTTCCGGTCCGGTCAAGGACGGCCCAAAGGGCCGCCGCGCCGCGGTCGCGCCATGGCGCGATCCTTGACCGGATCGGAAGCCAGAGCTCCAATCTCGCCATGGCTCTTAAGGCTCGCCAGCATTCTGATGAATGCGGGACGACTCGGCGGTATCCGGCGGCCAAGTCCGCCACATGACGGGGCCTTTAGGCTTTGCTGTCAGGCCGCGAGCGCCGCCTTGACCGCGGCGACGCCGTCGGCGGCCTTGGCGCCGTCGGGGGCGCCGCCCTGGGCGAAGTCGGGCTTGCCGCCGGCCCCCTGCCCGCCCATCGCCGCCACCGCGGTGCGGGCGAGCGCGGCGGCGTCGAAGCGGCCGACCAGGTCGGGCGTCAGCGCGATGGCGATCGAGGCCTTGCCCTCGTTGACCGCCGCGTAGGCGACGACGCCGGACTGGCCGATGCGCCGGCGCGCTTCGTCCACCAGCGGGCGCATGTCCTTCGGCGAGACGCCCTCGACCACCTTGCCGTCGAAGCGCACGCCGGCGATCTCCTCGACACCGGTCTCCGCGCCGCCCTTGGCGCCGCCGCCAAGCGCCAACTGCTTGCGCGCCTCGGCCAGATCGCGCTCGGCCTTGCGGGCCTGGGCCTGGACCGCATCGACACGGGCCGCGACCTCCGTCACTGGGACCTTGAACTGGTCGGCAAGGCGCTTCGCGACCGCAGCCTGGTCGAGCAGCCAGCGGCGCGCCGGCTCGCCAGTCAGCGCCTCGATCCGGCGCACGCCGGCGGCGATGCCTTGCTCTGAGACGATCTTGAACAGGGCGATGTCGCCGGTGCGCGCCACGTGGGTGCCGCCGCACAGCTCGACCGAATAGGCGCCGCCGCCGCCCAGGTCGCGGCCGAGCGTCAGCACGCGGACGCTGTCGCCGTACTTCTCGCCGAACAGCGCGATGGCGCCGGCCTCGATCGCCGCCTGCGGCGCCATCTCCTCGGTGAGCGCCGGCAGGTTCTGGCGGATCACCGCATTGACCTCGGTCTCGATCGCATCGATCTCGGCCGGGCTCAGCGGCGCGCCGTGGCTGAAGTCGAAGCGCATGCGATCGCCGTCGACCAGCTGGCCCTTCTGCGCCACGTGCGGACCCAGCACATGCTTCAGCGCCGCGTGCGCCAGGTGCGCGGCGGAATGGTTGAGCCGCGTGCGCGCGCGGCGCTCGGCGTCGACCTTGAGGTGCACGCCGGCGCCAAGCTCGAGCGCGCCTTCGATGATCTTCACGACATGCGCGTGCAGTTCGCCGGCCTCTTTCTGCACGTCCAGCACCTCGGCGCGGCCGCCCGGCCAGTCGATCTGGCCGCGGTCGCCGGCCTGGCCGCCGCTCTCAGCGTAGAACGGCGTACGGTCCACCAGCAGGATGACGCTTTCGCCGGTCTCGGCGCGTTCCACGTCGACGCCGTCCTTGACGATGGCCAGCACCGATCCGACGGTCTCAAGTTCGTCGTAACCGCGGAACGAGGTCGGGCCGAGGCGCTCCCGCAGCGCCAGCCACACCGCGCCCTCGGCCTGCTGGCCCGAGCCGGCCCAGCTCTCGCGCGCCATCTTGCGCTGGCGCGCCATCGCCACATCGAAGCCGTCCGTATCCACCGCGATTCCCTTGGCGCGCAGGGCGTCCTGCGTGAGGTCGAGCGGGAAACCGTAGGTGTCGTAGAGCTTGAACGCCGTCTCGCCGGGCAGCACCGCCCCGGCCGCGAGATGGGCGCTGGCCTCGTCCAGCAGCGCCATGCCGCGCCCGAGCGTGGCGCGGAAGCGGACTTCCTCCTGGCGCAGGGTTTCGGCGATGGTCGCCTCGGCGCGGCGCAGCTCCGGATAGGCGCCGCCCATCTCCGCGACCAGGACCCCGACCAGGCGGTGCATCAGCGGGTCCTTGGCGCCCAGGATATGGGCGTGGCGCATGGCCCGGCGCATGATCCGGCGCAGCACATAGCCGCGGCCCTCGTTGGAGGGGCCGACGCCGTCGGCGATCAGGAAGCTGGTCGAGCGCAGATGGTCGACGATGATCTGGTGCGAGAAGCGCGCCTCGCCGGCGGCCCCGACGCCGGTCTCGGCCTCGCTGGCGGCGATCAAGGTGCGGAAGAGGTCAATGTCGTAGTTGGAATGCACGCCCTGCAGCACCGCGGCGGTGCGTTCCAAGCCCATGCCGGTGTCGATCTGCGGCTTGGGCAGGTCGCGGCGCGAGCCGTCGGCGAACTGCTCCCACTGCATGAACACCAGGTTCCAGATCTCGACGAAGCGGTCGCCGTCCTCCTCGGGGCTGCCGGGCGGGCCGCCGGGGATCTGCTCGCCGTGATCGTAGAAGATCTCGGTGTTGGTGCCGCACGGTCCGGTGTCGCCCATCGACCAGAAGTTCTCTTCCAGCCGCACGATGCGGTCCTCCGAGACGCCGGCGATCTTCTTCCACAGCTGAGCGGCGTCCTCGTCCTTGGGATGGATGGACATCATCAGCCGGTCTTTCGGCAGGCCGAGGTCGCGGGAGAGGAACGCCCACGCCAGCTCGATCGCGCCTTCCTTGAAATAGTCGCCGAAGGAGAAGTTCCCCAGCATCTCGAAGAAGGTCTGGTGGCGGCCGGTGTAGCCGACGTTGTCGAGGTCGTTGTGCTTGCCGCCGGCGCGCACACACTTCTGCGCCGAGGCAGCCCTGGGCGACGGCGGGGCTTCGGCGCCGGTGAAGATGTTCTTGAACGGCACCATGCCGGCGTTGACGAACAGCAACGTCGGATCCGACTGCGGCACCAGCGGCGCAGACGGGATCACGGCGTGGTCGTTGCCGCCGAAGTAGCTCAGGAACAGGCTGCGTAGGTCGTTGAGACTGGGCATGGGACCGGCGGTTGCTTTGCGGCGCGCCCTCTAGCACCTGGAACGGCGCGGGGGAAAGAACAAGCCCGTCCGGCGCGAGAAGGAGAATGAACGTGCGTGGGTGGCCGGCGTCGGGGCAGGTGTGGACTTAACCGGTATCGTGAGCGCCGCGGGCGCTCCAAAGTATAACCGCGGAGGGCGCAGAGGAGGCGCGGAGGACGCGGAGACGTTCACAGCCCCACTGCGACCTCCGCGCCTCCTTTGCGAACTCTGCGGTAAAATACAGCGCCTGCGGCGCGTACGGGCCGGCCGGTTCTGGAGCGCGGCCGGGTCACGGGAAGGGCGAACGGCGGCCCCGCCTTGCGGGGAGGGCCGAAGGGGGCGGGTGAGAAGGTCCGGCGGATTGGCGGGACCGGACCTTCACCCCAGCGGCGCCTGTCCTTGGGGGGGACGTTGGCGGGACCGCCGTTCGCTTGGAGGTCAGCGCGGACCGCCGGCCTCGGAACCGAACCTCAAGCCACGTCTGGCGATCCCGTAGATCTACGTCAGACTTGAGGATGGACCGAAGCAGGTAACCGCGCCGAACCGGGGAAACTGTTACAGCGCGCCGTCTTCCTCTTCGGCCTCGACCGGGCCGACCAGCAGCTCTTCCTCGATCTTGTCGCCCGCGCCGCGCACGGCCAGCTCGATCTCGGCGGCGACGTCGGGGTGGCCCCGCAGGAACTCGCGCACATTGTCACGACCCTGGCCGATCCGCTCGCTGTTGAACGAGAACCAGGAACCGGACTTCTCGATCACGCCGGCCTTGACCCCAAGATCGATGATCTCACCGAGCTTGGAGATGCCCTGGCCGTACATGATGTCGAACTCGACCTCGCGGAACGGGGGGGCGACCTTGTTCTTCACCACCTTGACCCGCACGTTGTTGCCGATGATCTCGTCGCGCACCTTCACCGAGCCGGTGCGTCGGATGTCGAGACGGACCGAGGCGTAGAACTTCAGCGCGTTGCCGCCGGTGGTGGTCTCGGGGCTGCCGTACATCACCCCGATCTTCATGCGGATCTGGTTGATGAAGATGACCAGGGTCTTGGTTTTGGAGATCGAGCCGGTGAGCTTGCGCAGCGCCTGGCTCATCAGCCTGGCCTGCAGGCCGGGCAGTTGATCGCCCATCTCGCCTTCGATCTCGGCCCGCGGCGTCAGCGCCGCCACCGAGTCGATGACGATGATGTCCACCGCGCCTGAGCGCACCAGGGTGTCGGTGATCTCCAGCGCCTGCTCGCCGGTGTCGGGTTGGGAGACCAGCAGATCGTCGAGGTTCACCCCCAGCTTGTGGGCGTAGGAGGGATCGAGCGCGTGCTCGGCGTCGACGAACGCGGCGGTGCCGCCCGCCTTCTGCACCTCGGCCACGACGTGCAGGGCCAGCGTGGTCTTGCCCGAGCTCTCCGGCCCGTAGATCTCCACGATGCGGCCCTTCGGCAGGCCGCCGATGCCCAGTGCGATATCGAGGCCGAGCGAGCCGGTCGACACCGACTCGATGTCGACGATCTTGCCCTTCACGCCGAGCTTCATCACCGAGCCCTTGCCGAAGGCCCGGTCGATCTGCGCCAACGCCGCTTCCAGCGCCCGCTGCTTGTCCGAATCGGTTTGTGCCACGAGTCTCAACGCCGGGTTCGCCATGTTCGATAGCCCCTTCTATCCCTGATTCCGCCAACCCGTCCGGCCCATCGGGGCGTTTGCGAGCGTGAATCGGATGTACCTGGTTTGTTCCAGGTTCGCAAGATGTTCTTATTGGGGGATAGGCGGGGATAGAGCCAGCGGCCGGATGAGCCGCACTTTGGGCACCGCATCGCGTTAACGCGACCGGCGGCTGCAGGCGAGCGTTCCGCCGCTAGGACCTTTCGTCGGGCGAATTCTGCACGTCCAGTTGATTGCCTTCGCTGTCCAGCAGCAAACCAAAATGACCGGGTGGTAGCGCCTTGATGCGCCGATATGACTCAGACCGAGCCGCATCTTGGTCCGCGGCCTCGAAGGTCACCGCGTCCACCAACCGACCCGGGCCGGTGCCGCCTGCGCGCTCGAAGTCCTTGAACTCGTACCAAGCCATCCGTTGACGATACTCCTCAGTCTTGTTGGTCGTCCACGAGTTGATCGAGCATGACCAACATCCGCCGCAGCCAATCCTTGGCGTCTAGGGAGAGCTTGGCCTGGAGAAGCGCAGAGCGCCCGCAGAGGCTACCTGTCGGACAGGCATATCGAGAAGATCGTCGACGCGTATCGGGAGCGTCCGGAAAGCGTCGATCAGTACGCCAGACGCGTAGGCATGGACGAAATTGAGGCCAATGACTTCAACCTAAACATCTCGCGTTATGTCAGCACAGCCGAGCAGGAGGTTGCGATCGATATGTCGTCCGCGCATAGGGAGTTGATCGAGATCGAGAAGCGGATCCAGGATTCAACGGCGAAGCATAACGCCTTCCTGACAGAGCTGGGCCTATCTCCTCTGCCAGCTCCCGACATTTAATCCCGCAATCCCCAGATGATTTCGTGACTTTGACGTTCCCACTTGTCGGAGTGGCCGGGTCCGGCGGGTATTGCGGTATAGCGGTACGGGCGTCTCCTGCCTAATCTGATTTGGCGCGAAGGAAGAGCGATGAAGTTCGAAGCGTTCGACGAGGCCATGCGCGTCTTGCCGGGCGTGACGCTCGACATCAAATGGGAGACCCGCCGCACCTATTGCGTGGGCGACAGGATCTTCGTCCTGGCCGGCAGCCTCGGCGAGGAGGCGCCGCGCTATGTGTTCAAGGCCTCCGAGCTCGGCTTCGAGATGCTGGTCGAGACCGGCGCCGCCGCACCGGCGCCTTATCTCGGCCGGGCCAAGTGGGTCATCATGACCGCGCCCGACAGTCTAGAGGACGCCGATCTCCTCGCCTACGTCAAGCAGGCCCATGCGCTGGTGGCCGCCAAGCTGCCGAAGCGGGTCAGGATAAGGCTCGGGATACTGAAATGACACCCG
>DATNIH010000042.1:0-23525 GCA_035604515.1 Caulobacteraceae bacterium | reverse complement strand
TGAACTGAACCCCTTGGGTGAGACAGTAAATTACGGACAGCTCGGCTGCGTTGGAGCCCTGGGCTGCTGCGCAGCAGCCCAGGGCCGGCTGGATTCGAACTCCACTGGCGACACGTAGGCAAGAGCCGAGTGAAGCCTTTGGCGATTGTAGGCGATCTCGAGGAACTCCCCGATGGCGGCCCTGGCGTGGGCGAGATCACGATACGCGCTGGCGTCGACTTCCTCGTGCTTGAGCGTCTTCATGAAGCTCTCGGCCATGGCGTTATCGTAGGGGCATCCAGCTCGGCTCATACTGGGCTGGATGCCGGCGCCCTCGAGGCGGGCGATGTAATCGCCGCAGGCGTACTGCACGCCGCGGTCGGAGTGGTGGACGAGGCCGCCGGCGATCACCTCGCGGCTGGCCAAGGCCATCTCAAGCGCATCCAGGGCTAGGCTCGCCCTCAGGTGATCGGCCATCGCCCAGCCGACGACCTTGCGGCTGAAGGCGTCCAGCACGACGGCCAGGTAGATGAAGGCCTCGGCGAGCCGCACATAGGTGATGTCCGCCACCCACAGCTGGTTCGTGGCCATGGGCATGAGGTGGCGAGCCAGGTTCGGCCACACCCGCCAGCTGTGACGCGCATCTGTGGTCGGCGGCCTGAACAGCGGCTTCTTCAGACACAGCAGGTTGTCCTCGCGCATGATCCGAACCACGCGTTTGTGGTTCACACACCAGCCTTCACGCCGCAGCAACGCGCCGATCCGACGGTAGCCATAGTGGCGGTTGGCCAGAGCTAGGCGCTGGACAACATCGCGCAACGCCGTCTCTTCGCGCAGCGGATCGCTGCGGGCCCAAGCTCGGTAATAGGCCGCCCGGCTGACGCCGGCCAACGCACACATCCTCTCCACCGAGAGCCGTGCTCCCGGCGGTTCGCCTTGCGAGCGCGTCACCGCCTGGATGCGGGCGAAGACGCTGTCACGCCAGGCTCGTCGCTCGGCTGGTGTGACTCCTCTATGTGCTGCAAGGCGCCTTTGAAAAAATCCAGGTCCAGCAGCTGCTGGCCCACCTTTCGCTCCAGCTCGGCGATCTGAGCCCGTGCCTGGACCAGGCCATTCGCCTTCGCCCGCGAGGCGCGCAGGCTCTCTGCAGCAAGTACCTCTGGTGTGCGCGGACGACCACGCTTGCTCGTCAGCGCCTCCGCGCCGTTCGCACGGAACCGGTCGCGCCAGTGATAGACGATCGTTCGATTGAGGTTCAGCTCAATGGCCAGGACGCTTGCGCGCTCGCCAGCCTCCAACCGTTCAACGGCCTTCAGCATGAACTCCCGGCTGTAGCGCCCAGACTCGCTCTGAGACATCGGTTCGTTCTCCTCATTGAGAACTGTCCGAATTTATCTGTCTCACTTTAGGGGTCCACTCCACACTCCAGAGTTGCCGGACAAATTGATTTCCGGACGGCAAAACGGACAAAGCTTCTCGCCGGCAAGCGGCGCCCAGGACCCCTCTAAGCTTGACTTGAGCAGCGGAGAGGGTTCGCCCGGCGCGCTCGGCTGCCAAAGGTGGCCTTGCTCCGCGACGGCCAAGCAGGGCCGCCAAATGCCCTACGTCGCAATGGCGCGCCAGGGTGCGACAATCTGTCCGAAAACCTGCTTACCCGCTGCTTACCCGGCGCTTACCTGACCTCTGTTCGGAGCCGGGTAAGCAGCGAATTGGGCGTTAAGTTGTTGAAAAGATGGTGCCGCCTGGGTGACTCGAACACCCGACCTACGCATTACGAATGCGCCGCTCTACCGGCTGAGCTAAGGCGGCCTGCCCTTGGGCGAGGCGTCTCTAGTACGGTTCGGGGCGGATTTGAAGCGGCGCGATGACGCGAGTGCAGGTTTGGGGCGCAATTGGGTCGAACCCTTCCCCCTCTGGGGGAAAGCGGCCCGAGCCTCGCGAAGCGAGGGAGCGGCCGATGGGGGTTCTATGCGGAGAGGACTCCCCCCATCGGCGACGCGTGCTTCGCACGGCGCGCCGCTTTCCCCCGGAGGGGGAAGGGTTGGAACGCGCTATCTGGCCTTGCCGCGGCCGCCGCCGAAGACGCGGCGGGGCCGGGACGGCGGGGCGGGATCGGCGTCGGCGTCGGCCGGATCGAGGTCGAGGCCGAAGTCGCTGTCGTCGACGATCGGCAGGGCCGGCTGGCCCGACTCGGCGGCGCTGATGAACGGCGCGGACTCGACATAGGCGGCCGGCAGCTCGGGCAGGTCGCTGACGCCGCGCTCGCGCCGCTCGAACCGGGGGTGGGTAAGCTCGCCGCGCTCGGCGTAGGCCTGGGCGATGCGGGCCCAATCGGCGGCGGTGTAGGCGAAGGCGCGGCCCTCGGGGTCGAGATCGGACCAGTCCGGCTCCTGCGGCGCCTCGGCGCCGCGGGCGGTCCAGGCCCGGGCCTCGTCGCGGTCGCCGAGCGCCGAGGCGATGCGGGCCTGCAGGCCGGCCAGGCGGCGGGTCAGCGGCTCGTCCTGCAACGACTTGGCCGCGGCGCGGGCGCCGACGCCGTCGCCGGCGATCAGCGCCTGCTCGGCCATCAGGATACGCGCCTCCCGGGCTTCGGGGTTGAACGCGGCGAGGCTGGCCAGGCGACCGGCCCGTTCGCGCGGCGTTTCGTCGGTGCGCAGGTCGCGGTAGGCCAGCCATAGCGCCGGGTGGGCGGCGACCTTCCAGGCCGCCTCGATCATCTGGGCGGCGCGGGCGGCGCGGCCGTCGTCGGCCAGCAGCCGGGCGGCGACCACCGCGGCGGGGGCGAAGCCTGGCGCGAGGCGAGCGGCGGTCTGGGCGTCGTCGAGGGCGGCGGCGCGGACCCGCTCGTCGACGTCGCCTTCGCGGGCCGCGGCGTAGGCGGTGAGCAGGGCGGCCCGGGCCCGTTCGGCGACGATCGGGGAGATGATCTTGCGTTCGAGCGCTCCCTGCATGAGTGCCAGGGCGGCGGGCCAGTCGCCGGCGGCGAGCTTGGCCTCCAGCACCGCCTGCCAGGCCCAGGGCGCGGTGCGGGCAAGGCCATAGGCTGCCTCGGCGTGGCGCTGGGCCTCGGCGGCGTCACCCTCGGCGAGCGCGGCCTGCATCAGGCCACGGTGCGCGGCCATGCGCAGCTCGGGGAAGCCCAGCATGGCGGCGTAGGCGGCGCGGGCCCCGGCCGCGTCGCCGGCGGCTTCGGCCGCCTGGGCCGAAAGCAGGCGCACCAGCGCTGGGGTCTCGTCGACCAGGCCGGCGGCGCGCTGGGCCTGGCGGCGGGCTTCGGCGCCATCGCCGGCCGCGGCGGCGAGGAAGCCGCGGGTCAGCGCCTCCTGGCCCTGCCGGCGGCGGACATCGGCCCGGGCCTTGGCGGCGCGCCGCGGCGCCTCGGCCACCCAGATCAGGCCGCGCCAGAACAGGCTGGCGGCGAGAGTGAAGAAGATCATCAGCATCGCCGCGGCCGCGGCGGTGGTGCGCACGTTCCAGTGGAACCAGGTCAGCTCGGCCGCGCCCGGCTCGCCGCGCAGGGCGATGATCAGCACGGCCGCCGCCACCACCGCCAGCACGATGAGCAGGGTGCGGATCACGGGCGGGCGCCTTGGCCGGCCTCGGCTGGCGTCAGCGCCGCCAGCGCCCGGGCCCGGATCGCGGCGATATGCTGCTCGATCTCCACCCGGCGGGTGGCGGCCGCGGTCCAGTCGGCCAGCTGGCTCCGGGCGGCGGGCGGCAGGCGTTGCAGCGTCTGCAGCGCGTCCTCGAGGTCGCCGGCGGAGACCTGGCCTTCAGCCCGCGCCAGCAGGCCGTCGACCCCAGTTCCGCTCGGGTCGACCTTGCGCACGATGATCACCCGGCCGATCATGGCCCAGAGCTTGGTGAGGAAGCCGGCGTTGCGGGCCGGCTCGCGCACGGCGACGACGGCCGCCGCGGCGAAGTCCGGCAGGGTGGCGGCCAGCGTGGCCCGGCTCGGCACGCCGCGCACCGCCAGCGGGACCAGGGCCCGCAGGTCGGGGTCGTCGGGGGCCAGGCGCTCGTAGGCGGCGAGGTCGCGGTCGAACGGCGCGGCGCCCTCGGCGGCGATCGAGAGCGACGAGGCGGCGAGGGCCTCGGCGGCGGCTTCGTCCCGCCTCGACGCGGCCGTTTCCAGCCGGGCGACGCGGTCGCTGAGGGCTGCATCCGCACCGCTCGCGGCGGGCGCGGCGCCGCTGGACGGGGGAGCGGCCATCGGACCGCTCGGCGCCGCCGCCGGCGCGGCGGACGACGGATGCGCGGTCAGGTCCGGGGCTATGGTGTCCGGCTTGGCGGGCCCCTCGGCCGGGAAGCCGAAGCGGCCGACCACGCCGCCGATCAGCAGGCAGGCCAGGCACAGCAGCCCCCAGACGAACAGGCTGGAGCTGAACAGCGGGCGGCGGCCGTACGCCGCCGGATCGCGGGACGGCGCCAGTTCGGCAGGGTCGGGCGCGACGCTCATCTCAGTCCAAGAAGTGGACCATGCGGGCGTTCGGCGCAATCGGCGCGGGGATCACCCGGCGCCGCCACGGCCGCCCGCAGCTCCTCAACGATCACCGAGCCGATGAACCCGGTCGCCCCGGTCAGGAACACACGCATGAGCAAAATCTCCGACCTGCCGGAGACAGAAGGGGATCGGGCGTGTATGCTAGTAAAATAGTGAGACCATCATATTAAGATCGCTAACAGCATGAACGAGCTTCTGGCCGTCGAGAACCTGCTCGGTTCGTATCTGAGAGATCGCCGCACGCGGCTCGATCCCGCAGCCTTTGGCTTTCCCGCCGAGCGTCGCCGCACGCCGGGCCTGCGGCGCGAGGAGGTGGCGCAGCGGGCCAACATCAGTCCGACCTGGTACACGTGGCTCGAACAGGGGCGCGGCGGCGCGCCTTCGGCCGACGTGCTCGATCGCATCGCCGGGGCCCTGATGCTGACGGAAATCGAGCGCGAGCACCTGTTCCTGCTGGGTCTCGGTCGGCCGCCGGATGCGCGCTATCGGAGGAACGAGGGCGTCACCCCACGGCTGCAGCGCGTGCTCGATGCGTTGGACCCCAGCCCCGCCCTGATCAGGACCGCGACCTGGGACGTCGTCGCCTGGAACCGCGCGGCGACGGTGATGCTGATGGACTATGAAGCGCAGCCGCCCGAGCAGCGAAACATGCTGCGCTTCATCTTCCTCGATCCGCGCGCCCGCGCCGCCCACTACGACTGGGAAAGCGTGGCGCGGCTGGTGTTGGGGGCGTTCCGACTGGACGCGGCCCGCGCGGGCGCCGCAGCCGACGTGGCGCCCCTGGTCGATGAACTCTGCCGGCTGAGTCCCGAGTTCAAAGCGATGTGGCGCGACCACGATGTTCCTGGCGCCCACGGCGAAGCGGTCAAGCACATCCGTCACCCGGCGCTCGGCCCGATTGCGTTCGAATATTCGGCGTTCGCGGTGGATGGCCGGCCGGACCTCAGCCTGTTGGTCTACAACCTGATGACGGCGGCGGACGCTGAAGGGATCGCATCGTTGCTGGCGCGCCCTTAGCGGCCACCCGCAAATCAGCCTGAGCGCGGGCTAGCCGTCGCGCGGCAGCAACAGCCCGAGCAGCGCCGTCTCGTTCGGCGCCTCGGCGCTGAGGACGGCGGCGAGGCCGGCGCGGCTCAGGGAGCGGGCGATCTGGCGCGACAGGCAATAGGCGGCGAGCCCCGGCGCCGGATGCGCCTTCAAGAACCCCGCCAGCACCCTGGCCGCCTTGGCCGAGTGCGCCAGCACGGCGTCGATCTGCGGCAACTGTCCGACCAGCGCCGCCGACGGCGCCAGCGCCGCCGTCTCGTACAGCGTCACTTGGCGCACCTTCAGCCCGACCGCCTCCAGCGCGCCGGCCAGGTCCTGCGCCGGCTCGGCGGCGGCGGGATAGAGGATCGCACCCGGCAGGTCGCGCTTGCGCGTCGCCAGGGCGGCCGCCAGCGCCTGCACATCGCCCCGGGCCGAGAGCACGCTGGCGAACCGCTGCGCCCGCGCCGCCGCCGCCGTCGCGTCGCCGACCGCGAACACCCGCAGCGACCGCTCCGGCGAGCGCTCGGCGAACGCCGCGACGGCGTTGGCGCTGGTGAAGGCGATGGCCGAGACGCCGGCGAGGTCGATCGGGGCGTCGTCGGTGCGTCGCACCTCCAGCAGGGGCTCGACCACCGCTTCCAGGCCGAGTTCGCGCAGCTTGGCGGCCGTGGCGTCGGCGCCCGGCTGGGCGCGGGTGACCCAGACGACGTGGGGCCGCAAACCCGCCATGCGCCCGACCCTCGCGCCCTTCGCCACGCTGCCCAACCCCAACCCTGATGCCCGAGACTGCACTACTTGCGCGACAGACGGTGCGTCAATTCAACTTGTCAAAGCACCAGTGCGGCGCCGCCTTCCTTGCCCACTTCCGCGCCGAGGCGCAGCCCCAGCGCTCGCGCAACGGCCTCGCCGTCCGGCCCGCCGACGTCGGCTTCGCCTTCGCGGCGGAAGCGGCGTGAGCCGTCCGGCGTCAGCGCCTCGACGATCAGGCGCAGCCGGTCGCCGTCGAGGCGCGCGTGGGCGCCGATGGCGGTCTTGCACGACCCCTCCAGCGCGGCCAGCGCGCCGCGCTCGGCGGCGACCGCCAGCGTGGTCGGACGATGGATTAGCGCGGTCAGCCAGGCTGCGCCGGCGTCCGCCTCGCGGACCTGGATCGCCAGCGCGCCCTGGCCCGGCGCGGGCGGCTGTTCGAGCGGGTCGAGCGGCGTGGCGACGACGCTGTCGAGGCCGAGACGCCGCAGTCCCGCGAACGCCAGGATGATGGCGTCGGCCTCGCCGGCCTCCAGCTTGGCCAGGCGCGTATCGACGTTGCCGCGCAGGTTGACCAGCTTCAGGTCCGGTCGGCGATGCAGCGCCTGCGCCTGCCGCCGCAGGCTGGCGGTGCCCAGCACCGCGCCGGGGGGCAGCGTTTCCAGCGTCGCGGCCTTGTGGCTGACGAACACGTCGCGCGGGTCTTCGCGCTCGGGGATCGCGCCGATCACCAGGCCCGGCGGACCCTCGGCCGGCATGTCCTTCAGCGAGTGCACCGCGCAGTCGATGCGGCGATCCAGCAACGCCTCCTCGATCTCCTTGGTGAACAGGCCCTTGCCGCCGATCTCCAGCAGGCGACGGTCCTGGACCCGATCGCCCGTGGTGGTGATGCGGACCAGCGGCGCGGCCGCGTCAGCGGCGTCTGGAGCGGCCCCGAGCGCCGCGGCGATGCGGCGTTGCACCAGGGTCGCCTGGACGACTGACAGCTTGGAGCCACGGGCGCCGATGCGGACGGGCGGTTGCGAGGTCGGGGCCAAGAGACTAGCTGCGGGGCTGGATCATGCCGCGCCTGCTACACGCGCGGCCCCCATTGGGCAACGCTTCCGCCAGATGAAACCGCCGTTCCTCGTCCTTGGCCTCGAGACCAGCTGCGATGAGACCGCCGCCGCCGTGGTGCGGCTGCGCGCCGACGGCCGCGCCGAGGTGGTCTCGTCGGTGGTGGCGAGCCAGATCGCCGCCCACGCACCCTACGGCGGGGTGGTGCCTGAGGTGGCGGCGCGGGCGCACGTCGAGCTGGTCGAACCGGTGGCCCGCCAGGCGTTGAGCGAGGCCGGCGTCACGCTGGACGGCATCGCCGGCGTCGCGGCTACCGCCGGCCCGGGGCTGGTGGGCGCGGTGATGGTGGGGCTCTCGTTCGCCAAGGGCCTGGCGCTGGCGCGGGGGCTGCCCCTGATCGCGGTCAACCACCTCGAAGGCCACGCGATCTCGGCGCGGCTGGAAGCCGACGTGCCCTACCCGTTCCTGCTGCTGCTGGTCTCGGGCGGCCATTGTCAGCTGCTCGAGGTGGCCGGCGTCGGCGCCTGCACGCGGCTGGGATCCACCATCGACGATGCGGCCGGCGAGGCGTTCGACAAGATCGCCAAGGCGCTCGGCCTCGCCTACCCCGGCGGTCCGGCGCTGGAGCGGCTGGCCGAGGGCGGCGATCCCGACCGCTTCCCGCTGCCGCGGGCGCTGCTGGGCCGAGCCGGCTGCGATTTCTCCTTCTCCGGCCTGAAGACCGCCGCCGCGCGGCTGGCGGAAGGCGTGACCGATCCGGTCGACAAGCGCGACCTCGCGGCCGCCGTCCAGGCCGCGATCGCACGGCAGCTGGCCGAGCGAACGGAGCGCGCGATGGCAATCTATGCTGCGCAGCATGGGGTGCAGCATAAGCGCTTCGTCGTCGCCGGCGGGGTCGCCGCCAACCGCACCGTGAGGGCCCGCCTGGAAGCGCTCGCGACCGCCCACGGCTTCGCCTTCGCCGCGCCGCCGCTGCGGTATTGCACCGACAACGCGGCGATGATCGCGCTCGCCGGGGCCGAGCGGCTGGCGGCGGGCATGATCGACGGCCTCGACGCCGTCGCCCGGCCGCGCTGGCCGCTGGACGAGGCCGCGGCGCTGGCCCACCCCACCCACGTTCCCGGCCGCAAAGGCGCCAAGGCGTGACGCGCGTCGGCGTCCTTGGCGGCGGCGCCTGGGGCACGGCGCTGGCCCAGGTCTGCGCCCGCGCCGGGCTCGAGCCGACGCTGTGGGCGCGCGAGGCCGAGGCGGTTGCTGCAATCAACGCCTCGCGCGAGAATCGCCTGTTCCTGCCGGGCGTGACGCTCGACCCAGCGGTGCGCGCCACCGAGATGCTGGCCGACCTCGCGCAATCGGAGTTCGTGCTGGCCGCGGCGCCGGCGCAGCATCTGCGCGGCGTGCTGCAGCATTTTGCACAGCATGCGACGGCGGACCTGCCGATCGTGCTCTGCGCCAAGGGCGTCGAGCAGGGCTCGCTGAAGCTGATGGCCGAGGTGCTGGCCGAGACCATTCCCTCTGCCGCGCCGGCGGTGCTCTCCGGTCCGAGCTTCGCCGCCGAGGTCGCGCGCGGCCTGCCTACCGCAATCACCCTCGCCTGCCCCGATCCCGAGCTCGCCAGGGCGCTCG
Organism: Caulobacteraceae bacterium; assembly: GCA_035604515.1. Lineage (GTDB taxonomy): Bacteria > Pseudomonadota > Alphaproteobacteria > Caulobacterales > Caulobacteraceae > Acaudatibacter. The sequence goes on along the minus strand of DATNIH010000042.1, from coordinate 14,584 downwards.
CCGAGGCGATCGCCACACCGGCGTTCCGCCCTTACCTCTCGGCAGACATGATCGGCGCCGAGGCCGGCGGGGCGATCAAGAACGTTCTGGCCATCGCCTGCGGCGTCGTCGAGGGCCGTGGGCTTGGCCGCAGCGCCCACGCGGCGCTGGTGACCCGCGGCTTCGCCGAGCTGACCCGGCTGGCGGTGGCGCTGGGCGGCAGGGCCGAGACCGTCGCCGGGCTCTGCGGGCTCGGCGATCTGGTGCTGACCTGCTCCAGCCCCCAGTCGCGCAACATGAGCGTCGGCCTGGCGCTTGGCCGCGGCGAGAGCCTGGAGACGGCGCTCGCGGGCAAGATCTCGGTGGCCGAGGGCGTCGCCTCGGCGCCTGCCGTGCGCCAGTTGGCCCGGAAGCTTGGCGTGGAAACACCCATCAGCGACGCCGTCGCCGCGATCATCGCCGGCGAGATCGACGTCGACGCGGCGATCGCGGGCCTGCTTGCCCGTCCGCTCAAATCGGAAGACTGACCCCCCATGGCCAACTTCGCCCTGATCTGCATGGACAAGCCGGACTCGCTGGCCCTGCGTATGGCCACCCGCGAGGCGCACTTCGACTATGCCCGCTCGACGTCGGGCGTGGTGCGGCTGGGCGGTCCATTCCTGAACGAGGCCGGCGAGATGGCCGGCTCGTTGATTCTCATCGAGGCCGCCGACCTGGCCGCCGCCCGGGCCTGGCACGAGGCCGATCCCTACAAGCTGGCGGGGCTGTTCGAGCGGGTCGAGATCCAGCCCTGGCGGGCCACCTTCGGCGAGCTGCCTTGAATCCAGCGCAACCCTTGCCCGGCGCACGGCTCTGCGCGCTGGCCGACATTCCCGAGCCGGGGTCGAAGGGGTTCATGTTCCGCAACGGCGAGAAGCTGTTCTTCGGCTTCATCGTGCGCCGCGCCGGCGAGGTCAGGGGCTACATCGACCGCTGCCCCCACACCGGCCTGCCTTTGGCGCTGGCGCCCGACCGCTTCCTGACCCGCGAGAACGACCTGATCCTCTGCTCGTCGCACGGCGCGCTGTTCCGCATCGTCGACGGTTTCTGCATCGCCGGCCCCTGCGCCGGCCAGCGGCTCTGGCCGTGGCCGATCAGGATCGAGGGCGATCAGGTGCTGGCGGCCTGAGGCGCCCGGATCGGCGCGGCGGCGGCTCGCCGCCTGGACCACGGCGGGAAGCGCACGCGGATCAGCCAGAACGCCATCAGCGCGATCGGGGCCAGCACCGGGACGGCGACGAGGATGGTGTCGCGGATGAACGGCGGCACGAACTTCGGCTGACCGAGGAAGAATGAGCCGGAGGCGATCAGCAGCGCCACGCTCATGCGCCACAGATGCCGGGCGATGCGCGCCGCGTGGGGAAGGCCTCGACGCAGGATCTGGTTGAGGTCGCTGGCGACAGCGATCGTGGCCAGCACCGAGATCAGATAGAGCCCGTCGGTGGAGGCCCCGTCGCCGGCGTCGGCGCCGCCGCGGGCGTTGACCCAGACGCCGGTGATAGCCGCGGCGGCGGCGCCGACGGCGACGAACAGGGCGCCGACCTCGAAGCGGCCGATCTCGCCGTCCCGCCGCCGCGCCGCCGCCCAGGCGGTGGCCAGCAGGTAGAGCGTGAAGGTCCCGGCGAGGGTGTTGGACCACTGCTGGCTGGGCAGGAACGGCGCGACGGTCGCGCCGATGCCGGCCATGGTCAGCAAGGCGACGAAGAACACATTGCCCGCCAGGCGGTGCAGCCGCCCGCCCTTGCGAAACGCCATCGCCGCGAAGCCGGAGACGATGCCGACGGCGCCGCCGCTGATGTGCATCACCAGCAGGCTTGCCGCCGCGAAATGCAGGATCGGCGGCGCGTCGGGGCTGACTTGGAGGTTCATGGCGGTCCCTCTGAGCCGGGCGCGGAGGTCAGGTCGGTTCGCGTGAGCGGCGCAGCCAGGCGGCGCCGGCAAAGAAGGCGACGGCAAGCATCACGCCGATCCAGAGGTGCGGGCTGGCCCAATCGGTGGGATCACCGTTGGCCCAGTGGTGGCCTGGTTGCCCGCCGCGCATGCCTTGGAACGCGAACGGGCCGAACATCCGCAGCAGCAGCCATCGCCACACGAAGCTGGTGTGGAAGGCCAGCGCTTCGACGAAGGCGACCAGCAGCGGCGGCGCGATGGCCCAAAGGAACGCGACCCGCCGCGCCCAGGCGGAGACCAGCATCAGCCAGCCGTAGAGCGGCGCGTACCAGAGCGCGATGCCGGGCAACCCCTCGGCCAGCGTGCGCCAGACGAACGGGATCAAGTCTTCCGACAACAGCACCCGCGCATCGAGGCCGTTAGCGAGCACGATCAGCATGCTCAGCGCCCACATGACCGCGGTGGCGACGACGACCACGGCCAGGGTGACGAGCGGCTGGACGACGAGGGGGATGGTCGCCTTGGACAGTACGGTGGTGAGGTCGGATACCGGCAGCGACTTCCAGAACAGGATGCTGCGGTCGCGTCGCTCGTTCTGCAGCGCGCCGAGACTGTAGAACACGGCAACCAGCAGGCTGGTGACCAGCCCCACGAAGGCGACGAACTCGTAGGGGGCGAAGAGCAGGCCCCGCTCCTTCCCAGGCGTCGCGGCGGCCAGCACAATGTCCGGCAGGCTGAAAGCGCCTATGCCGAAGCCGATCAGGGCGATCGCGGCGACGGCCAGCGGGGCCACGTAGACCGCTGCGTGCTCCCACAGCTCGCGCCGCACCGACCAGTAAAATACGCGAAGCCATGGCAGGGCGGCCGGCGCGGCGATGTCGGCGGCGCGGGGTTCTTCGCGGGCGAGTTCGGCTTCAGCGGTCATGCCGCGGCCTCCGCGCTAGGGGCCGGGCCCATCATGGCCACGAACAGGTCGGCCAGGCTCGGCGTGCGCACCTCGCCCAGCGCCGCGAGTTGCTCGCGCGGGACGCCGTCGAAGATCAGCAGGCCGCGCCCAAACACGCGCCGCTCGTGGATCGGCCCCAGCGCCCGCGCAGCGGCGAGCTGGTCGGGCCCGACCATCACCTCCAGATAGCGGGCCTCGAACGCTTCCATACTGCAGTCCAGCACGATGCGGCCGCGATCGAGGAACACCACGTCGGTGAGGATGTGCTGGATCTCCTCCACCTGGTGGGTGGAGATGACAATGGTGCGGTCGTGTTCGAAATAGTCGTTCAGCAGGCTGTCGTAGAACTGCTTGCGGTAGACCAGGTCGAGGCCCAGCGTCGGCTCGTCCAGCACCAACAGCCGCGCGTCGACCGCCATCACCAGGGCCAGGTGCAGCTGGGCGACCATGCCCTTGGAGAGCTCGCGCACCCGGCTGGCGCGCTTGATCGTGGTGCGGTCCAGGAAACGCTCGGCCGCCGCTCGGTCGAACCGCGGATGCACGCCGGCCATGTAGTCCAGCGCCTGCGAGACTTTGAGCCAGCGCGGCAGCACGGCGACGTCGGCGATGAAGGCGACCTCGGCCATCAACCGGTCGCGCTCGGCCCAAGCGTTGCGCCCCAGCACGGTCAGCGCGCCTTCGTGCGGGATCAGCCCGAGGATCGCCTGCAGCGCGGTGCTCTTGCCGGCGCCGTTGGGGCCGATCAGGCCGACGATGCGGCCCTGCTCAACGGTCAGGTCGACGCCAGCCAAGGCGACGGTGGCGCCATAGGCCTTGCGCAGGCCGCGGGCCTCTATGCAGGCCATCGGCTCAGCCCTCCCCTGGCTTGGTGGGCGCGGCGGGGCCGAGCAGTTCGTCCGCCAGCCCCAGCCGGTGAATGGTTGCGCGGACCTGCGGCCATTGCTCGGCCAGGAACCTCTGGCGCTCGTCCTTGAGCAGAGCCTCGCGCGCCCCGGCGTTCACGAACATGCCAAGCCCGCGCCGCTTTTCGACCAGCCCCTCGCCCGCCAGCTGCTGGTAGGCCTTCAGCACCGTCAGCGGATTGACTCGGGTTTCGGTCGCGACACTGCGCACCGAGGGCAGCGGATCGCCCGCCGCCAGCAGCCCGTCGAGGATCATGGCGACGATCCGGTCGCGGATCTGGCGGTAGATCGGCTGATTGTCGTTCCACTCTGGGTCCATGGTCCGTTCCGACCGAGACGGCAGCGTCTGGTCCGATAGTGTTATACATAGCTATAACACCAAAGACAAGCCCCCGCGATGAACGCCCGTCAGGAGGCCGCTGTCACCGGCCGAAGGTCGCCAGCGAAAGTCGGTGCGCGACGCAGCGGGCGATCTCGGCGGGGGCCTCGTCGGGGATCGGCAGCACGGCGCTGACGTTGATCTCGCACAGCACGTAGCTGTCTTCGCCCGCCGGCGTCTTCGGCCCATAGAGGAAGTCGGCGTCCCAGATCGCCGGCAGCGCGTCTCGCTCAAGCTCAAGCAACCGCAGCATGGCCGGGACCCAATCGCCTTCCATCGCAGCCCGCAGCGCCTGGAACGGCGGATAATCGGCGCCCGACATGATGCGCGGACCCGGCTGGCCGGCCTCTGGCGGCTCGTCCTTGCCGGGAGGCGGCATCAACGCCTTGATCAGCTGGCGGCCGAAGCCGACCACGCGATCCTGCACCAGGTAGCAGCGAATCATGCCCTCGGGCAGGCGCGGCTGAAACGGCTGGTCGACCAACCGGCCGTCTCGGGCGAAGTAATCCGCACAGCGATCGATCAGCGCGCCCAGCGTCATATGTTCGATTTCGCTGCCGCGCTGGGCGTGCAGCACCTCGACCGGCGCGTCGTAGAGTCTGGCGCCGGATGCGAACTCGACTTTCCACACGCCTTGTCCGCCGTTGCCGCGGTTCTGTTTCAGCACGCGCGGGCCTGTCGCGAGCGACGCCGGGAACCGCGCCTTGAAATCGTCGGGCGTTTCGTAGAGCCGGGTGTCCGTTCCCCAGCCGAGGCCGCGGGTGCGGTAGAGCACCTCCTTGACGCCCATCTTCAGGATCACGGCCGGATGCGCGCTGACCCACACGCCGGCCGCGGCCGCCTCGCGCAGCAGCGGGTCGAGCTGGCTGCGGTCGCGGCCGCCGGAGATCGGGTCGACCCAGACCAGCACGCCATCTGCCGCCAGCAACTGGGCGCGAACCGCATCGACGGCCTCTTCCGAAAATGGCGCAGGCTCGGCGTCGACGCCTTCGCGGGCCAGGGCCTCGAAGACGGGCGTAAGCCGGTTGTTCGGCGGAACCGGCGCGCCCGGCGCCGTTCGCTCGCCGCGCCAGACCAGCGCGACGCGCGGCCTGCTGTTGGAGGTGTTGCGAGGCTCGACCATGCGCCAGCTCCTTCTCGCCGCAAGCGGCGAGCCCAGGAGCGGGTCTTGGACGGCGGGCCGTCTTCGGCCGGGCGCCCGCTGTTGGCCCGACCCTCAAACCCTAACGCCGCGCGCACGGCTTGAATAGCCGGGCGCGTGCCTTATGGCTGCGTCGGCCTCCAGCGTCAGGAACCCCCGCCATGGCCGTCAGCCTGTTCACCTTCGTCGATCTGTATGACCGCGTGCTCGCCAGCGCAGCGCACATCCTCGGCAATGGCGTCGACCATGCCAAGGCGATTGGCGTCAGCGAAACGGAGATGCTGGGCTGGCGTCTGATCGACGACATGCAGCCCTTGGCCTTCCAGCTGATGGTGGTCTGCAACTTCTCGCAGCAGTGGCCGGCGCGCGTGGCAGGGCTGCCGGTCCCGGAGGACGTCAGCGCCGACCTCGATGTCGCAGGTTTCCGCGCCGCCATCGCCGCCTCGAAGGCGTTCCTGGCCGCGCTGACGCCGGAACAGTTCGCCGGCCGCGATGACGTGCCGCTGACCTGGACCATGGGGACGGGCATGACGCCGACGCTGCCGAGCGGCCAATGGCTGACGGTGTTCGCCACCACCAACCTCTATTTCCACCTCTCCACCGCCTACGGCATCCTGCGTTCGCGCGGCGTGCCGATCGGCAAGGCCGACTTGTTCGCCGGCGGACTCTGACTGCAGGCGGCCTGTTAGGAGGTTTTGCAGGCGTTGGACGCGGCAACCAGAGTGTCCTGGTGCTGCGGCAGCGCTATCTTGTCCTCGACCGACAGCGGCGCCAGTCGGCCGACCACGCAGGCGCAGTAGTGCTCAGCGGCGTCCGCCGATGCGCCGTGGCTCTGGGCCGAGCGCAGGCAGGAGTCGTGCGTGGTCTTGGCAAAGGTGTCGTTGAATGACGCCCTCTGGCTGGCGTCCCAGTGCGACGGGTCGTCGGACGAAGGTGCGGACGGTGCGGCTGACGAAGGGCCATAGGCGGCGAGCGCGAGCGCCGCGGCGGCCAGGCAGAGATTCCAACGCAACATCTTGGTCTCCAATAGCCCGCCCCGCAGCGCGCCATCTTAGGCCAGGCCGGCGGCGCGGCCTACCCGCAGCAGCCTAGCCGGCGGCGGGCCCAAGCCTTGGTTCAGCGCCGAACGCCGCCACATCCGAGACCAGGCCTGCGGCCGCGAGCTTGACCAACTCGCCGCCCTTCTCGGGCGTCGCCAGGCCGGGATCGGAGCCCATGCGGCCGTCGGGGTGGCGGGCGCGGAAGTCGGACGACTCGCGGATCGGGCCGGAGGGCGCGATCTGCGGCGCATAATTGGCGGCCTTGATCGCGTCCGGATGAGCCCATTGCGTCACCGCGATCTCGGAGGGGGTGGCGTGGCTGCCGTGGCCGGACGGGAACTGCCGCCGCGCCAACTGGCCGACGCCGTTCAGGTCCCACCAGTTCTTCAGGCGGCAGGCGTAGCCGCGCGGGCGTCCGGCATAACTGGCCTCGGCGTAGAGCTCGGAGAACGCCGCCTCGATGGTGGCGACGTTGCCACCGTGGCCGTTGAGGAAATACAGCCGCTCGAAGCCGTGGTGCGCCAGCGAGCGCGCCCAGTCGCCGATCGCGGCCATGAAGGTCGAGGGTCTGAGCGCGATGGTGCCGGGGAAGTCCAGGTGGTGCTGGGCCATGCCGATGTTGAAGGTCGGCGCGACCAGCATGTCGGCGTCCTTCTGCGCCTCGTGGGCGATGATCTCGGGACACAGCCAGTCGGTGCCCAGGAGGCCGGTCGGCCCGTGCTGCTCGTTGGAGCCGATCGGGATGACGATGGTCTTCGACCGCTCGAGAAACGTCTCGATCTCGGCCCAGGTGGAAAGGTGCAGCAGCAATTTAGGTCTCCGAACTCAAGCCGCGGCGCGCAAACCGAGGGCGTCGATCGCCGCCACCTGCGCCGCGTCCAGCGGGCCAGCGGCCTCGGCATCGAGACATTGCTGCAGCTCCGCCCGGTTCTTGACGCCCAGCACCACGGTGTCGACGCCGTCGAGGCCGAGCGCATAGCGGTGGGCGACCACCGCCGGATCCTCGCCCCAGGTTTCGCACAGCGTGCGGAACGGCGCGGCGCGGTCGTAGTCGCGGCGGTCGGGGTAGTTGGGCGAAAGGGTGCGGTCGATGGCGCGGGTCAGCGCCCCGGCCTGCACCGCGCGGATGCCCATCACGCCCACGCCCGCGGCCTTCGCCGCGGCGATGATCTCGCGCGGCCGGGCCGGGCCGCCGAAGCGGTTGAGGGCGCCAGCGCTGTCCATCAGGTTGGCGATCGCCTGCACCGCCTGCGGCTTGGGATCGTGCGCCAGCGCCGCCAGCACCGCGTCGGGCGTGCCGATGCCGGTGATCCCCCAGGCGCCGATGCGGCCGTCGGCCCTGAGCTGTTCCATCGCCGGGACCACCTCGGCCGCGTACTGCGACCAGGTGGTCGCCACCTGGGCCTGGCGGTCGGCGCCGTGGGCGTAGACGAAGCCGTCGGGCGAGATGTTGCTGTGAAGGAAGAACAGGTCGACTCGCGGCAGCCGCATCGCGGCCAGGCTGGCTTCCAGCGACGCGGTCAGCCGGCCCGCGGCCTCGCCTGGCCCGACCGTGCCCAGGCCGTGCTTGGTAGTGACCTTGACGCCAGCGGGCAGGCGACCGTCGAACACCTCGCCGATGAAGGTCTCGCAGTTGCGGTAGCCCGGCGCTGCGTCAAGCACATCGATGCCACCGTCGAGCGCCGCGGTCAGCGTCGCCTTCGCCTCCTCGGTGCTCACCTCGCCCCAGCCCTGGCCGATGCCGCCGCCGCCCAGGGTCAGCCGGCTGACCTGCCCCAATGGCCCCAGCGTTGCGTGTCTCATCGGCGCTCTCCCTCAGATCCGCGGCGACATACGCACCATTGGCGCGGGCGATCCAGTCCACTGTCACGGCTCGCAGCGGCACACATTTTGGCGAACGGCGCGCCGCCGGGATCGACTCTTCGGCGAGCCTGTGTCGTGGATTGCGGCCTAAGCGCCTCGACGAGCGGGCGTATCGGAAGGAAGCGGCCATGACCAAGCCAGAGTTCATCAATCCCCTCGCCAAGGCGCCGTTCAAGGCCCGCTATGGCAACTTCATCGGCGGCGAGTGGGTCGCGGCGGCATCAGGCAAGACGTTCGACAACGTCTCGCCGATCACCGGCGGCAAGATCTGCGAGGTGGCCCGCTCCGAGGCCGCCGATATCGAGCTGGCGCTCGACGCGGCCCACAAGGCCAAGGACGCCTGGGGCCGCACCAGCGCCACCGAGCGTTCGACCATCCTGCTCAAGATCGCCGACCGCATGGAGGCCAACCTCGAGATCCTGGCCTCGGCCGAGACCTGGGACAACGGCAAGCCGATCCGCGAGACCATGGCCGCCGACATCCCGCTGGCGATCGACCACTGGCGCTACTTCGCCGGCTGCATCCGCGCCCAGGAAGGCTCGATCTCGCAGGTCGACAACGACACCGTCGCCTATCACTTCCACGAGCCGCTGGGCGTCGTCGGCCAGATCATCCCGTGGAACTTTCCGATCCTGATGGCGGTGTGGAAGCTGGCGCCGGCGCTGGCGGCCGGCAACTGCGTGGTGCTGAAGCCGGCCGAGCAGACCCCGGCCTCGATCCTGATCCTGATGGAGCTGATCGCCGACCTGGTCCCGCCCGGGGTGATCAATGTGGTCAACGGCTATGGGCTGGAGGCCGGCAAGCCGCTGGCGCAGTCCAAGCGCGTGGCCAAGATCGCCTTCACCGGCGAGACCACCACCGGCAAGCTGATCATGCAGTACGCCAGCGAGAACCTGATCCCGGTGACGCTGGAGCTGGGCGGCAAGTCGCCGAACATCTTCTTCGCCGACGTGGCGCGCGAGGACGATGCGTTCCTCGACAAGGCGCTGGAGGGCTTCGTGATGTTCGCCCTCAACCAGGGCGAGGTCTGCACCTGCCCCAGCCGCGCGCTGGTGCAGGAGTCGATGTACGACCGCTTCATGGAAAAGGCGCTGGCGCGCGTCGGCCAGATCACCCAGGGCAGCCCGCTCGACGCGGCGACCATGATCGGCGCCCAGGCCTCCGAAGAGCAGCTCGACAAGATCCTGGGCTACATCCAGATCGGCAAGGACGAGGGCGCCGAGCTGCTGATCGGCGGCGCCCGCGAGCTGATGCCGAACGACCTCGCCGGCGGCTACTACGTGCAGCCCACCGTGTTCCGCGGCCAGAACAAGATGCGCATCTTCCAGGAGGAGATCTTCGGTCCCGTGCTGGCCGTGACCACCTTCAAGGACGAGGAAGAGGCGCTCTCGATCGCCAACGACACCCGTTATGGCCTCGGCGCCGGCGTGTGGACCCGCGACGCCAACCGCTGCTACCGCTTCGGCCGCGGCATCCAGGCCGGGCGGGTGTGGATCAACTGCTACCACGCCTATCCCGCCCACGCGGCGTTCGGCGGCTACAAGCAGTCGGGCGTCGGGCGCGAGACCCACAAGATGATGCTCGACCACTACCAGCAGACCAAGAACATGCTGGTCAGCTACAGCAACAGCGCGCTCGGGTTCTTCTGAGGACCGTCAGCGGGCGGAGCGTCTTGCGTTTTGGCGGTCCGCCCGGCCTCCGCTGCGGCATGTTGCACGGCGCCTTCGCCTCCGCGTAAGCAGTGAAAAACCCAGGGTCCTGAGGAGCCGCGTCCATGAGCGAAGGCCAGGTGTTTCCCGTTCCGCCGCAATGGGCCAAGCGCGCCCACATGGACGCTGTGGGCTACGAGGCGGCCTGGGACCAGGTCGAGCGCGATCCGGAAGGCTACTGGCGCGGCGTCGCCCAGCGGCTCGACTGGATCGAGCCGTTCACCCAGGTGAAGGATGTTTCCTTCGCCCGCGAAGACTTCCGCATCAGCTGGTACGCCGACGGGGTGCTGAACGCCTCGGCCAACTGCCTCGACCGGCATCTGCCGACGCGCGGGGGCGACGTCGCCATCATCTGGGAGAGCGACGACCCCAAGGACAGCCGCAAGATCACCTACGCCGAGGCCCATGCCGAGACCTGCCGCATGGCCAATGTGCTGAAGGCGCGCGGCGTCAAGAAAGGCGACCGGGTCACCATCTACCTGCCGATGATCCCGGAGGCGGCCTATGCCATGCTGGCGTGCGCCCGCATCGGCGCGATCCATTCGGTGATCTTCGGCGGCTTCTCCCCCGACAGCATCGCCGGCCGGATCCAGGACTGCGCCAGCACCGTCGTCATCACCGCCGACGAGGGTCTGCGCGGCGGCCGCATCGTGCCACTGAAGCACAACGTCGATGTCGCGCTGACCGCCTGCGCCGACGTCACCGACGTGATCGTGGTCAGGCGCACCGGCGCCAAGGTGTTCATGCGCCCCGGCCGCGACCACTGGTACGACGATGAGCGCCAGTTGGTCTCCGCCGACTGCCCGCCCGAGCCGATGAGCGCCGAGGATCCGCTGTTCATCCTCTACACCTCCGGCTCGACCGGCAAGCCGAAGGGCGTGCTGCACACCACCGGCGGCTACCTGACCTGGGCGGCCCACACCCACGAGCTGGTGTTCGACTATCGGCCAGGCGAGGTGTTCTGGTGCACCGCCGACGTCGGCTGGGTGACCGGCCACAGCTACATCGTCTACGGACCGCTCGCCAACGGGGCGACGACGCTGATTTTCGAGGGCGTGCCCAACTATCCCAGCACCAGCCGGTTCTGGGAGGTGATCGACAAGCACCAGGTCGAAATCTTCTACACCGCGCCGACCGCGCTCAGGGCCTTGATGCGCGAGGGCGACGCGCCCGTGCAGAAGACGTCGCGCACATCGCTGCGCCTGTTGGGCACGGTCGGCGAGCCGATCAACCCCGAGGCCTGGCTCTGGTACCACCGCGTGGTCGGCGAAGGCCGCTGCCCGATCGTCGACACCTGGTGGCAAACCGAGACCGGCGCGGCGCTGGTGGCGCCCCTGCCGGGCGCGACCGCGTTGAAGCCAGGCTCGGCGACCAAGCCGTTGCCAGGGGTGAAGCTGCAACTGGTCGACGCCGACGGCGCGGTGCTGGACGGCGCGGTCAGCGGCAACCTCTGCATCCTCGATTCCTGGCCCGGGCAGATGCGCACCGTTTACGGCGACCACGAGCGCTTCATCACCACCTACTTCTCGACCTACCCAGGCAAGTACTTCACCGGTGACGGCTGCCGCCGCGACGAGGACGGCTACTACTGGATCACCGGGCGGGTGGACGACGTGATCAACGTCTCCGGCCACCGCCTCGGCACCGCCGAGATCGAGAGCGCGCTGGTGGCCCACCAGGCGGTCGCCGAGGCCGCCGTGGTCGGCTACCCGCACGACATCAAGGGCCAGGGCATCTACGCCTACGTGACCCTGGTCGTCGACGCCGAGCCGAGCGAGGTCCTGCGCAAGGAATTGATAGCCTGGGTGCGCCGCGAGATCGGCCCCTTCGCCGCTCCGGACGTGATCCAGTGGGCCCCGGGCCTGCCGAAGACCCGCTCCGGCAAGATCATGCGCCGCATCCTGCGCAAGGTCGCCGAGAACGACATCACCAACCTCGGCGACACCACCACATTGGCGGACCCGGCGGTGGTGGACGACCTGGTGAAGAACCGGGCCGGGGCGAAGGTCTAGGGTCCTTCGCCCGCAAGGGGAGAAGGACGGGCTCACGGCGAGAAAATCTGCCTTTCCGTTCCGCGCTCTAAACTCCTAGGGTCGAACAAAACCAAGGGAGAGACGCCATGCTCAGCTGGCAGGTGGGGGCGGTGAAGGTGACCCGGGTGGTGGAGATGGCGCTGCCGGTGAAGGCCGGGGCGGACTTCTTCATGCCGCAGGCGACGCCGCAGGAGCTGCGCAAGTCGCCGTGGCTCTATCCGGACTTCGTGAACGAAGACGAGATCATGCAGATGTCGATCCACGCCCTCTTGGTCGAGGCGCCCGGCATGCGTCTGGTGGTCGACACCTGCATCGGTAACGACAAGCCGCGCAGCCTGCTGCGCGGCGGCGCGCTCTCCACCAACTTCCTCAAGGATCTCGAAGCCGTAGGCTGGACCCGCGAGAGCGTGACCGCCGTGGTCTGCACCCACCTGCACGTCGACCACGTCGGCTGGAACACCATGCTGGTCGACGGCAAGTGGGTCCCGACCTTCCCCAACGCCCGCTACTGCATCGGCCGGATCGAATACGAGCACTGGATCGCTGACGGCGCCGGAGAACAGCAGGCGATCCTCGACGACTCCGTCACGCCGATCTTCGACGCGGGCCTGGCCGAATTCGTCGAACTCGACCATCGCCTCTCGCCGCAGATCCGCCTGATCCCTTCGACCGGTCACACGCCAGGCCACGTCAGCGTGATGATCGAGTCCGAGGGTCAGAGCGCGGTGATCACCGGCGACATGAGCCACCACCCCTGTCAGCTGGCCCATCCCGACTGGTCGCCGGCGTTCGACAGCGATCCCAAGGCCGCGGCGGTGACCCGCGCGCGGCTGTTCGCCGAGTGGGCGGACGCGCCGATCCTGGTGATCGGCACCCATTGGGCCGCACCCACCGCCGGCCGCGTCCGCCGCGACGGCGCGGCGTTCCGCTTCGAGGTCAAAGCCCATGCCGACGCCTAGCCGCGAGATCCACCTGGTTCGCCGGCCCGAGGGACCGCTGCAGCCCAGCGACTTCGCCATGGTGACCACCGACGTCGCCGATCCCGGCGAGGGCGAGCTCCTGGTGCGCAACCTGCTGATGTCGGTCGACCCGGCGCTGCGCCCGCGCATGAGCGTCGGCCAGGCGCTGGACGAGGCGATCATGGGCGGCGCGCTCGGTCGGGTCGAGAAGTCGCGCAATTCCGCATTCAAGGAAGGCGACCTGGTCTCAAACCGGTTCGGCTTTCGCGAAGTGTTCGTCAGCGACGGCAAGGGCTTGGCGCCGTTGAAACCCGAACCCGGCCTGCCGCTGGAGGCGCACATGAACGCGCTGGGCGGCCCCGGCTTCACGGCCTACGGCGGCCTCTTGGCGATCGGCCAACTGAAGGACGGCGAGCAGGTGTTCGTCTCCACCGCCGCCGGCGCGGTGGGCGCGGTCGCCGTGCAGATCGCCAAGATCAAGGGCTGCTATGTGGTCGGCTCGACCGGCTCGGACGCGAAGGTCCGGTGGCTGAAGGAAGAGGCAGGCATCGACGCGGCGTTCAACTACAAGAACGGCCCCATCCGCCCACAGCTCAAGGCGCTCACGCCCAAGGGGATCGACGTCTACTTCGACAACGTCGGCGGCGAGCACCTGGACGCGGCGCTGGCGGGGATGAACCTGCTGGGCCGCATCGCCGTCTGCGGCATGATCAGTGGCTACAACGAGGCGGGCACGCGCACCAATGTGCGCAACCTGTCCAACATCATTTACGGCCGCATCACCCTGCGCGGCTTCACCGCCGCCGACTTCATGGACCTGCGCGGCCAGTTCCAGTCGGACATGTCCGGCTGGTTGCGCGAGGGCCGCGTCAAGACCCACGAGACCGTCTACCAGGGCATCGCCGAGGCTCCCGCGGCGATGATCGACCTGATGAAGGGCGTCAACCTCGGCAAGATGCTGGTGCGCCTGGCGGAGTAAGGACGCGGACCTGTCAGTTTTCCTACGCCGCCAAGGGCGTTCCGCATGGAGCATCGCGGACGTTTTCACCACAGATTACGCTAAACTGCGGCGCCCTCACCGCGGCGGCGCCGTATCGGCCCTCTCAGATTTCCTGCATTTCACGATGTCAAAGACCCGCGCCGCACGCGCGGCGCATCACCAGCAACTCACGCAGGTGAATCGCCGTCAAGAGAGCGGACCGAGACGATGATCTCGCGGTAGCGGTCGTGCCGGCGGGGGTCCTTGACTGGGGCCTCGGTCACCAGCCGCAGATTCGGCCAGCGGTTCGCCACCGCCTCGATCGCCAGCCGCGCCTCGAAGCGGGCCAGGGCCGAGCCGATGCAGAAATGCGGGCCGGCCCCGAACGACAGGGCCGGAACCGCCGGCCGGCGGGCGATGTCGAACCGGTCGGGATCGGGGAAGACAGCCGGGTCGCGGTTGGCGGCCCCGAGGCCGACGCGCACCGTGTCGCCGGCGCGCAGCACCTTGCCGCCCATCTCGACATCGACGACGCAGCGCCGGTTGGTCGAGGTCGACTGGGTCGGATGGTGGAAGCGCAGGATCTCCTCGATCGCCGGGGCGAGCAGCGCGCGGTCGGCGACCAGGCGCCGCCACTGGTCGCGGTGCGCGAGCAGCAGATAGAGGCCGCTGGAGATGAACCGCTCGGTGGTCGTGCCGGCGGCCGTGTAGATCGTGCTGATGGC
>DATNIH010000041.1:0-26949 GCA_035604515.1 Caulobacteraceae bacterium | reverse complement strand
TACCAGGCGATCGCCAGCGGATTGCCGGTGACCTGGTCGAGCCAGGCGACGATCGGCTGGGTGGTGCCGCCGAACACCGCGACGGCGGTGGCGTAGATGGTGGCGACGCCGACGCCGCGCACGTCCTTGCGCAGCGACTCGGTGATGATGATCAGCGCCGGCACGCCCGATAGGTTGCTGATGATGTTCAGCCCCGCCATCAGCGCAAGCAGCGCGACCGGCTGGTGGATGTTCACCACCAGCATGAAGGTCGGCAGGATGGCGGCGAAGAACAGCACCCTCGGCCAGATCATCAGCGCGCGCCGGCCGAACCGGTCCGAGAGCGCGCCGCCGGCGATCGAGCCGACGAAGCCGGCGACGCCGTTGGTCACCGCCACCAGCAGGCCGGTCTGCATGCCCATGTGCAAGGTCGCCTGGGCGTAGGTGGTCATGAAGGTGAAGACGTAGGTCGAGACGGTGGCCGCCGCGATCAGGCCGAGGCCGAACAGCACCACGCGCCAGTGGCTGGCGATGACGCGCAGCGGGTGGGCGTCCTGGGAGAGTTCCGAGTGGGCGGCCAGCTTCGGCTCGGCGTGGCCCAGGGTTTCGGGCAGATGCGCGCGGATGAAGAGGCCGAACGGCAGCACCAGCACCCCGATCGCCAGCGCGATCCGCCAGCCCCAGTCGTGCGCCTGGGTCATGCCAAGCGTCGCCCCGATGATGAGGCCCATCGCGCCGCCGGAGATGCTCGCCAGCGACTGGCTGCCGCTCTGCCAGGCCCCGTAAAGGCCCCGCTTGTGGAGCGGCGCGGCCTCGATCAGATAAGCCGTGGTCGGCCCGACCTCGCCGCCCAGGGCGAACCCCTGCACCAGGCGGCAGCTCACCGCCAGGAGCGGCGCCCACATGCCGATCTGGCGGTAGCCGGGCACGCAGACGAACCCGAGCAGGGCGGCGCCCATCAGGCTGAAGGAGAGCAGCATCGCCGGTCTGCGGCCGGCCTTGTCGGCGAAGCGGCCGATCACCACCGCGCCGATCGGCCGCGCGGCGAAGCCGACCCCGAAGGTGAGCAGCGACAGCATCAGCCGCCCGAAGTTCGAGTGGGTCGGGAAGAAGGCGTCGCCGATCTGCAGGGTGAAGAAGGTGTAGACGACGAAGTCGTAGAACTCGAGCCAGTTGCCGATCACCGCCGCTGCGACGTTGCGGGTCGATATCGGCGCAGCAGCCCCGTCCTGCGCGGTCGCCACGGCCGCCGTCACCATCGTCAACTCCGCCCCCGGTTACCCCGCCCTTATGCCGGGCCGGGCGCGATGGTCACAAGGGGCGAAGTGATCAGGGTTCAGTCAGCCAGTTGGACCGACAACGCGTCGAACATCTTGGCCCAGCCGTCCTCGGTGGCCGGGATGTACGCGGGCGGCAGGCCTTCCTGGGTCAGCGTCATGATCGCGCCATCGCCGTCGGCGGCGATCTCGACCGTGACCTTGTCGAACGCCGGCGAGAACTGCGGCATGCCGAAGCTGAAGGCGAGGCGGCGCGGCCGGTCGATCTCCAGGTATTCGCCGAGCGCGGTGTAGTCGGTCCCGCCGCGGCGATCGACGATCTTCCAGGCCCCGCCGATCCGCAGGTCGATCTCGGCGCTGTGAGCCTCGCTGTCCGGCGTGGTGAACAGCCAGCCGTGGGCCAGACGTGGATCGGTCCAGGCGTCGAACAGCCGCTCGGGCGAGGCGTCGAAACGCCGGGTCATCGTCAGGCGCTGGGCTTCGGCGACGGTCATGTCGGGTCTCCTTCGGTCTCGGTTTCGGCGGCGTCCTCGGCCCTGAGCTGGGCGTCGAGGGCGTCGAACTGCGCGGTCCAGAACCGCTGGTAGAAGCCCAGCCAGTCGTGGGCGCCTTCCAGCGGCGCCGGCGCCAGGCGGCAGAGGTGCGTGCGGCCCAGCACATGGCGGCGCACCAGCCCGGCGCGTTCGAGCGATTTGATGTGCTTCGACGCCGCCGCCAGCGACATGCGGTGCGGCGCGGCCAGCTCGCCGACGCTCAGCGGCGCATCGGCCAGCCGCTGCAGCATCGCCCGTCGCGTCGGGTCGGCCAGGGCGTGGAACACCGCGTCGAGCCGCTCTGAAGCTAATTCAACCATCTGGTTGAGGATGGCGAACGCGCGATGGATTGTCAACCCGATGGTTGAATGATGGTTCAGGCCAGCTTCGGGAGGATTCTGTCCGTAATCAGCGAGAACGACTCCTGGCTCAGCGGCGCGCAGAGCAGATAGTTCAACGACGCGGCCTCGCCCAGCGCCAGGATCTGATCGAGCACGGCCTCCGGCGTGCCGTGGATGATCACGTCGTTCACGTAGCGCTCGACCGGATCGACGCCGCTCGAACCGCCGCCGATGTAGGACCCGACCATCCAGCCAGCGCCCCGGCGGGCGACCTCGGCCGCGCGCTCTGCGGTCGGCGCCACCGCGATCAGGCGGGCCATCGGCAGATCGCGCCCGGCGGCAGAGAAGCCGGCGCTGGCCAGCTGATCGCCGTAGCGCCGGCGCTTGGCCGCCAGCTCGGCGTGGGTGCAGTGGGGATCCATCAGGATCGAGAACCCACGGCTTGCCGCCCAGTCAATGGCCGACTCCGAGGTCGCGGCCATCCACACCGGCGGGTGCGGCTGCTGCAGGGGTTTCGGCAGCACCTCGACCGCGTCGAAGCGAAAATGCTCGCCCGAATGCGCGAAGCGGTCCTCGCTCCAGGCCCGAAGCACGATGTCGACGGTTTCGCGAAACCGCGTCGCGCTCTCTTCCATCGGGATGCCGAAGGCGGCGAACTCGCCGCGCGAGAACCCACGTCCGGCGCCCCAGTTCACCCGTCCGCCGGAAAGCACGTCGAGCAGCGCCACTTCTTCGGCGAGGCGCAACGGGTGATAGAACGGCGCGAGCGACACGGCCGTGCCGATGCGCAGCCGCTGGGTCCGCGCCGCCGCCATGGTCGCCATCATGTGCACCGACGGACAGACGCTGAAGCTGGAGAAGTGATGCTCGGCCAGCCACACCGCGTCGTATCCGGTGCGGTCCATGATCTCGAACCGTTCGATGGCGCGCTCATAGATCGACGCCAGCGGGATCTTGCGATCCGCCCAACCGAAGAACTGCAGCACGCCGACTTTCAAGGCCAGCCGCTCCTCTGTGGTCCGCGCCGGCGCTAGGCGTCGAACACGATGACGCTGCGGGCGATGGCGCCCGTCTTCATTTCGGCGAACGCCTCGTTGATGTCCTCGAGCTTGATCCGCCGCGAGATCATTTCGTCGAGCTTCAGTTTGCCGGCGAGGTAGAAGTCGATGAAGCGCGGCATGTCGATCGGGAAGCGGTTGGAGCCCATCGATGAGCCCTGGATGCGCTTCTCGCCCAGGAACGCCGCGCCCATCAGCGTGATCGACTCGCCGGCCGGGATCATGCCGATGATGTTGGCCGTGCCGCCGCGGCGCAGCATGTTGAACGCCTGCTCCGCGGTCTTGGCCAGGCCGATCGCCTCGAAGCTGTGGTGCACGCCGCCGCCGGTCAGCTCCATCACCTTGGCCACCGGATCCTCCTGGCTGGCGTCGATGAAGTCGGTAGCCCCGAACTGGCGAACCAGGTTGTCCTTGGACGCGGTGGTGTCGATGGCGATGATCCTTCCGGCGCCCGCGATCGCCGCGCCGTTGATGGCCGCGAGGCCGACGCCGCCGCAGCCGATCACCGCGACGGTTTCGCCGGGACGCACCTTCGAGGTGTGGATCACCGCGCCGACGCCGGTGGTGACGCCGCAGCCGATCAGGGCCGCGCGATCGAGCGGCATGTCTGGCCGGATGGCGACGCACGCGTGCTCGTGCACCAGCATCTGCTCGGCGAACGACGAGAGCTGCGCGAACTGGCTGAGCGGCGCGCCGTCCTGGGTGAGCCGGGGCGACGATGGCGTGCGCACCTCCGGATTGCGGCAGAGCGACATGTGGCCGGTGAGACAGTCCTCGCAGTGGCCGCAGAAGACCGACAGGCAGGTGATGACGTGGTCGCCCGGCTTCACCCGGCGCACCTCCGAGCCGACCTGCTCGACGATGCCCGCACTTTCGTGACCCAGCACGATCGGCAGCTGCGCCCGGTACTTGCCCTCGATGAAGTGCAGGTCCGAGTGGCACACGCCCGCCGCCGCCGTGCGGATCAGCACCTCGTGCGGTCCCGGCTTGCCGATCTGCAGCTCCTCGATGGAGAGCGGCTGGCCCACCTCGCGCAGCACCGCAGCTTTCATGACCGCATCCTCCTGGCGTGTTCTCGTTGGCTGGCAGTCAATCAGCTAAGCGGCCCGTCGCAAAGGCCCCGCCGCGCGCCGGCCCTCTCGAACCCTCGACCGGCGCTTTGACAATGGCATCGGCAGCGCGCTTAGCCCTGGCCGAAGCCATCTTCGCGAAGAAGGAACCCGCTCATGTCCGTCAGCCGCCAGATCCATCTCGTGCGCCGTCCGCACGGCATCCCAGTCCCCGAAGACTTCGCCGTCGTCGAGGCCGCCCTCCCCGATGCCGGCGAAGGGCAGGTGCAGGTGCAGAACCTGCTGATGTCGGTCGATCCCTACATGCGGCCACGCCTCACCGCCGACCAGCCGCTGGGCGAGCCGATGATCGGCGGCGGCCTCGGCCGCGTCGTGCAATCGCGCAATCCGCGCTTCAACGAGGGCGATCTGGTCCGCCACGGCGCCGGCATGCAGGAGCGCTTCACCTCCGACGGACGGGGCATGCAGGTGCTGAGGCCGGACCCGGCGCTTTCGCTCAGCGTCTACCTGCACGCGCTGGGCGGCACCGGGCTCACCGCCTACGGCGGCTTGCTGGAGACCGGGGCGCTGAAGGATGGGGAACAGGTGTTCGTGTCGACCGCCGGCGGGGCCGTCGGCTCGGTCGTCGCCCAGATCGCCAAGATCAAGGGCTGCTACGTGGTCGGCTCGACCGGCGCCGACGACAAGGCCGACTGGCTGCGGAACGAGGCCGGGCTCGACGCCGTGATCAACTACAAGACCCAACCGCTGGCCCAGGCGCTGACGGAGGCCACGCCGAAGGGCATTGACGTCTATTTCGAGAATGTGGGCGGCGCGCACCTCGACGCGGCGTTGCCGCGCATGAACGTCCGCGGCCGCATTCCGGTGTGCGGCATGATCTCGATGTACAATGGCGGCGGCGAAGGGGTCACCAACCTGTTCGCGTTGATCTACGGTCGCATCCGGATGGAAGGCTTCGTCAGCAGCGACTTCCCGCACCTGAACGCCAAGTTCGCCGAGGACATGACCGGCTGGCTGAAGAGCGGACGCGTCAAATATCAGGAGACGATCCTGGAGGGGTTCGAGCAGGCCCCGCACGGCTTGATCGGCCTGTTCTCCGGCCTGAACCACGGCAAGATGCTCATCCGGGTCGCCGACTGACGCTGCGGCCTCCGCCTATGCGCCTGATTGCGGGGATGGCCTCCCCGTTCGCGCCCAGGCGTCGGCCCGGGTCATGATGTCGGCGATCACGCCCTGCTTGGCGTCGGCGTAGTCCTGCACGTGATCCCAGGCCTGCAGGGCGAGGCGCTGTTTGACGCCGGTATAGAGGGCCCGGTCAGACGGGCTGACGCGCAGCCAGTCGCGAAACTGCAGGCATCGCGCCAGCTCGGGGCAACCGGCTGAAAACACATGGAGATTGACCTCGGGCCCAGCCCCTTGAACAGCCGATGTTCGAACCAGCCCGGCGCGCGATGCATCAGCCGATAGCCGGCGGCCTCCAGCGCCGGGCCGTAGGCGCCCTCATCGGCCGAATCCTGGACGGTCAGATGGATGTCGATCACCGGTTTGGCGGCCAGACCGGGGACCGACGTCGAACCCACATGCTCGATGTTCAGGGCCGCACCGCCCAACGCCCGCTGGATCCGCTGCCGCTCGCGGTCGAACGCGACCGGCCAACCAGGATCGTAGGGAACGACCTCGATCTTGCGGCCCCGATCCGGATCGGCGTCTTGGTTCGAGCGCTGCTCTGACATGGCGCAACTCCGAGTTCGATGCAGCCCTCCAGAATCGTGGGCGGGATGGGCGCCTGTCAATCGAGGTCCTCGGAACGGGCGATTGTGCAGAGCCGCACAGAGCCCGAACATCACCCGTTAATGGGATGGCGCACCCCCAAGCGGAACCATATCGTCTGATCCGCCGGCGCGCCGTCCCCAGAGCCGGGCAGATGAGGGCCGACCATGCTCGCGCGTCGTCAATTCGTCGGAGGTTTCGGCCTGCTCGCCGCCGCTTCGCTGGCGCCAAGGACCCTTTGGGCCGGCGGCGGCGACGGTCTGGCGAAGCCGCCGGCCGACTTCGCATCGAACAATAACTACTTCATCTACGGCGGCGGCCAGCCGATCCTGGGGCTGAAGGTGACCATCGAGGTCACCTCGGATGTCATCGCGCCCACCGGGCTGAACATGCAGTTGAACGGCAACTCGCCCACCGACGCGCACTGCGCCTACCAGCAATACTGCATGGGGATGGACCCCAATCACGAGACCCGGCTCGGCTGGTCCAACGAGAACTTCCCCTCGCCCGACTGGCGCATGGCGCTCTACAACCAGCACCATCACAACTGCGGCGTCACCGACCCGAAGCCCGACACCTGCACGGGCGACATCTTCAACGTGAACACCGGCCAGGTCGGCGTCTTCCCGGCGATGACCAACCGCCTGCCCGCCGGCTGCAAGCTGATCTGGGAACTGATCAACGGTCCGGACGGCAGCGTCATCGGCGCGTCCTATTCGTACGTTCGCGGGGGCAAGACGACCTCGACCGGACCCCAGATGATCGACAAGTTCCCGTTCGACGGCTTCTCGGACAAGGTCGGGCCCAAGTCCATGGCGCCGATCCTGGCGTTCCAGATGAACATGGTCGGCCTGAACAACAGCGCGCGCACGGCGGTGAAAGAAGGCGGCGCCGGGAACATCATCTACGAGGCGACGACGCCACTGGAGCCTCGCGGCGCCGCCCCGCCCGGGATCGCCGCGGGCGGCAAGCACACGGGCGAGAGCTCGAATATCACCTATGCGCAGCTGGCCGCCGCCCCGAGGCAGAAGATCGTGCAGGGGTTCGGAACGCCCTACACGGCCAGGACGGCTACAGGCCCGACCCTCCCCTACGAAGGCAACGAAGCCGGGCCGACCTGCCCGCAAGGCACGAATTACAACGTGCTGTCGAAGTCGTGCCAGGTCGGCCACGGCCACATCATCGTCAACGACCAGGCGCCGCCGATGCAGCAGCCGAGGTAGCGGGCCCCGCGCGGCTGGGGTCCTCCGCCGCGACCGCGGCCGCCAGGTTGACGACCGCCACGCCCCATGGCTGTAGAGCCTATGGCCGCACCGCAACTCGACGCCTTCGCCCGCGCCGTCCATCGCTTCGCCACCGCCGGCAAGCTCGACGCCGCCCGCATGATGCTGAACTGGGACGCCCAGACCCACATGCCGGCCGGCGGGGCCTGGGCGCGGGGCGAGCAGATGGCGGCGATCACTGAGGTGGCCGCCGAGCTGATCGGCTCGCGCGCCGCGGGCGACGAGCTGGCGGAGGCCGAGGCGATGGCCGCCTCGCTCGAACCGGACGAGCGCGCCGACCTGGGCGAAATGCGCCGCACCTGGATCCACACCTCGGCCGTGCCGAAGGAACTGCTGGCGGCGAAGGCCCGCGCCTCGCAGACGTTGCAGGCGGTCTGGCGCACCGCCAAGCCGAACAATGACTGGGCCGCGTTCGAGCCGGGCTTCGCCGAACTGTTGGCGCTGACTCGGGAGGTCGCCCAGGCCAAGGCCGAGCGGCTAGGGACCACGCTCTACGGCGCTTTGCTCGACCAGTTCGACCCAGGCGTCGGCGAAGACCTGATCGATCCGATCTTCGCCGACCTGGGCGCTTTCCTGCCTGGCGTGATCGCCGAAGTGCGCGAGCGTCAGGCGGCTTGGCCAGAGCCGATCCCTTTCGGCGCCGTGCCGGTGGAACAACAGGCGGCCATGTCGCACAGGCTGGCGGTCGCCGTCGGTCACGACCCCGACGCCTTCCGCATCGACCAGGCGCCGCACCCGTTCTCGGTGCCGCACAGCCCAGGCGATGTGCGCTTCACCACGCGCTACGACCTCGCCAACCCCCAGTTCGCGATCTCGGCTACGCTGCACGAGGCGGGGCATGCGATGTACGAGTTCAACCTGCCGCGCGCATTCGCCTTCCGGCCCGGCGGCAACGCCCGTGGCATGACTATGCACGAGAGCCAGTCGCTGTCGCTGGAGCGGATGGCGGGGCGCAGCGCCGAGTTCCTCAGCTGGCTGGCGCCGTTGCTGGCGCGCGAATACGGCGGCGAGCCGGCCCGCTGGTCGTTCGCTAATGTGCTCAACGCCTGGCGGCGGCTCGACGACGGCTTCATCCGGGTCGAGGCCGACGAGCTTTCCTATCCGCTGCACGTGATCCTGCGCTACCGGCTGGAAAAGGCGCTGATCGCCGGCGACCTGCTCCCCGCCGACGTGCCGGGCGCCTGGGACGAGCTGTTCACCAGTCTGATCGGCCGCACCCCGCCCGACCTCGCCCACGGCTGCCTGCAGGACATCCACTGGTCGGCCGGGCTGATGGGCTACTTCCCCAACTACGCCATGGGCTCGATGCTGGCCGCGCAGCTGTTCGAGCGCGCCGCCGCCGCCGACGGCGACATCCTGCCGGCGCTGGGCCGCGGCGACTTCGCCCCCTATTTCGCTTGGGTGAAGCCCCGGGTGCACGCGCGCGCCAGCCTCACCAGTTTCGACAATCTGGTCCGCGACGCCACCGGCGCCTCGCTCAGCGCCGAGGCGTTCAAACGCCACGTCCGCCGCCGCTACCTGGAAGAGCCGCTGGGCTAGGTTGTGTCCTCATGAATCTGCGCGGCCAGGGTCTGCTTCGGGGCGTGCAGGCAGTGACCCGACCTGGCGCCGGCATCAGGCTGGCGAGGCCACCCTAGACTTCCCTGGTGTCACGGCGCCACGCATGGCCGACTTGGTCGCGACAGCGGCCAGCCTATTCGGGATTCATCGATGGCGTCGCAGTGGATGACCCGCCCGACGGGCCTGTTCCAAGGGGGCTCGCAGGTCGAAAACTTTCGGGAGATGGCGACCATCTATCCGGTCCGTGTGGTGCGCCGCGCCTCAAAGGTCGCGCCGTTCGAGGCGGGCGAGCCACTCGAGATTCCAGCCGCGTTCGAGTTCGAGGGCCGGCGCCTCGACACGGCGCAGTTCCTTTCCGAGATGGAAACGACCGGACTTCTGGTGCTGAGAGACGGCCGGATCGTCTTCGAACGTTACTGGCTGGGCAACGACGCGACCACGCAGTCGGCGTCCTGGTCGGTGGGCAAGTCCTTCGTCTCGGCGCTCGTGGGCGTCGCCATTGACGAAGGCGCCATCGGGTCCATCGAGGATTCGGTCTCCCGCTACGCGCCGATGCTCAAGGGCGGCGCCTACGATGGCGTTCGCCTGAAGGATGTGCTGCAGATGTCGTCCGGCGCACGCTGGAACGAGGACTACAGCGATCCTGAGTCCGACATAAACAGGTGGCTCCGCATCCTGTCGGACGGCGGATCGCTCGATGCGTTCGCCGCGGGTTGCGTCCGCGGCTGCGAGCCCGGCACGTTCAATCGTTACAACACCACCGACACCCATGTCCTCGGAATGGTCGTGCGCGGCGCGACGGGCCGCTCGCTGACCGAGTACCTTCGCGAGAAGCTCTGGGACCCGCTCGGCGCTGAAGCCGACGCCTTCTGGGTCGTCGACTCGACCGGCGTCGAAGTGGCCGGCGGCGGGCTGAACGCCGTTCTGCGCGACTACGCCAGGCTGGGCGAACTTTATCGCAATGGCGGCGTTTGGAACGGGCGTCGGCTGCTCTCGGAGGCTTGGGTGAGAGCCTCGGTGACGCCGGACGCGCCTCACCTCATGCCGGGACCGCGCCCGAGCGCCGAATCTTCCCTGGGCTACGGCTTTCAGTGGTGGGTGCCGGGCAACGGCGCCTATTGCGCCATCGGCGTCTACAACCAGTTCGTCTGCGTCGATCCGGGAACACGCACGGTCATCGCGCAGACCGCGGCGTTCCGCCGATACGCCGCCGACCTCCAGGCTGAGTCCTACCGGGTGGGCGAATGCTTGACGCTATTCCGCGCCATCGCGGACGCCTGAGCCGATTTGGTCCGAACGGCCGCTCGCCCCTTCTGAAGGGTCGGAAGGTCCGCCTGCTGGACGCTCGCCTCGCCCCGTCCGCGCCTGGCACCGGCTTGGCGGCCCTGTTAATGGGTAAGCGACCTAGCTCCGACTCAAGCCCGCGACCGCCTGGCGGCAGGCGGCGAGGGACTGGCCCACGACCATGCCTTTCCAGTCGTCGGCGTCGCCGTAGAAGGCCGCGCGGATCTGGGCCTTGATCACCCGGCCCTGGGGCGACAGCGGATCGCCGTAGGCGTGCAGCCAGGCGTCGGCCCGCAGCGCCAGGAACACCTCCGCCAGCGTCTGCACGCCATACTCTAGCGCAACGCCGGTCACCTCGGCGTGGGCCAGCACCTGCGGCGCGGCGGTGAGGTTGTCGCCGGCGGTCTCGGCCGAGGTGGAGGAGCCGTCGAGCGGGGTGGTGACGGTGGCGCCGAACCAGGCGAGGCCCCGGTCGTGCGCGGCGCTGCCGACCGGATCGGACATGATCGGCTCGGCGTAGCCCCAGGGGCCAAGGCCGGTGTGGTAGTCGATGATCGCGACCTTCCCTGCCTGGCCGAGGTAGGCGCCATAGATCGCTTCCTGGGTCCGCCTGGCCCAGCTCGGGCCGGCGCCGCCGTAGAAGACGCCCTTGGGGTGGCCGTACTGCCCGCCGCTCAATGCCTGCTGCAGCCCCATCGGCCCGTGCTCGGCGGCGTAGGCGCGCAGCACCCGGTTGCTGGCCCGCTGGCTGTCGGTGGTCCACTCAGCCGGGACGGCGACATCGGCCAGTTCGTCGTAGCCGGGGTTCGCCGGCGTCGGCTGGCTGAAATCGATCCAGTTGCGGTTGAGGTCGATATTCTCCTCGGTGACCCGGCGCAGCCAGGCGAAGCCGTACGGATTGATGGCGTGGATCATCAACACGCTCATATCGGCCGGCGCCGTAGTGTGTTCCCCGCGTCGCAGCCAGTCGATCTGGGCGCCGGAGCCGCAGAAGCCCTCGCCGCCGTGGGTGCCGCTGACCATCACCAGCACCTTTTCGGCCTCGGGGGGCCCAAACCAGGCGACGTCCGTGCTCAGGTCGCCGCCGTCGGGGCCGCGGTTCGGGTTGGCGATCGCCTCCAGCGCGCCGCCCGCCGCCTGCGCGGTCTCGCGGAACTTGGCCCGCGCCTCGGCATAGGTGGCGCTGAAGCTCTCGGCTGAGTTCATCTCGTCCTTCCACAGGTTGGCCACGGGTTCGCAATGGCGGACGGGCGCCGTATGACGCCCGGGCGGGTTTTGGAAGGGGATTTGGCGCTGCGCTACGATTTCGCATCCGACAACGTGGCCGGCGCGATGCCGGAGGCGATCGAAGCCCTGGTCGCGGCCAACGCCGGCTATGCCGCCGGCTACGGCGCCGATCACGTCGGCAAACGCGCCGCCGACCTGGTCCGCGCGTTGCTCGACACAGACGCCGAGGTGCGGTTCGTGCCCTCCGGCACCGCCGCCAACGCGCTCACGCTCGCCGCGCTCGCCGCGCCGCACGAGGCGGTGATCTGCCACCAGGACAGCCACATCGCCACCGACGAGACCGGCGCACCCGGCTTCTTCGGCGCCGGCGTCGGCCTGATCAAGCTGGGCGGCGGCTCCGGCCGCATCGACCTGGCCGCGCTGGAGGCGCCGCTGCGGATGGGCGACTCGGCGCACCACCAATCACCGGCCGCGCTGTCGATCACCAACACCACCGAGTATGGCGCGCTCTATTCGGAAGCGGCCGTCGCGGCCCTGGTCGGCGCGGCGAAAGCGGCCGGTCTGAAGGCGCACCTCGACGGCGCGCGCCTGGCCAACGCGACCGCGAGCGGCTTCGACCCGAAGGCTGTCGCCCGGCTCGGCTTCGATGTCGCCGTGGTCGGCGGGACCAAGGCCGGCGGGACGCCGACAGAGGCGATCGTGCTGATCGACAAGAGCCTCGCGCGCCGGTTCGATGCGCGGATGAAGCACGGCGGCCAACTGGTCTCGAAGGGCCGCTTCCTCGCCGCGCCCTGGATCGGCATGCTGGAGAGCGGCGCCTGGGCCCGCCGCGCCGCCCACGCCAATGCGATGGCGTCGAAGCTGGCCGCCGCGATGCCGTTCCGGATCCTGCACCCGGTGGAGTCGAACGGCGTGTTCGTGGAGATGGACGAGCCGACGTTGAAGCGCCTGCACGCGGCGGGCTGGTTCGTCTATCGCTTCATCGACGGCAGCGTGCGCTTCATGTGCTCCTGGGCGACGACCGAGGAAGCCGTCGAGGAACTCGGCGAGGCGCTGAAGTCGATCGCCTGATCTCCCGACATCCGCTCATCCCGGCGAAGGCCGGGACCCAGGCAGGAAGACGTTGAAGAGGAGCCACGGAAAACAAGGAAAACGCCGAAAGCACGGAAAGCACGGAAATAAAGGCGCCGGGTATCCGGCGTCTGACCGAGAATGCGTTGGCGGGTCCGTGTTTTCCGTGTTTTCCGTGGCAAATTCTCAGGCCGTCAGCCCCTTCCCAGAGTCCTGCCTGGGTCCCGACTTTCGTCGGGATGAGCGGGATCAGGGGTTACCTGCCACCCACGGCAGCTTGTCGAGGTCCACATTGCCGCCCGAGAGGATGATGCCGACACGTTGGCCGCGGACGTTGAGCTTGCCCTCCAGGATCGCGGCGTAGGGCACCGCCGCCGAGGGCTCGATCACCAGTTTCAGCGCGTCCCAGAGCGCGCGCATGGCCTCGACAATCGCAGGCTCGGAGACGGTCACGATGTCGTCCACGCCGCGGCGGATGTGGGCGAAGGTGGCGGGGCTCAGCGAGCCGCGCAGGCCGTCGGCGATGGTGGCGGCGTTCTGCAGCGGGATCAGCCGGCCGGCCGCGAACGAGCGCGCGGCGTCGTCCGCGCCGGCGGGCTCGGCGCCGATGACGCGCGCGGCCGGCAGTTTCGCCTTCACCGCGGTGGAGACGCCGCTGATCAGGCCGCCGCCGCCGACCGGGGTCATCACCAGGTCGAGCGCGCCCGCGTCCTCGATCAGCTCCAGCGCCGCCGTGCCCTGGCCGGCCATCACGGCCAAGTCGTCGTAGGGATGCACCAGGCGGGCGCCGGTCTCGGCGATGACCGCCGCCGCGGCGGCTTCGCGGGCGGCGATGGTCGGGGCGCAGTAGGTGATGCGCGCGCCCAGCCGCTCCACCTGCGCCGCTTTCGGCCGCGCGACGCCTTCCGGCATGACGACGTAGGCAGGGATGCCGCGCGCCCGGGCCGCGTAGGCGACCGCCGAGCCGTGATTGCCGGAGGAGTGGGTGGCGACGCCGCGCGCGGCCTCGGCGTCGCTGAGCTGGAACACGGCGTTGCTGGCGCCGCGGGCCTTGAAGGCGCCGATCGCCTGCAGGTTCTCGCACTTGAAATAGAGCCGCCCGCCCGACGCTTGGTCCAGCACCTCGCTGGTCAGCACCGGCGTGCGGCGCACCAATGGCGCGATGCGAACCTGGGCCGCTTCGATGTCAGCTAGGGTGATGAAGACGTCGTCGGGAAGCACGGGCGGCGCTCGCGGGGTTTGGCGGGGCGGGTCCATCTAGGCTATCGCAGCCGGCCACGCCACGCTCGCCGCGCAGTTCATGATCGATCCATCCGTGACCCAAGAGAGACGGGCGCCGACCATCGCGCTCGCGCCCCTCGAAGCCTCCGCGACCCGGCGCGCCGCGGCCCTGGCTGCCGCCGTCGGCAGGCTCGACGCCGACTATGTGCTCCCCGCGCCGCCCGATCTGAATCTCTCGACGGCCACGCTGGCGCAGCTGGAGGCGGCGATCCTCGCCGACCCCACCGCCGACGGCTTTCGCCTCGCGGTCAAGGGGCTCGCGCCCGACCCGTTGTGGCGAGGCCGCCGCTGCCGCTCGCACGCGCGCAATCTGGAGAGCCTGCGCTTCGCCCACCTGATCCCGTTCGGCGCCCTGCTGGTCCGGCGGGCGGCGCTGCTGGCGGCGCTGGCCGACCTTCCGACGGATGCCGGCGACGACTGGTGGCGCATCGTCTGCCGCCGGATCGGCGAGACGGGCCGGATCGGCGACGCCGGAGTCACCGCGCGGCGGCAGGCGCGGATGGAGGCGGAGCCGGCCTGTCCCGGCTTCGCAACCCTGGCCCGATCGAGCGCGCGCGTCCTGATCCTGGGGCAGATAGAGGTGTCGACCAGTCTCTATTTCGACGCGCTGGAGGCCATGCCGGACCTGTCGGTCGCGTTCCGGCCCCTCACCCGGCTGGCGCTCGACGCCCTGGTGCTGGCCGCCGCCGACCTGGTGGTGCTGGTGCGCGAGCTGCACCGGTTCTGGGACGAGGGCGTGATCGCCTTCCTGGACGCGGCGGGCGTGCCCTACGTCTGGTTCACCGACGACAACTTCCTGGCGCTGCGAAGCGAGGGCGAGGCGGGCGACTTCTACGCCCTGCCGCGGATGCAGGCCGCGCTGGCCAAGGCCGCGGCGGTCTGGACTTCGACCGACGCCCTGGCCGCCGCTCACCTGTGGCTGCATCCTAACGTCAGCGTCTGGGCCCCGATGCTCGATTCGCGCCTGGAGCAACCGCCGCCGGCGCCGAGCGGTCCGCTGACGATCGCGATCGCCGGTGGGGACTTCCGGTTGGGGCGCCTCGATGGACCGTTGCTGGATCGGCTGCGCCAGATCGCCGACGGTCCGGGTTTGCGCCTGGTCGTCACGCCGGCCGGGGCGAAGCACCTGCGCCCGGCCCTGCCAGGCGCCGAGATCGTCACCGCGCCGCGCGAACGCTCGTTTCGGCAGTTCATCCGCGCCTGGCGGCGGTTCGCGCCGGACCTGCTGCTGCATCCGGCCGGTGCGACGGCCAACGCGCCGTTCAAGTGCCCCACCGCCGCGCTCGTTGCCGGCTATCTCGGCGCGGTCCCGATCGTGGCGGACGAGCCGGCCTACCAGGGTTGGGGTGAGGCCGAGGGGATTCTGCGGCTGGGCGGCGACGGCGAAGGACTCGGCGCCGCGGCGCAGCGAGCTCTCGACGTGGCGTGGCGTGCAGACATGGGCCGTCGCCTGGCCGGGGCCCTGTCGGCGCGGTTTGGCGCCGAGGGCCGGGTGCGGCGCCTGATGCGGCTGGCGCGGCCGACGCCGCGGCGCAACGCGGCCGCGGTGGCGCAGAACATCCTGGACTCCCCCGGCTTCGCCCGCCGTCAGACCGCGCGGCGGCTGATCCACATCGCCCGGCCGCTCAGCGACCGCTTGCGTCCGCCAAGATGAGATCGGCGGCGCGCTCGAGGCCGCTGTAGAGCTCGTCGCGTCCGGCATAGGCGAGGGCGCCCGCCGACCAGGCGGCCAGCTTCGCGGGCGTCGCCTGGACCAGGGCGCGGTCCAAGTCGGCTGGCTGGAACGGTTCGGGCAGCACGACGCCGGCTTCGGCGTTCGCCACATGCTCGCCGTAGCCGCAGACCGCGGTGGTGACCACCGGCAAGCCGCTGGCCAGCGCCTCCAGGATCACCGTGCCGGTGACGTCGGCGCGGGACGGGTGGACCAGCAGATCGGCGGCGGCCATCGCCTCGGCCAGCGCCGCGTCGCTGAGGAAGCCGAGCCATCTCACCCGGTTCTCGACGCCAAGCCGCGTCGCCAGTCTCAGGGCGTCCGCGCCGCCGCGGCTCGCCGGATCGAGCCCGCAGACCAGCAGCCCGGCGTCCGACGCGGCAGGCAGCGCCTGCAGCACGCGGTCGAGGCCCTTGGTCCTCGCCTGCAGGCCCATCCAGAGCCAGACCGGCCCGGCGCCGAGCGCCAGCTTTCGCCGCGCCGCCGCCTTGGCCTCGGGCGTGGCGGCGGCCGGATCGGCGCGCAGGCGATCGACGGTCGGCGGCAGTAGGCGCAGCCGGCGGCGCGCCTTTGGGTGGTTGTGGGCGAACGCCTCGAGCTGGGCGCTTGATAGCATCAGCACCGGGCCATCGCCGTGAGCCAGTGCGCGCCGCTCCAAGTCGGCGTAGGCGCGATAACGCGGCAGCCAGCGGCGGGCCCCGGCCGGCGCGGCGCGGCTGGGATCGGCGCAGAAGATCGCATCGAACCCGGGGATGGCGTGAAAAGCGACCGTGCTGTCGAACCGGCCGGCGATGGCGCGGGCGGCGTCGTCGGCGAAGGCGGCGAGGCGGCCATGGTTGGTGCTGCCGTGGCTGGCGACCAGTTCAACCGTGACGCCGTCCGGCGCCGCGGCGGGCGCCCGGGTGGTGACCACCGTCACCTGACAGCCACGGCCGCGCAGAATCCCCGCCAGGCGCAGCGCGTGCTGCTCCAGGCCGCCGGCGGGGGTCAGCCGGAAGACCGCGAGCGCGATGCGGCGCGACCGGCTAGATTCGGTCATCCAGCCTGGCTTCGGCCGCGATGTGCCGGAACGATGGCAGCACACGGCCGATCGCCGCCTCGATCTGGGCGGGCGACGCGGCGCGTTTGCCGGACACCAGCGCTGCGAGCTCGGTCAGCGCCGCCTGCAGCGCCGCGCGGTCGATCGGCGCGGGCGTCACGGCCTCCAGCGCGGTCAGGCCCAGCGGTTCGGTGGTCTCGCCGGCGCCGCGGAATACCTCGATGTCCTTCTCGCCGGCAGTGTCGCGCGGCGTCAGCAGCACCGGATAGTCCGGACCCGGATGACTGGCTAACGCGGCGGCTTCCTCGGCTGTGTCGACGAACACCGCTTGTCGCCCTCGAGCCCTCAGGAAAGCCGCGGCCGTGTCGGCCAGCTCGACCGCGTCCGACGCAGTTTCGAACTTCGGGACGGCGACACGGCCGGCCGGGCAGGCCAGCTGCGCCAGCAGGCAGATGCGAGCGGCGTCGCGGGCGGAGATGAAGTAGCGGCGGGTGTCCCTCGGCGCCGCCAGCGCCTGGCCAGCGGCGAAGCGCTGCAGGTAGCTCTCCAGCAGGCTGCCGCTGGAATAGGCGACGTTGGCGAAGCGGGCGGCGCAGGCGCGCGGGCCGGGCTCCGATTCGGCGAACACCGCCGCTTCCAGCAGCGCCTTGGTCGCGCCCATGAAGCTCGCCGGGTCGGCCGCCTTGTCGGTGGAGACCACGAAATGCCGCCGCGCCAGGCCGTTGGCGGCGAGGAAGGCGGCGAAGCGCTGCTGACGGACGACGTTGACGTCGATCATGTGCAGCAGGGTGAAGAGGTTCTTCTCGGAGCGGACGTGTTTGACCGCCGCGAAGTTCGCCACCAGGTCGAACGGGCCGGCGGCCCCAGCCAGCAGGAGGCCGGGAGAGCCGGCGAAGTCGAGCGCGTTGAAGCCGATCGCGGCCTCTTCGCCGCGGCTGCGGATATCGCGAGCGAGGCGGGCGAGGCCGTTCTCGTCGATGTCCACCAGCTCCATCCGCGCGGGCCTGAACGGCAGCAGCTGGCGCACCGTGGCCGCGCCGATCGTTCCGGCCGCGCCGACCACCAACACGCTCGCGCCCTGCAGCTGCTCGGCGATCTCGCTCCGCCGGGCGGCCCAGTCCGCCGCCAGCGCCTCGGAGAACGCCGAAGGGCCGATGCCGTCGGCTTCGAGCGCTGTGTCAAGCATCGGCGCCGGTCTTGGCTTGCAGCTTCACCCATGCCGCTGCGCTTCGGACCAACGGGGTCAGATCGCTTGAGGGCGTGAAGCCAAGTCGCGCCTGGCACAGCGCCGGGTCGCCGATCGACCAATCGAGCATCGGCGGCGGCCCGTCCTGCTCGATCACGACCTCGCCGGCGAGCGCGTTGGCTACGTCCTCCAGCATCGCGCTGACCGTCCGGCCGACGCCGGTGCAGACGTTGATCGGCTGGCCCCAGATGTCTCGGTCGATGACGCGTTCGACCGCCGCCAGCACGTCGTCGACGGCGACGAAGTCGCGCATGGCCGTGAGGCGCCCCATCTCGACCCGCCAGGGCGGCGGTCCAGCCATCGCCACGGACAGCTTGCGCAGGAAGCTTGGGAACGACTGCTCGCCGTGCGCCCAAGGGGCGATGACGTTGAAGATGCGCAGCGACGTCACCAGGATGCCGGACGTGGCCGCTTCGGCGAACGCCGATGCTTCGGCCACGAGTTTCGAGGTCCCGTAGTCGTCGATCGGCTCGCAGGGGCCGCTCTCGCGCCAGGGCGTCCGATCGGGCGAAGCTCCGTACTGGGCGGCCGAGCCGAGCAGGATCATCCCGCACCGAGGCGTCGCCGCGGCGATCCCCGCGGCCAGCGACGCCGTGAGCGCAACATTGTCGGCGTAGAACGCGTCGGGCGAGCCGTGCGTGCGGCCGGCGGCGTGCGCCACCACGTCCGGCCGCCAGCGAGTCAAAGCGGAGGCCGGGTCCTGGAGATCGGTCCGGGCCGCCGGGATCACTTCCAGATCGCCGCGCGACGCCAGCCGCCGGGTGATCTCGCTTCCGAGGAAGCCGTTCGCGCCGGTGACGAGGACGCGTTTCACGACGGCAGGAACCGGCCTGGGTCGGCCTCGAAGTCGCGGCTGGCGGCCTCGTAGTGGTCGAGGCGGCCGATGTCCTTCCAGTAGGCGCCGGCGGCGTGGGCGATCACCTTGTGCCGCCCGGTCATGGCGGCGCGGATCAGGTCCGGCATGTCGAAGGCGCCCTGCGGCGGGATCAGGTCCAGGATCGGCCGCGACAGCACATAGACGCCGGAGCTGACGTGATAGCCGCGCCGCGGCTTCTCCTGATAATCGGTCAGCGCGCCGGAGCCGGCGTCGATCGAGACCACGCCGTAGTCGACCTTCTCGTCGACGAACGGCGTGAACAGCGTCGCCCAGGCGCCGGCGGCGCGGTGGGCCGCGGCCAGCGCGCGAAAGTCGAGGTCGGTCAGGGTGTCGCCGTTGACGACGAAGAAATCGTCGGTGAGGCCGTCGAGCGCGCGCAGGCCGCCGGCGGTGCCGAGCGGCTCGGCCTCGATCCGGGGCTCGATCGTCACCCCCCAGCGCGACCCGTCGCCCAGGAACGCCATCATCAGCGGCGCGAGGTAGCCCAGGCAGACGAACACGCGCCGCACGCCCGCCGCGGCCAGCTGGGTGAGCAGGATGTCGATGATCGGCCGCTCGCCCAACGGCAGCAGCGGCTTGGGCACGGTGACGGTGAGCGGCGCCAGGCGCGTGCCCCGCCCACCGGCCAGCAATACGGCGTCCATCGCGGCCTGGGTCATTAGCCTGGGGTCAATAGGCCATCACGCGGCGCAAGGCCAAGAGGCGGCTCAGCCGACGAGCTGGCGCACCAACTCGACGAACGGCGCGCGCTCCAGCGGTTTTGAAAGCGTCGCGTCGGCGCCCAGCGCCTTGGCGGCGCGCAAGAGCAGGCCGGGCTCGAGGCCGGGCGCACCGGCCGAGACGGCGATCACCTTGATGTTCGGCCAGCGCGCCTGCAGGTCGCCGATGGTCTCGATGCCGTCGCGCTCGGGCATCAGCATGTCGACCACGGCCAGGTCCGGCGCTGGCTCGGCCGGCAGCAGCGCCGCCTTGTCGCCGTTGTCGGCCAGGGTGACGGCGTGCCCCGCCTGGACCAGCATCTCCTGGGCGATCTCGCGGAACAGCGGGTCGTCGTCGATCACCAGCACTTGGGCCATTCAGCGGTCCCCCGATTCCCGCCGTCATACCATGAGCCCCGCCGCGCGTTCGACCGTCGTCGCCCCGCGCCGACCGTCGAAAGACTGTTACATGCCGCGGGCATGGATCGCCGATCTGGGGATCCTCACATGCGCCGCACGCTCGCCTTCGCCATCGCCGCCGTCCTGGTCACGCTCGCCGTCCACCCGGCGGCCGCCGAACCGGCCAGGCCGCGCAACGTGATCCTGTTCGTCGCCGATGGCCTGCGCTCGGGCGTCGTCGACGAGACCACCGCGCCGGGCCTCGACGCCGTGCGCCGCCAGGGCGTCTACTTCGCGCAGAGCCATTCGCTGTTTCCGACCGTCACCACCGCCAACGCCTCGGCGATCGCCACCGGCCACCGGCTCGGCGACACAGGCGACTACGGCAACAACCTCTACGTCGGCGAGAAGATGGGTTTCCCGGTGTCGGCCATGACCGCGCCACTCGAGGACGACGACTCGCTGGCGCTGGTGAACGCCCGTTACGCCGGCAACTACCTGAACGAAACCAGCCTGCTCGCCGCCGCGCGGGCCCAGGGCTACCAGACCGCGGCGATCGGCAAGCAGGGGCCGGCGGCCGTCCAAGACATCGCCGCCCTGCGATCCGGCGCCGGCATCCTGATCGACGACAACACCGGCTGGCGCGATCTCGGCGGGGCCAAGCTGCCGCCGGACATTGTCGACGCCATCAAGGCCGCCGGGCTCAGCCCCATGGCCCCGGACCGCGGCCTCAACACCGACCCCGGCTCGGACATCATGCCGGGCGTTCAGGTGGCCAATGTCGAACAGCAGAACTGGTTCGCCGACGTGGTCGGCAAGGTGCTGCTGCCCAGGTTCAAGGCGTCGGGCAAGCCGTTCGTGATCGTGTTCTGGTCGCGGGACCCGGATGGCACCCAACACGCTCAGGGCGACAGCCTCAACACCCTGACGCCCGGCATCAACGGTCCGACCAGCATGGCCGGGATCCGCAACGCCTCCGACGATCTGCAGCATCTGCGCGATGCGTTGGCCGCGCTCGGCCTCGACCAGGACACCGACGTCTTCGTCACCGCCGACCACGGCTTTTCCACCACCTCGAAGCAGAGCCAGACCAGCGCGGCGGCCAGGCTCAGCTTCCGCGACGTGCCCAAGGGCCTCCTGCCGCCCGGCTTCTTCGCCATCGATCTGGCTAAGGCGCTGAACCTGCCGCTGCACAACGGCAATGGCCTCGACGTTGAGCTGTCGGAGGGTTTCCATCCGCGCGGCTCCGGTCAGGCGCTTGGGCCCGACCCTGCGAACCCGCTCGTCACCATCGCCGCGAACGGCGGCATGGAGGAGCTGTGGCTGGGCGGCCAGGACCGCGCGGCGCTGGCCAGCCGCATCGTCGCGGCGCTCACGGCGGAGGACTACGTCAGCGCGATCTTCGTCGACGACGACCTCGGCCACATTCCGGGCGCACTGCCCTCCAGCCTGATCGGCATGAAGGGCGCCTCGCTGACGCCGACGCCCTCGATCCTGGTCGGTTTCCGCAGCTTCGGCGGCGATTGTCCCAAGCCCACCAACTGCGTGGTCGAGGTCGCGGACACCGAGCTGCAGCAGGGCCAGGGCATCCACGGCGCCTTCCACCGCGGCGACACCTTCAACTTCATGGCCGCCATCGGGCCGGACTTCAAAGCCGGCTACGTGGATACCGATCCGGTGAGCAACGCCGACATCGCCGTCACCCTGGCGCAGGTGTTGGGGCTGTCTTTCCCGGCGAAGGGCCAGCTGACCGGGCGGCTGATGGCCGAGGCGCTCGCGGGCGGGCCGGACAGCCTGCCGGTGACTCAGCGCGAAGTCCGCTCCGAGCCGGGTCCGGGCGGCTTCGTCACCCAGCTCGATCTCAGCGAAGCGGGCGGCCAGACCTACGACGACGAGGCCGGCGCGCCGGGCCGGACCTTCGGCCTGCGACCCTCCGCGGACGACCACGCAGCGGCCGATCACGCCTTGCCCGGAACTAATTGAGGCGCCAAGGGTCATCCCGACAGCGGCGCCTGGAGCACGATGGGTTCAGATCGGACCGATCTGAACCCTGAATCGTGCTCCAACACTTGGATCTGGAGCGCGTTCGAACCGCAAAAGCGATTCCACTTTTGCTGAACGCGCTCTGGGCCCGCCGCTGCGTGTTGCCCGATATGACGGGTCGTCTCGCGACTGACATCGTTGTGGGTGGGCGCCGTACTAGAGGGAGCGCGTTGGCGCGCAGCCGCGCCCTTCGCTGCAGAGGATCGACTGGATGACACCACCCCGACGGTTCCGGTGGGGATTTGTCGCGCTCGGCGTCGTCCTGGTGGCCCTCCTGGTCTGGGCCTTCTTCGCCAGTCAGAAGCCTGACAAGCCGCACGGACCGCCGCCGGTTCCAGTCTCGGTGGCCAAGGTCGCCAGCCAGGATATCCCGCTCACCATCACCGCCCTGGGCGCCGCCCAGGCCTGGCAGGGCGTGACCATCACACCGCAGATCAGCGGTCGCCTCACCTATGTCGCCAGCGAGGGCCAGGACGTCAGGGCCGGCACGGTCCTGGTCGAGATCGACTGCGGCCCCTACCGCGCGGCGCTGATGCAGGCGCAGGGCCAGCTGCACCGCGACCAGGCGACGCTCGAAGGCGCCCGGCGCGACCTCGCCCGCTACCAAGGGCTGGTGGCGCAGAACTCGATCGCCAAGCAGACCGCCGAGGACCAGGCGGCGACGGTGAAGCAGGAGGAGGGGACGGTCCTGGCCGACCAGGGCAGCGTCGCCGCGGCGCAGGTCAACGTCCGCTACTGTCGGATCACCTCGCCGGTCGACGGCCGCGTCGGCGTGAGGCTGATCGACCCCGGCAACGTTGTCACCACCACGGGCACGACCGGCGGCATCGTCAGCGTCAACCAGATCCAGCCAATCGCGGTCACCTTTACCGTGCCGCAGGGCGACTTCCAGCGCCTGGTCAGCGCCTCGGCCGGTTTCTCGCGGCCGCTCGTCACCGAGGCCGCGAGCCAGGAGACTGGCGCGGACCTGGGGGCCGGCGAGCTGGTGGTGGCCGACAACCACGTCGATCCGGCGACCGGCACGGTGGCGATGAAGGCCCGCTTTCCCAACCCGACCAAGCAGCTGTGGCCCGGTCAGTTCGTCAACGTGAACCTGACGCTGCAAACGCTGACCAAGGCTGTCACCGTGCCCGCGGCGGCGGTGAACCAGGGGCCGGACGGCGCCTTCGTCTATCTGGTGGGGAGCGACAACAAGGTCATCGCCCAGCCGGTGAAAGTGCTGACGACGCAGGGCGCGATCGCGGTGATCCAGAGCGGCGTCGTTCCCGGTCAGACCGTGGTCACGGATGGCCAGATGTCGCTGAAGAACCACGCCAGCGTCTGCGTCGCGGGCCGTTGCGGCGTCGGCGGCGGTGCTGGCGGCAAGGGCGGCCACCCAGCCGGCAAGCCGTCGTGAACATCTCGGCGCCCTTCATCCGGCGGCCGATCGCCACCTCGCTGATCGCCGCGGCGTTCCTGGTGTTCGGGATCGTCGCCTTCTTCAACCTGCCGGTCGCGGCATTGCCGGAGGTGGATTTCCCCACCATCCAGGTCAGCGCCAACCTGCCCGGCGCCAGTCCGCAGACGACCGCCTCGAACATCG
Organism: Caulobacteraceae bacterium; assembly: GCA_035604515.1. GTDB lineage: Bacteria > Pseudomonadota > Alphaproteobacteria > Caulobacterales > Caulobacteraceae > Acaudatibacter. The sequence goes on along the minus strand of DATNIH010000041.1, from coordinate 3,620 downwards.
CCCAGCCGTTGGAGCGGCAGTTCTCGCAGATCCCCGGCGTCACCGAGATGACCTCGGTCAGCTCGCTCGGATCGAGCAACATCACCGTGCAGTTCGACCTGTCGCGCAACATCGACTCGGCCGAGCAGGACATCCAGTCGGCGATCAACGCCGCCAGCGGCCAGCTGCCGACCAACCTTCCGTCGGCCCCCTCAGTGCGCAAGGTGAACCCGGCCGACGCGCCGATCCTGATCATCGCCCTGACCTCGGACACCATGCCGCTCTCGCAGGTGGACGACTACGCCGAGAACATCCTCAGCCAGCAGATCTCACGCGTCGACGGCGTTGGCCAGGTCATCGTCGGCGGCCAGCAGAAACCCGCCGTGCGCATCCAGGTCGACCCGCGCAAGGTCGCGGCGCTCGGCCTGCAGCTCGACCAGGTGCGTTCGGCCATCGCCGCCCAGACCGTCAACGCGCCCAAGGGGTCCATCAACGGCGCCCTGAAGAGCTACAACATCTACGCCAACGACCAGATCCTGAGCGCGAGGCCGTGGCAGAACCTGGTCGTCGGCTACCACAACGGCGCGGCGATCCGGGTCAGCGACATCGGCAGCGCCACCCAGAGCGTCGAGAACGATCTGGCCGGCGCGTGGGCCTTCGCCGGCGCCGCCAACAAGGATCAAAGCCTCAAGTCCGGCCGCGCCGTGCTGCTGATCGTGTTCAAGCAACCGGGCGCCAACGTCATCCAGACGGTCAACCGCATCGACAAGGCGCTGCCGGGCCTCGAGGCCGACATCCCGCCGGCGATCAACGTCAGCGTGGTCGCCGACCGCACCCAGACCATCCGCGCCTCGGTCCGGGACGTCGAGGTCACCCTGCTGATCACCATCGCGCTGGTGGTGGCGGTGATCTTCCTGTTCCTGCGCAACGTGCGGGCGACGCTGATCCCCAGCGCGATCATCCCGGTCTGCCTCTTGGCCACCTGCGCGGTGATGCTGGCGCTGAACTTCAGCCTCGACAACCTGTCGCTGATGGCGATGACCATCGCGGTCGGTTTCGTGGTCGACGACGCCATCGTCATGGTGGAGGTGATCTGGAAGCGGATCGAGCACGGCGAGAAACCGTTCGAGGCGGCGCTCGCCGGCGCGCAGGAAGTCGGCTTCACCATTCTGACCATCTCGATCTCGCTGATCGCGGTGTTCAGCCCGCTGATGTTCATGGGCGGGGTGGTGGGGCGGCTGATGCAGGAGTTCGCGCTGACGCTCAGCGCCGCCGTGGTGGTCTCCATCAGCATGTCGCTGACGTTGACGCCGATGCTGGCCGGCCGGTTCCTGACGGCGCCCAAGCCGCCGTCGAACTTCTTCACCAAGGCGCTGGAGCAGGGTTTCGATCGGTTGGAGAAGAGCTACGCCCGCGCCCTCGACGTGGTGCTGCGGCATATGCGGGTCACCTTCGCAGTGTTCCTGGCGACGATGGCGCTGGCGGCGTTCCTCTACGCCACCGTGCCGACCGGCTTCTTTCCGCAGCAGGACACGGGCTTCATCCAGGGCGTCGTGCTGACCTCGCAGGACGCATCCTTCACCAAGATGTCGGGCAAGATCGATCAGGTCGCCAACGTCATTCGCAAGGATCGATCGGTGACAGCGGTCGCCTTCTTCCTCGGCAGCGGCGGCTCCAACCAGGCCAACCTCAACATCTCGCTCCGGCCCAAGGACGAGGGCCGCAAGCTTAGCGCCACCGACATCATCAACCGTCTGCGGCCGCAACTGGCTCAGCTGGTCGGGGTGCGCGCCCTGTTGCAGGCCGCGCAGGACATCCGCGTCGGCGGCCGCGGCGGCCAGGCGCAATACCAGTACACCCTCAGCGATCCGGACATCGACGAGCTCAACGCCTGGGCGCCGAAGCTGCTGGCGGCCATGCAGGCTACGCCGAAGGTGCTGGCCGACGTCAGCTCTGACCAGCAGTCGCAGGGCGCGGCGGTCAACCTGACCATCGACCGCGACGCCGCCGCCCGCTTCGGCATCGCCCCGTCGGACATCGACGCGGCGATCTACAACGTCATCGGCCAGCGCCAGATCGCGCAGTACTTCACCCAGGTGAACAGCTACCACGTGGTGTTGGAGGGGCCGCCTGACCTGCAGGCTTCGCCGGACGTGTTCAACGCGGTGCGGGTGCTCTCGCCCCTGACCGGCAAGACCGTGCCGCTGTCACTGTTCGTGAAGGTGGACCCCAACGCCACCGCCAGCCTGACCATCAGCCATCAGAGCGAATTTCCCGCGACCACCATCTCGTTCAACCTGGCCCCCGGCGCATCGCTCGGCGAGGCGACCCAGATGGTGCAGAACCTGCGCGACCAGCTGGGCGCGCCGCGCACCATCACCGGCTCGTTCCAGGGCACGGCGGCGGCGTTCCAGGAGTCGCTGGCGAGTGAGCCGATCCTGATCGCCGCGGCGCTGCTGGCCGTCTACATCATCCTCGGCGTGCTCTACGAGAGCTACATCCACCCGATCACCATCCTCTCCACCCTGCCGTCGGCGGGGGTGGGCGCGCTGGTGATGCTGCTGGCGGTCGGCCAGGATCTCAACGTGATCGGCATCATCGCCATCATCCTGCTGATCGGGATCGTGAAGAAGAACGGGATCATGATCGTCGACGTGGCGCTGCGGCTGGAGCGCGAACACCACATGAGCCCGATGGACGCGGTGCGCGAGGCCTCGCACCAGCGGCTGCGGCCCATCCTGATGACCACCGCCTGCGCGCTGCTCGGCGGCGTGCCGATGGTGTTGGGCCATGGCACGGGCTCGGAGTTTCGCCAGCCACTCGGGTGGGCGATCATCGGCGGCCTGACCGTGTCCCAGGTGCTGACGCTGTTCACGACGCCGGTGATCTACATCTACCTCGACCGTATCCGCCGCCGGTTCGAGCCGGAGGACACGGTGAGGCACGAGGGCGAGCCGGGGCTGAGGGCGGGCGTACCCTAGCCGCCCTCTCAGCTGCACCCTCCGACCCCAGCCGCCGCCAGCAAGGCGGCGCGGCCCGCGCGCAGGTTCCTGCCGTCGCGCTCGGCGGGGTAGGGCGCATTGCCCTTGAGCCCGCGCCAGAGCGCGCGGTTGTAGCGGGGCGTGTCGAGGCGGTCCTCGTCGGAGAAGTCCTGGCCGGCCATCGCCGCGGCCCAATAGGCGGACGAGCGCGGCGGCGTCGCAGGGCAGCCGGCCTCGGCGGTGGTCGGCGGCGGCAGCGGCAACTGGGTGGTGCGCAGCACGGCCGGGACCTGGGCGGTGAAGCTCCAGTCGGCCTGGGTCGGATCGAACGCGTCCGCCATCGGCGCGGCCAGCGCATCGTTGAGGCCCATGGGCGCCAGGCCCAGCACGCTCTCGATGGTCCGCACCATGTTGACCGTGGTGTAGCGCTTCGAGACCACCGCCTGATGCTTCACGTACGGCCCTGCGATGAAGGCGATCGAGCGGCGGGCGTCGACGTGGTCGGGCCCGTCCTGGGCGTCGTCCTCGATGACGAAGATCAGCGTGTCCTTGGCGAACGGGCTCTTGGCGATCTTCTCGATCAGCAGACCCACCGCATAGTCGTTGTCGGCAAGCTCGGCCTCGACCGAGTTGATGCCGTCCAGGCCCTGCTGGAACGAG
>DATNIH010000040.1:0-65450 GCA_035604515.1 Caulobacteraceae bacterium | reverse complement strand
GGGCGGGCGGTCCGACCAGTTCCATCAACCGGCCGGGGCCATAGTAGCCCGCGGGCTTGGCCTCCGGCGAGGTGGCGGCGAACAGCTGCGGCAGCGCGCCATCGGCCGGTGACTGGCTGGCCCAGGGCGCGATCAGCAGGCTGCCAATCCGCGACGACAGCGAATTCAGCCCCGGCCCGTTGGCGATCAGCTCGGTGCGGGCGTAGCCGGGGTGGGCGGCGTTGCTCATCAGGCCCCAACCGGCCGCATCGCTGCGTCGCTGCAGCTCGAAGGCGAACAGCAGGTTGGCGAGCTTGGACTGGCTGTAGGCGAGCCACGGGCTGTAGCGCTGCGTCCGCTGCAGGTCGTCGAAGTCGATCTTGCCGGTGTGGTGCGCGCCGCTGCTGACGGTGGTGACGCGGGGGGCCTTGCCTGCCCGCAGCAACGGCAGCAGCCGTCCGGTCAGGGCGAAGTGGCCGAGGTGATTAGTGCCGAACTGCAGTTCGAACCCGTCGGCGGTGGTCTCGCGCTGCGGCGGGGCCATGACGCCGGCGTTGTTGACCAAGAGGTCGATCGGTTCGCGGCGGGCCTCCATCTGGCCGGCGAAGGCGGCGATGCTGGCCAGGCTGGCGAGGTCCAGCCGCTCGAACACGATAGAGGCGTGCGGATGGCGGTTGAGGATGCGCACCACCGAGCCGCGTCCCTTGGTCTCGTTGCGGCCGGCGAGGATGACGCTGGCGCCCGCGGCCGCCAGCGCAAGCGCCGTCTCATAGCCGAGACCGCCCGTCCCGGTGACGATGGCGCGGCGGCCGGCCTGGGGCGGGATGTCGGCGAGGGTCCACATGAGTCGCGCACTCTAACCGAACAGATCGGCCTTCTGTTCTCCGCTCGGTAATTTCGCGGTGGCGTTCGCCCGGCTGAGCAGGAAGAGCGCGGATTCCGCCCGCCAGTTCTCCAGCGCCCGCTTCGGCTCGATCGGCCGCGCGGGCTTGCCGTTCGCCAGCGCCGCGCAGGCCTCGATGCGCAGGTCCAGCTCGTCGCAGAGCTGGGTGAAGTCGCGCACGGTGCAGAGGTGGATGTTGGGCGTTTCCCACCACGGCGTCGGCAGCTCGTGCGTCACCGGCATCCGGCCCTGGCCCAGCAGGTCGAGGCGAATGCGCCAATGGCCGAAGTTGGGCAGCGAGACGATGGCGCGCTCGGCGATCCGCAACAGTTCCGACAGCACGTGCCGCGGTTGACGCACCTGCGGCAGGGTCTGGGACAGCACGGCGTAATCGAACGCGCGGGCCGGGAAATAGTCGAGGTCGTCGTCGGCGTCGCCCTGCACCACCGCCAGGCCGCGCGCTAGGCAGGCGGAGACTCCCTCGGGACTGATCTCCAGGCCCCGGCCGTCGACGCCCTTCTCGCGGCTCAGCAGCTCGAGCAGTTCGCCCTCGCCGCAACCGACATCGAGCACCCGTGAGCCGGGACGCACCAGGCGCACGATCTCGCGGAAATCCTCGCGGACTTTGCCTTGATACTCATTTGGGCCACTCATGCTCAGCCGCGCACCTGGGCGCCGGACCGCATGAACCCGTCCAGCGCCGCGTGCAGCACCGGCTCGTCGAGCAGGAAGGCGTCGTGGCCCTTGTCGGTCTCGATCTCGACAAAGCTGGCCCTGGCCCCGGCCGCGTTCAGCGCCCGCACGATCTGGCGGCTCTCGGAGGTCGGGTAGAGCCAGTCGGAAGTGAAGGAGAACACGCAGAAGCGCACGTCCCTGGCCCGGCGGAACGCCTCGGCGAGGCTGCCGCCGTGGCTTGCCGCGAGGTCGAAGTAGTCGAGCGCGCGGGTGATGTAGAGGTAGGAGTTGGCGTCGAACCGGTCGACGAATGCCGCGCCCTGGTGGCGCAGGTAGCTCTCGACCTGGAAGTCGGCGTCGAAGCCCCACGACAGGCCGTCGCGCTGCAGCTCGCGGCCGAACTTGCGCTGCAGCGCCTGCTCCGACAGGTAGGTGATGTGGGCGGCCATGCGGGCGACGGCCAGGCCCTTCTCTGGCCGCACGCCCTGGCGGGCGTAGTCGCCGCCGCGCCAGTCCGGGTCGGCCATGATCGCCTGGCGGCCGACTTCGTGGAAGGCGATGTTCTGCGCCGAGTGGCGCGCTGCGCAGGCGACGCAGACCGCAGAGAACAGCCGCTCCGGGTAGTCCGCCGCCCACTGCAGCGCCTGCATCCCGCCCATCGAGCCGCCCACCACCGCGAACAGCTGCTCGATCCCCAGCGCCTCGATCAGCATGGCCTGGGCGCGGACCATGTCGGCGACGGTGACCATCGGGAACTTGAGGCCATAGGGCTCGCCGGTGGCCGGATCGATCGACGAGGGGCCGGTGGTGCCGCTGCAGCCGCCGACGACGTTGGAGCAGATGACGAAGAGGCGATCGGTGTCGAGCGGCCGGCCCGGTCCGATCACCTGGTCCCACCAGCCGGGCTTGCCGGTGACCGGATGGCGCGAGGCCGCGTGCTGGTCCATCGACAGGGCGTGGCAGACCAGGACGGCGTTGGACCTGGCCCCGTTCAGCCGGCCGTAGGTGTTGTAGGCGACCTCGAGGCCGTCGATCCGCGCGCCGGAATCGAGGCGCAGCGGCTTGTCGGCCGCAAAGCGCATCACGCCGCCGTGCGTCTCGATCAGACTCGCCGATGACTCGCCGTCGCTCATGGGGCGCCTCTCGGACGCCAAAGCGGGCGCGCTGTCAACGTTCTGGCCGATACTGGCTTGACCTTGACGCCCCGCCTCGACGCCCTGAGCTTTACGCTGGGTCCGTCTCGCGGCGGCCGCGCCCGGTCTGGTAGCATGGGCCCGATGCGCCGACTCATCCTCTTCCGCCATGCCAAGGCCGAGCTCCGCGCGCCGGGCCAGGACGACTTCGACCGCCCGCTGGCGCCGCGCGGCCGGGACGACGCCGCCATCGTCGGCCGCGCGCTGGCGGCCGACGGCATCGCCCCGGACCTGGCGCTGGTCTCGCCGGCCACCCGCACCACCGAGACCTGGATCTGGGCGCGCGACGCCTTCCCTCCGGCGAAGGTCGAGCTGGTGCGCGACCTCTACGACGCCGCGCCGGAGGCGATCCGCGCGGCGATCGACGCCGCCGCCGACCGCTGCGAGACGATGATCGTGATCGGCCACAATCCCGGCCTGCACGAGGTGGCGGTCGACCTGCTGATCGACGCCGCGGCCTCGGCCGCCGAGGTCGAGCCGGTCGCCGCGCGCTTCCCGACCGCTACCGCCGCGGTCTACGCCATCGACCCCGCCGGGCGCGCCAGCCTCGAGGGCATCTTCCTCGCCCGCGACCTTGGCGGCGAAGGCGACGGCTGAGGTGGGATACGTCTACAAGATCACCGCCCGCGCCGACTGGGACGCGGCTCAGCGGATCGGGCGGTTCGAGGGCGCCGCCATCGACCTGCGCGACGGCTACATCCACCTGTCGACGGCGGCGCAAGCTCCGGAGACCGCGCGGCTGTACTTCGCCGGCCAGACCGGGCTGGTGCTGCTGAAGCTCGACGCGGCGAAGCTGGCGCCGGCGCTGAAGTGGGAAGCCTCGCGCGGCGGCGATCTCTTCCCGCATTTCTACGGCCCCCTGGATTGCGCCCTGGTCGAGGCGGTCACGCCGATCGAGCTGGACGCGGCTGGAACGCCACAGCTTGGGGACCTGGACGCGTGAGCGCGCTTCACACGCTCGCAACCCGCGCCCTGCATCTCCTCGACCCTGAAGACGCGCACCGGGCCACCCTTGCGGCGCTGAGGGCGGGGCTTGGACCGCGCGCGCCGGCCGAAACCGCGGGGCTCCGCGTCGATCTCGCCGGGCTGCGGCTGCCCAATCCGGTGGGGCTGGCGGCCGGGTTCGACAAGAACGCCGAGGTGGCCGGGGCGATGCTGGCCGCGGGCTTCGGCTTCGTCGAATGCGGGACGGTGACGCCGCTGCCGCAGCCGGGCAATCCGCGTCCGCGACTGTTCCGCCTCGGCGAAGACCGCGCGGTGATCAACCGGCTGGGCTTCAACAACCAGGGCCTGGAGCGCTTCGCCGCCAACCTGGCCCGCCGCGGCGCCGGCGTGGTCGGGGCGAACATCGGGGCTAACAAGGACGCGGCCGATCGCATCGCCGACTACGTGACCGGGCTCACGCGGCTCTGGAGGCTCGCGGACTATTTCACCGTCAACATCTCCTCGCCGAATACGCCCGGTCTGCGGACGCTGCAGACCGGCGCGGCGCTGAGTGAGCTGCTCGGGCGCATCAGCGAAACGCGCGCTTCGCTCGCCGGCCACGCGCCGATATTCCTGAAAGTGGCGCCGGACCTCGACGACGCCGAAATCGAGGCGATCGCCGATGGCGTCGCGGCGGCGCGGTTCGACGGGGTCATCGTCGGCAATACCACGCTCTCGCGGCCGGACAGCCTGGTCTCGCGCCACCGCGGCGAGGCAGGCGGGCTTTCCGGCGCGCCGCTGATGTCGCTTTCAACACGCGTGCTGGCCCGCTTTCACGCCGCCGCGAAGGGGCGGTTCGCGCTGATCGGGGTGGGGGGGATCGCCTCGGGGGCCGACGCCTACGCCAAGATCCGGGCCGGCGCGAGCGCGGTGCAACTCTACTCGGCGCTGGTGTTTCAGGGTCCGGCGCTGGTGACGGCGATCCGGCGCGATCTTGCCGCGCGCCTGGCCGCCGACGGGTTCGCCAGCGTCGCCGACGCGGTCGGCGCCCGGTGATAACGGCTCGGACTCCACTCGCCTCGCGGGACGGCTCCGTTGCCGCGAACCCTGCGCTCTAGTAACGGGACAGCATGGCGGACGACGCGCCTCAGTCCGACCCAGCCCAGCGAGGCGGCCGCCGCGTGCTATGGCCCGGTGGGCTATCGGCCCGTCTGTTGCTCGCCACACTGCTGGTGGTGGTGCTGGCCAACGCGATCATCGTGCCGGTGCTGCTCGCCAACCGCCAGCGCGACTGGCTGAGCGAGAAGGTCGCCGCCGGAGAGCTGGCCTCGTTCGTGGTCAGCGTGCCCGAAGGCAAGGTCACCCAGCAGGTCAAGCAGCAGATTCTCAAGACCGCTGGCCTGGTCGCCGTGGGAGTGCAAGCCGATGGCGTGATGCGTTCGGTGCTGGCGCCGGCGAAGCAGCGCAAGGCGGACTACCGCATCGACCTGCGCCAGGAGGACTTGCTCAGCCAGATGTCCGGGTCACTGGACACCCTGTTCGGGGGCGGCGACCGCTTGGTGCAGGTGGTCGACCGGCCGCACTACCTCTCCGGCGAGCTGGTGGAAATCGTCGTGCCGGACAACCAGCTGCAGTCGATCCTGGTCGACAATGCGCGCGAACTGCTGCTGGGCGCGGTCCTGACCTCGGTGATGGCCGGCGCGCTGGTCTACCTGTTCCTGACCTTCTTCCTGATCCGGCCGATCCAGCGGATCACCCGCTCGATGGAGCGCTTCCGCGCCGATCCCGACGATCCGGCCGCGCACCTGCCTCCGTCCGGCCGGCACGACGAGATCGGCCGCGCCGAGGTCGAGTTGGACCGGATGCAGCTGGACCTCAGCGCCGCGCTGGCGTCGCGGGCCCGGCTGGCCGCGCTGGGCGAGGCGGTGGCCAAGATCAACCACGAAATGCGCAACATGCTGACCAGCGCCCAGCTGGCGTCGGAGCGGCTGGCGACCTCCGGCGATCCGGTGGTGGCGCGCACGCTGCCACGGCTGGAGCGGGCGCTGGAGCGCGCGGTGACCCTGGCCGCCAACGTGCTCGACTTCGGCCGCAGCGAGGAACCGCCTCCCGCGCCGCGGCCGGTGCCGTTGCGCGCGGCGCTGGAGACGGCGGCCGAGGACGCGCAGCTCTCCGACGACCGGGTGCGGCTGGCGACCACGATGGCCGAGGGCGCCCAGGTGCTGGCCGACCCAGACCAGTTGCACCGGATCCTGGTCAACCTGATGCGCAACGCCCGCGAGGCGATCGACGGCGCGCCGGCGAAGAACGGCGTCGGCGCGGTGAGCGCCAGCCTGACGGTAAGCGACGGCGCCAGCGTGATCCGGCTCGCCGACGATGGCCCCGGCCTGCCTGAGCGGGCCCAGGCGAACCTGTTCCAGCCATTCCGGGGCTCGGCGCGGCGCGGCGGCGCGGGCCTGGGGCTGGCGATCTCGCGCGAGCTGGCCCAGGCGCATGGCGGCGACCTGGTGCTGGTGGAAACCGGGGCCTCCGGCACCGTGTTCGACCTGCGCCTGCCCGGCGCCCCCGATCCACTGCCGCCCAAGCGCGGCGGGCGCAAGGCGGCCGAAGCCGGGGTCTGACCGGCTACTGGCGCTCCAGGCGGAAGTCGCCCGGATCTGGCATCTTGCCGCCGCGTTCGGCCAACAGCCGGCGGATGTCGCGGTCGATCGAGCGGCGCTGCGGCGGCTGGAAGATCGGATAGCGCACGCCGCCGGTATGCAGCGCCGAGGTCATCGCATCGGCGCCGATGAACAGGAAGTAGCCCTGGTAGGCGCCGTTGACCTGCGCCTGCCCCTGCAGTCGGACGGCCTCCAGCAGCACCGCGCAGTTCTCGAGCGTGCCGACGTCACGGGCCAGCGGCGCGAAGCTGACCTTGCCGCCCACGTCCTGATGCGCCCGCCAGCAAACCCCCGCTTCCTGCGGCGCCGGCGGCCCGTTGCAGGCGGCGAGGGCGAAGGCGAGGGGCAGGAGCGCGGTGAGAAGGCGGGGCATGCGTCCCACGTTAGCAGAGCCAATATCTCACCTATCCACCTGATTTTCGGTCATGGCCGCGCCCCGGGTCGCGCCCGCGGCGCGGCCCGCCCGGGGCAGGCTAAGTCCCGGCCACCCATGCACGCGGCTGCACGCCGTAGCCGTGCCAAGCACGGCTATCCACAGGCCAGTGTTCATGGGTCCCCGGCATTGACGGCCGGGGATGACCGAGGGTGGAGCGCTAGCGCGTCAGGCCGCCAGGCCAGCGGCCTGGATCATGTCGCGCACCTGGGCCAGGTGCTCCGGCGCGGCGGCAAGCTCGGCGCGGGTGGCGTCGGCGCGCAGCAGCTTCAGCGCCGCGGCCCGGGCGCGGTCAGCCGCGGGGCCCGACGGCCCGGCGTCGCCCATCGCCAGGCGCAGCAGCAGGCCGAGGCGATGCAACGCGGGGGCGGCGGCGTGAACCACGGTCGAGATCAGCTTCGAGTCGGCCTCGATCAGGCCGCCGACTTCGCCGAACTTGGCCATCACCGGCGCCAGGTCGGCCGGGTCGAGCCCGGCGCGGGCGCTGCCCTTCTGCATCGAGGCGAGCGACGCCAGGCGGTGCGCCGGCGTGTCGGGGCCGTAGCGCAGTTCGGTCTCGAACCGCAGCGAGCCGGCGTGGGTGGCCAGATAACGCGCGGCGGCGCGCTTGTTGACGGCGCCGACCACGTTCTCGGACAGCCAGATCAGTTGCTCGGCCTCGTCGCGGGCGCTGCCGTCGCGGCCGAGCAGGCCCTCGACGAACTCGGACGTCACCAGCATGCGCGAGCGGGCGATGAAGGCGTCGTGCACGTCGTCGGGCGGCAGCAGCTGGCCCGCCGCCGCCGTCAGCGCCATGCCGAGCGCGCGCAGCAGTTCGATCTCGTCCGCGGGATCGGTGGGGCGCAGCCGCCGCGGACCGTTGAGCTCGCGCAGGATCCGGCGGCCGACCGCCACGCGGGCGTCGACGAACGGCGGCAGCGACATCCAGTGCGCCAGCCTGGCGGCCGCGCCTTCGAGCGGCGGCAGGGCTCGGCCCACCCGCGGCTCGACGCGGGCCAGGGCTGCGACCGAGTCCGCGGCGACCAGACGCGTCATGCCCGCGAGCTGGCCGCCAAGATCGAGATGGGCGCCCAGCAGGTCGACCAGGGCGGCGCGGGATTCCAGGATCTCGGAGAGCGGCTGCTCGATCACCTCGAACGCCAGGCCCCGCGCCACGCCTTCCGAGGGAGCGGCGTCGGCGAGATCGAGCAGGCGCATGACCTTGTCCGACCAGGTGACGCCATCGGCCAGGTAAGCCGCGACGCCGCCGCCCAGCAGGTAGCCGCGCTCCGGCTCCGACAGCAGGCGCCCGGCCACGGCGGCGAAGGTCTCCTTGGTGACGGTGGGAAAGCGCGCGCGCTTGGCGTCGCCCATGATGCGGTTGATCGACCGCTCGATCAGGCGCTGGAAGCTGCGGATCAGTTCGTGCACCGAGACGCCGCGGGCCTGGGCCTCGGGCACGGCGATCTTCTGCACGGCGTGCTGCAGTTCGGTGCCCGACGCGTCGAGGCGCTCGACCAGGTCCGGGCGGTGCAGCAGCTCGAAGGCGGTGGCGTGGTTGCGGGTGAGCCAGCCGTCGAGCAGGCGGCCGATGCGGTCGCGAGCGTGGCCCGTGTACAGGTCCTCGGGCGTCACGCAGAGCGGTTCGAGGTTCTCGACCACCTTCTTCTTCTTGGCGCCGTCGACCTGGCCCTTGGACAGAATGGAGATCGACTGGAATTCGCGGGTGTCGGGGTCGAGCGACTCCTTGCAGACCCGGACCGCGGCGACGCGGCCCTCCCCCATCATCGTCTCGGCGGCTTCGACCACCTGGCTGCGGCTCTCGTTCGCCATTTCCAGCGTCCAGGGCGCGCCCGGCGTGTGCCGTACGAAAAGCTCGTAATGGACCTGCAAGTGATCCGCTCCGGCGCCGACGCTCATTGAGTCGTGGCGCAGCGTTGCGCATTAGGCTTAAGGGCGTCTTGCTTTTCGCGCCGACAGGCCCAATTGACGCCACGAACCACGGCGATGCGTTACGGCATGGCTTGCCAACCTTCGGCGGTATGCTGAGTTCCCCGCGGCGCCGCCGCCCAATCGATCTCCTGCGATCCGGTGCGGATTGTGGGGTCCGCGCGTTAAGGCGTGCGAAGGACAGCTGAGAAGACCCCCAAATGGCGAAAATAACTCTTGTGGACGACGACGAGAACATCGTCGCATCGGTCTCGCTGGCCCTGGAGAGCCACGGGCACACCGTGAAGGCCTGCTATGACGGCGCAACCGGCCTTGCGGCGCTGGAGAGCGACCCGCCGGACCTCGCCATCCTCGACGTGAAAATGCCGCGGATGGACGGCATGGAGGTGCTCCGACGCTTGCGCCAATCCACCTCCCTGCCGGTGATCATGCTGACCTCGAAAGACGAGGAGATCGACGAGATCCTTGGCTTCAACCTCGGCGCCGACGACTACATCCACAAGCCGTTCAGTCAGCGCCTGCTGCTCGAGCGGGTGAAGGCGGTGCTGCGCCGCGCCCGCGCCGACGATCCGGAGGAGGAAGCCGCCCAGGCGGCGGCCGCCGGGACCAAGGCGATCAAGCGCGGCCGGCTCACGCTGGACCCGGCCCGCCACGACTGCCTCTGGGACAACCGGCCGGTGCGCCTGACGGTGACCGAGTTCCTGCTGCTGCAGTCGCTGGCGCAGCGTCCGGGCTTCGTGAAGAGCCGCGACAACCTGATGGACGCGGCCTACGATGACCAGGTCTACGTCGACGACCGGACGATCGACAGCCACATCAAACGCATGCGCAAGAAGTTCCGCCAGGTCGATCAGGAGTTCGACGCCATCGAAACCCTCTATGGCGTCGGTTACCGCTACCGCGAGGCCTGAACGCGCGAGACGTCCTCGCGCCGCGACGCCGCCCTCTCGCATCGGGCGGCTGATTATCGTGCTCAATCTGACCGGCCTGGCCATCCTGGTCGGGGGCGCGCTGCTGCTGAACGAATTGCGCCAGGGACTGGTCAAGGCGCGCAGCGACTCGCTGGAGACCGAGGGCCAGCTGATCGCCAATGTGATCGAGCGGAACGCCACCCAGGGCGACCCGCAGCCGTTGCTCGAGGCCGACACCGCCAGCGACATCCTCGACTCGCTCTCGATCCCGAAGACCGAGCGCGTGCGACTGTTCGACACCGAGGGGCACCCGATCTCGGATTCCTGGGTGGCCACCGATCGCGTCGAAAAGTCAGACCTGCCGCCGGCGCTGAAGCCGGGCGAGAAGCCCTTCGCCATCCCAGGGTTCGAACCCAAGCCCCGCAATGACGCCGCCGCCGAGCAGGCGCTGAACGCGGACATCCAGACCGCCCTCACCGGCGTGGTGGTGGTGAGTCACTCGAGGGTGACGGAAAACGGCGGGCGGGTGGTCTCCGTCGCGATCCCGATCGAGCGCGTGCGCGAGGTGCTGGGGGTGCTGACGCTGGAGGCCGGCGACGTCGACCAGATCATCGCCGCCGAACGCGTGGCCCAGATCCCCTTCATCGTCATCGCCGTCGCCGTCAGCCTGATCTCGTCGTTCGCCCTCACCCAGCTGATCGCCCAGCCGGTGCGCCGGCTCTCGGCCGCGGCGGACAGCGTGCGGCTCAACCGGTCCCGGGCCATCGCCCTGCCCGACATCGCCGAGCGCAAGGACGAACTCGGCGACCTGGCCCGCTCGCTCGAGGACATGACCCACACCCTGTCCGACCGGATGGAGGCGATCGAGCGCTTCGCCGCCGACGTCGCCCACGAGATCCGCAATCCGCTGACCTCGATCCGCTCGGCGGTGGAGACGCTGGAGCTGGTCAAGGAGGGCCCCAGCCGCGACCGGCTGCTGGCGATCCTGAAGCAGGACGTCGGCCGGCTTGACCGGCTGATCACCGACATTTCCAACGCCTCGCGGCTCGATGCGGAGCTGTCGCGGGAATCGCCGCGGCCGGTCGTGCTGTCACGGCTGCTCAAGGACATCGTCGGCCTCTACGAGACCACCCGCCGCGATGGCGACCCGCATGTGCGACTCGTGCAGGACGAGGGCGACGTGGTCACGGCGCCCGGACGCGAGGGGCCGCTCAGCCAGGTGTTCCGCAACCTGATCGACAACGCCCGCTCCTTTTCGCCGGCCGGCGGCGACGTCTGGGTGACGCTGAGCCGCGAGCGCGGCCAGGCGGTGGTCCGGGTCGACGACAACGGCCCCGGCATGCCGCCGGAGAACCTGGAGACGGTGTTCGAGCGGTTCTACACCGCCCGGCCACGCGGCGCGGCGTTCGGCGGCAACTCCGGGCTCGGCCTCTCGATCGCCCGCCAGATCGTCGAGGCGCACGGCGGCAAGGTCCACGCCGAGAACCGGACCAACGCCGCCGGCGAGGTGACGGGGGCGAGGTTCGTCGTGGCGATTCCCGCGGCGAGGGCCTCGGGATGATCCTGCATGCCGGTCTCGTGGCGCTGCGGCTGGCGGGGTTCTGGCGCGGCGTCCTGATCTGCGGCGGCTCGGGATCGGGCAAGAGCGACCTGGCGCTGAAGGCGCTCGACGCCGGCTTTCGCCTGGTGGCGGACGACCGGGTGGTGGTCTGGCGCTCGGGCGCCGTGCTGTTTGGCCGCGCCCCCGAATCCCTCGCCGGACTGATCGAGTCCCGCGGTCATGGCATCATTCGTGAATCGCCGCTGGCGATGGCCGAGATCGTGCTGGTGGCCACCTGCGTCGAAGATGAAGCGATCGAGCGGATGCCCGAACCAGAGACGATCGAGGTCGCCCAAGTCGCGGTTCCGCGGCTGCGGATTGACCCGTTCGAGGCTTCCGCACCTGCGAAGCTACGCCGCGCACTGCAACATCTTGGACACGCGCGCCAACAGGCGTATCAAGCGCGCTCTTCCGGCGGTGGGGACCGCCTTGGGACCGGGGACACCCATTGAGGCCTCGTCGATGATCGGGCTCGTGATCGTCACTCACGGTCGCCTGGCGGAAGAGTTCGTGCACGCCATGGAGCATGTCGTCGGACCCCAAACCGCGGTGAGCTCGATCTGCATCGGGCCTGACGACGACATGGAGCGGCGGCGGCGCGACATCCTGGCGGCCTGTCAGCGGGTCAACGACGGCGGCGGGGTGATCCTGCTCACCGACATGTTCGGCGGCACGCCGTCCAACCTCGCCATCTCGGTGATGGAGCAGACCAAGGCCGAGGTGATCGCCGGCCTGAACCTGCCGATGCTGATCAAGCTGGCCAGCGTGCGCCACCGCGAGGACTTGCCGACCTGCGTGGCCCAGGCGCAAGAAGCCGGCCGCAAGTACATTTCCGTCGCCTCCTACGTGCTGTCGGGCGAGAAATAGGGCCCATGGCCGCCGAAACCTCGGTGGAGATCGCCAACGAGCGCGGATTGCACGCTCGTGCGTCCGCCAAATTCGTCAAGCTCGCCGCCACCTTCGACGCCGAGGTCACCGTCACCAAGGACGGGGCGACCGTCGACGCCCGCTCGATCATGGGCCTGATGATGCTGGCGGCCGGCCCCGGCAGCCACATCACCATCCGCGCCGAGGGCGCCGAGGCGCAGGCCGCCGTCGACGCCCTGGCCGAGCTGGTGAGCAACCGTTTCGAGGAAGATCGCTAGACGGCGGCGATGCGCGGGACCTTACGTAGGTCTCCGCAGTTCGGTCCGGCGTAGCCGGCGTGCTAGGAGGCCCGCCAACGCCAACGGCGGTTCGAACCATGGCCGATACGCCCCGCGAGATCGAAATGAAGTTCGCCATCCCGGCGAACCGGGCGGCCGAGGTGGCTGCGATGCTGGCGCTCGCGCCCGGGATCGAGCCGCTCGCCGACGCCGCGCCGCGCCAGCTGGTCTCGACCTATTTCGACACCGAGAAGGGCGCGCTGCGCCGGGCCAAGTTGGCGCTTCGGGTGCGGCGCTCCGGCGACCAGTACACCCAGACGCTGAAGGACGGCGGGGACGGAGCGCTCACGCGCGGCGAGTGGGAGACAAGGGTCAAGGGTGCGACGCCGGATCTGGCCGCGCTGAAGTCGACCCCGGCCGCGCGCCTCCTCGCCAAGGCCAAGCTGGCGCCGGTCTATGTGGTGGAGGTGAAGCGCCGCACCGTCGACGTGGTCGAGGGCGAGACCCGAATCGAGCTCGCGTTCGACGAGGGGGTGGCCAAGGCCAAGGGTCAGGAAGCCGCCTTCGCCGAGCTGGAGCTGGAGCTGAAGGCCGGACCGCAATGGGGTCTGTTCGCGCTGGCCAGACGCCTCGCCGGGACCGGCGACCTGACGCTGTCCTTCACCACGAAGGCCGCCCGCGGCGCGGCGCTGGCCCGCCCGCCGCGCTCCTACGCCCACAAGTTCGAGCCGCCGCCGCTGAGCGCGCAACTCCACGCTGGCCAGGCGTTCCAGGCCGTGGCCAGGGCCTGCCTGCGCCAGATCACCACCAACGCCGAGCGGCTGCGCTACCGCGCCAGTCCCGAGGTGATCCACCAGCTGCGGGTGGCGCTGCGCCGTTTGCGCAGCCTGATCACCAGCTTCAAGGACGTGGTGGCCGACGCCCGCCTGCCGGCGATCAAGGCCGAGCTGAAGTGGCTGACCGGCGAGCTCGACGCGGCGCGCAACCTCGATGTGCTGCTGCACGGCGACTACCGCGCCGCGGTCGCGCAGAAGGAGGACGCCGAGGGGTTGAAGGGCCTGGGCGTGAGGCTGCGCGGCGCCCGGCGCATGGCCTACGTCCGGGCGGCGGGCGCCGTGGAGAGCGAGCGTTTCCGCCGCCTGTTGCTCGACCTGCTGGTCTGGATCGAGACCGGGCCTTGGACCATCGCCGAGAAGGCCGCCGCCCGGCGCGAGCGGCCGATCCGCCGCTTCGCCGTCGACGAGCTCTCACGTCGCCGCCGCAAGATCGCCAAGCACGGCGGCAAGTTGCGCCAACTCGATCCGGCTGCGCGCCACAAGCTGCGCATCGAGGCCAAGAAGCTGCGCTACGCCGCCGACGCCTTCGCCGGCCTGTTCGAGCGGCCGAAGCGTGCGAAGGCCTTCATCGAGGCGCTGAAGGAGGTGCAGGACGCGCTGGGCGACCTCAACGATATCGCCGTCGGCGAGCGTCTGGCGCATGAGGCCGCAGCCAGTCCCGGCAGAGCCGAGACCGACTCCGCTTTCGTCGCCGGCCGCATCACCGGCGCCCAGAGAGCCCGCGTCGGCCCCCTCACCGACCGCGCCGAAGCCGCGATTGCGGCGTTCGGGGCCGCCAAGCCGTTCTGGAAGTAGGCGATGGCCGTCCTTCTCCCCTTGCGGGAGAAGGTGTCGGCGAAGCCGACGGATGAGGGGTCACGCTGAATTTGCCCAATTGCACAGTGGCAGAGTCGGCCGACGCCGGCGCGACCCCTCATCCGGCGGGCAAGCGCCCGCCACCTTCTCCCGCAGGGGGAGAAGGACGTTGGGAGGAGCACCACATAAAGCTTCCTTTATATCCCGTTGCAGCGCCGCGCCGCGCCGTCTATAGAGCCTCGCGCAACAAGGAGCCGACGCCGTGGCCGACTACATCATCAAAGACGTCTCCCTCGCCGCTTGGGGCCGCAAGGAAATCGAGATCGCCGAGACCGAGATGCCCGGCCTGATGGCGGTGCGCGCCGAGTTCCACAAGGATCAGCCGCTGAAGGGCGCGCGGATCGCCGGCTCCCTGCACATGACCATCCAGACCGCGGTGCTGATCGAGACGCTGCAGGCCCTCGGCGCGGAAGTGCGCTGGGCCTCGTGCAACATCTTCTCCACCCAGGACCACGCCGCCGCCGCCATCGCGGTGACCGGCACGCCGGTGTTCGCGGTGAAGGGCGAGACGTTGCCGGAGTACTGGGACTACGCCCACAAAATCTTCGAGTGGACGGGCGGCGGCTACCCGAACCTGATCCTCGACGACGGCGGCGACGCCACCCTGCTGTGCGTGCTCGGCCCCAAGGCCGAGCAGGATCCCACCCTCCTCGACCACCCGAACAACGAGGAGGAAGAGGCGCTCTATGCGGTGATGAAGCGCTATCTGAAGGAGAAGCCCGGCTTCTATTCGGCGATCCGCGAGTCCATTAAGGGCGTGTCCGAAGAGACCACCACCGGCGTGCACCGGCTCTACCAGATGGCCGAGCGCGGCGAGCTGCCGTTCCCGGCCATCAACGTCAACGACAGCGTCACCAAGTCGAAGTTCGACAACCTCTACGGCTGCCGCGAGAGCCTGGTCGACGCCATCCGCCGCGGCACCGACGTGATGCTGGCCGGCAAGGTGGCGGTGGTCTGCGGCTACGGCGACGTCGGCAAGGGCTCGGCGGCGTCACTGCGCCAGGGCGGCGCGCGGGTGATCGTCACCGAGATCGATCCGATCTGCGCGCTGCAGGCGGCGATGGAGGGCTACGAAGTGCAGACCCTCGACGACGCGGTCGAGACCTCGGACATCTTCGTCACCGCGACTGGCAACAAGGACGTGATCAAGCTCGAAGACATGCGGCGGATGAAGCACAACGCCATCGTCTGCAACATCGGCCACTTCGACAGCGAGATTCAGATCAGCGCCCTGCGCAACTACCGCTGGGACGAGATCAAGCCGCAGGTCCACCACGTCGAGTTCCCGGACGGCAAGAAGATCATCGTGCTCTCCGAGGGGCGGCTGGTGAACCTCGGCAACGCCACCGGCCACCCCAGCTTCGTGATGAGCGCCAGCTTCACCAACCAGACCCTGGCCCAGATCGAGCTGTGGACCAACGGCGGCCGCTACGGCACCACGGTCCACGTGCTGCCCAAGCACCTCGACGAGAAGGTCGCCATGCTGCACCTGGCCAAGCTGGGCGCGAAACTGACCCAGCTCTCCAAGGACCAGGCCGACTACATCGGCGTCCCGACCCAGGGCCCGTTCAAGCCGGACCACTATCGGTACTGAGCCGCCGACGTCGACGCGCCACTTGTGTGGCCGCTACCCGGCGGGCTGGGCGGGCTTCGCGCCGGAGGGACAAGGGCCGAGGTACTCGGTGTCGAGATGGCCGCGGGACGTCTGTGGCGGCTGACCTGGAAAGCCGTTGGTGATCGAATTGTCTTCCGTGAAGTGACGGCTGAAGTCGCCAGTGTCTTCCGAGTGCATGGTCGCGGTCAAACCGTCCTGCGTGCAGACCGCGTCGGCTATGAGGCCGCCGGCCGCCGTGCGTCGCAACTCATACTTGCTGCATACGCCGCCCAGTCTCGGGGGCGCGAGCGAACCGCCGGAGCTGCATAGCACCCGGGTGGCGGTTGGCGCGCCGTCGAAACTATAAGACTGGCGCCACAATCCTGGCTTCATATGAGGCGCATCGGCTTCAGCGATGACCGTTCCGGGATCGGCCGCTCGACTGCAGGCCCCAACGGCGGCGGCGCAGGCCACCGCTGCAAGCAAGTTTCGCCATGCTGTCACTCGACGGCCCATCCGAGCACCTTCGCTGCATGCCCGAGGTATCGACAACCTCGACTATCGACGGTGGCCGGACGACTGGCTAGTGCGTTGAGCCCGTCAGGCCGCCAGGGCGGCTTTCAGAGCACGGTTCTGGAGGACTGGAGGCCCAGCTGCTGCCGGCCGACCAGGCCCATGAACGCCGGCGTGAAGGCGACGTGCTTGAGCCCGGTGAAGATGTCGCGCAGGCAGCGTTGCAGCGGATGGCGGGCATAGACCGCGGACGTGCCGACGTGGTCGAAGGCGAAGACCACCATGTCCCGCGCCGCCCTCGCCAGCGTCA
The DNA here is from genome assembly GCA_035604515.1 of Caulobacteraceae bacterium. Taxonomy (GTDB): domain Bacteria; phylum Pseudomonadota; class Alphaproteobacteria; order Caulobacterales; family Caulobacteraceae; genus Acaudatibacter. The sequence goes on along the minus strand of DATNIH010000040.1, from coordinate 49,010 downwards.
GGCAAGCCTGCGACAGCTCCAGGCCCTCCTGAGGGCTCATGACGCGACCCTCGGCCGCCCGTTCCTCCACCGCTGACACCAGGCCCAGCAGGTGCGTTCTGCCGGCTTTCATGCGGCCGTCGAGTTCGCCTATGCCGGACTGCACCACACTGTCTTCCGCCTGCAGGCCTTCGGCCACCGTGCGTCTGGTCCTGGTGGCGGACGCGATTAGCTCGTGCAGCGCTCGCTGCCCCCCCCCCGATGCAAACGCCGTGAGGCCGATCGCGTTGAGCCGAGCCGCGGCGAGCGCCGATAGCGGGCCGGCAGGTTCGGCGCTCGACCAGGCATACTCCCAGCTCCGCCGCGCCGGCACGAACCGGTCGGTGATGGCGTAGTCGATGCTGGCGGTGGCGCGCAGGCCCATGACGTCCCAGCTGCCCGGCTTGATCTCCACCTCCGCCTTGGGGATCACGAAGGCCCGGTAGCGTCCTTCGCCGGGATCGCCGGTGTTGGCGGCGACCATCACCCAGCTTGAGATCGAACTGCCGGAGCCGAACGTGCCGGGACAGGACACGCGAAAGCCGCCCGCTTCCGGCGTCGCAACGGCCTTCGGAATCAGCGAGGCCCAGCATGAGGACGGACCGGCGCCGAACACCTCGTCCCGCCCCTCGGCCGGCAGACCGAGCAAGAGCGTGTGGTTGATCGCGTTGCAGACCGAGACGCACCAGCCCGCCGATCCATCGGCGCGGGCGACGGCTTCGACGGCGCCATAGAAGTCGCGCCAGCTCCCGCCCAGCCCGCCATGGCGCTCCGGATTGAGGATCGCCAGAAGCTTGGCGTCCAGCAACGAAGTCGCCACCACGTCGGTGAGGCGCCCGAGACGCTCCCCGGCCTCGGCCTGCGCGCTGATCACGTCATAGAGCGCCGTCGCCCGTTGCACGGCGTCGCCGCGCGCTTCCAAAGCCACCATTGGTTCCGCTCTCCACCTCGACCGCAAACCAACGAACGAAAAGCTCGGCTGTGCAAGGGCGATCGATCGCTCTGGGTCGCGGCCGCGCGAGCGAAACCGTGTTACCGTACGGATGACGATGCGGTGACAAGGGGGCGTCAATGCGGATGGCGACGATGGTTCTGGCGGCCGCAGTCGCGGCCGCAGCGGCCGGCCTGACCACCGCTGCGGTGGGCGGTGAGAGGCCCAAGCCGTGCCCCGGACATCGCGAGGTCGCCCGCTCGAGCGCGGACGCGATCGCCCACTGCGGTGCAAAGCCTTCCACCGCCGGACCTTGGCGGTGCGTCGGGGAAGAGCGGGCGAAAGAGACGTTCAACCTACATGGCCCGCCCAAGTGCGACGGATTTCAGAGCCCGATGCGCTGGACCTGGCAGGGACCGGCGGTGGAGCTTCAGGACAGTTGGAAGAACTGAAGCGCTGTTTGGCGCCGCTGAGCTACCGTCCTAGTACCCCACCGCCACGCCCTCGCGGCGGGGATCGGCGCCGCCTTCGTAGCCGCCGTCCCGCTTGATGATCCCGTGGATGCCGGAGCCCTCGGCGGCGAAGCCGGGGCTCACCTTCAGGCCCTTGGCGGCCAGCGCGTCGACCACGCCGGGCGCATAGCGCTTCGGCTCGCTCTGGATCGAGCCGCCGCGGGCGATCAGGTTGGGCAGCGCCGAGGCGTCCTGCATCGACATGCGCCAGTCCAGCACGGCGACGAGGGTCTTGATCACATAGGACGGGATGGCGTTGCCGCCGGGCGAGCCGACGGCGGCGACGAAGTTACCCTTGTGGTCGAGCACGACGATTGGGGCCATCGACGAACGCGGGCGCTTGCCGGAAGCGACGGCGTTGGCGATCGGCAGGCCGCCAGGCGTCTTGGGACTAAAGGAAAAGTCCGTGAGCTGATTGTTGAGAAAGAAGCCGTCGACCATCCGGCCGTCGCCGAAGATGCTTTCGACCGTCGTGGTCATCGAGACCACGTCGCCGGCCGAATCGACGATGACGAAGTGCGAGGTGCCGCCCGGCTCGGCGGTGGCGTCGAGCCCCACCTTCGGCGCCCCGGCGGGCTGGCCGGGCGCGGGCGGCTTGGCGAAGGCGGCATCGCCGATCAGCTTGGCGCGCTCGGCGAGATAGGCCGGATCGAGCAGGCCCGCGACCGGCACCGAGACGAAGGCTGGGTCGCCCTCGTAGGTGTCGCGGTCGGCGTACATCAACTGCTCGGCCTCGGCGATCTCCAGCCACGCCTGCGGGTCGCTCGGGCCGCGGGTGGCGATGTCGGTGTGTTCCAGCAGGCCCAGCGCCTCGAGCACGGCCATGCCGCCCGACGGCGCCTGATCGGAGCAGACGAGGTAGACGCGGTAGGGCCGGCAGAGCGCGGCGCCTTCGTGCGGCTTGTAGGCGGCGAGGTCGGCCAGCGTCATCGAACTGGGCAGCGGGTCTTCGTGCAGGCGTTTGACGATGTCGGCCGCGATCGGTCCGGTCAGGATGGCCCGCGGGCCTTCGGCGGCGAGCTTGCGCAGGGTGGCGGCGTAGGCGTGGTTGACCAGCAGATCACCGGCCTTCATCCGCGTCCCGTCGGCGTTGCTGAAATAGTGGATCGTGTCTGGCTGCTTGTTCTGCGGCGGGAACGGGCTGGCGATCATGCCGGCCAGGCGCGGGCTGACGTTGAAGCCGTTGTCGGCCAGTTTCTCGGCGTCGGCGAACAGCGAGCCCCAGGGCTGCCGGCCGTGTTCCTTGTGCGCCAGGTAGAGCATGGCGATCGCGCCCGGCACGCCGGCGGAGTGGCCGGAGACGATCGCCTGGCCGAAGCCGAGCGGCGTGCCGTCGTCCTTCAGGAACAGCGCCGGCGTCGCGCCGGCCGGGGCGACCTCGCGGCCGTCGTAGGCGGTGAGCTTGTGGGTCTTGCCGTCGAAGTAGACCATGAAGGCGCCGCCTGCGAGGCTGGAGCTCTGCGGCTCGACCAGCGCCAGCACCATCTGCACCGCCACGGCCGCGTCCATCGCCGAGCCGCCGTTCTGCAGCACCTTGAGGCCGGCGTTGGCGGCGAGCGGATTGGCCGCGGCGACCATCGCGTGCGGCGCCAGGGGGCCGCGCGGCGCGACCGGATCGGCCTGCACGGCCGCGCCGATCAGGGCCATCAGGGCGGCGAGCCCCGCGATCAGGCGCTTCATCAAGCTCATCCCCTCGGGCCTACTTGGTTTATGCCTCGCAACATAGGCGCGATGCGGTCGTGGACAACAAAGCCGGCGGCTTCTAGCAAGCGGCGATGAACCTCGCCGCCCCCGGTCCCCTCAATCTGATCACCGACGTGGCCGGCCTGCGCGTCGGACAGGCGCAGGACGATGCGGCGCGCAGCGGCGTCACCGTGATCGTGGCCGACGATCGCGCGGTCTGCGCGGTCGACGTCCGCGGCGGCGCCCCGGGGACCCGCGAGACCGACGTGCTGGCGCCGGAGAACCTGGTCGATGCAGCGGACGCGGTCGTGCTGTCCGGCGGCTCGGTCTACGGCCTGGCGGCGGCGGACGGGGTTACGGCGGTGCTGGGCGCGGCCGGGCGCGGCTACCGGACCGCGGCGATCGGCGCGCCCGTCTCGCCGATCGTGCCGGCGGCGATCCTCTACGATCTCGGCAACGGCGGCGCGAAGGATTGGGGCGAGGCGCCGCCCTATCGCGAGCTTGGGGCGGCGGCGTTGCGGGCCGCGGGGACGCGGTTCGCGCTCGGCACGGCGGGCGCCGGCGCCGGCGCCATGGCCGGCGGGCTGAAGGGCGGCGTTGGCTCGGTCTCGGCGGTCAGCCAGGGCGGCTTCACCGTCGGCGCAATCGTGGCGGTGAACAGCTTCGGCTCTGTGATCGCGCCGGGCGGCCGCACCTTCTGGGCGGCGCCCTACGAGATCGCGGACGAGTTCGGCGGCCTGGGTTCGACGGGGCTCGTGGCCGCCCCCGACGACTGGGGCCTGGCCAAGGGGCCGGCGACGAGCGCGCTGGCCGGCGAGCGCACCAACACCACCATCGCCTGCGTCGCCACCGACGCGGCGCTGACGCCGGCCGAGGCCAAGCGGCTCGCGATCATGGCCCAGGACGGCCTCGCCCGCGCCATCCGCCCGGCCCACGCCCCGTTCGACGGCGACATCGTGTTCGCCTTCGCCACCGGCAAGCGACCGCTCGGCGAGCGCCGGCTGGCCGACGTTGCGCGGCTGGGCGCCCTGGCGGCCGACTGCCTGGCTCGGGCGATCGCGCGGGGGGTGTTCGAGGCGACGGCCTGGCCGGGGACTGAGGCGCCGTGCTGGCGGGACCTTCGCTAGCGGCGAGACGCCCCTACCGCGTCCAGGCGACGCGCTCGATCCGGCGTGACGACGGGCGGCCGAACACGCCTTCGTTGGCGACGATGGTGACGGTGAGCACGCCCTTTTGCAGCACCACGGCCGGCTTTGAGCCCTGGGCGACGGCGACATCGACGACATGGCCCAGCACCGCGCGGCCACCGGGCAGCACGGCGATATCGACCAGCGCCTCGCTGGCGACGGTGGCCGCATCGGCCACCGGCGCGGCGGTGATCGGATCGGCGTCCTGCAGCGTCTCGAAGGCAATCTGGTGGCCGGCCGCACGGCTGGCGCGCAAGCTCGCCTGGTAGAAGGTGCGGAACAGCGCCGCCGGGCTCAGCGACGGCACCCGCAGCGGCGCTGAAGCGCCGTCGAAGGCGGCGGCCGAGCCATCCGGCCGCTTCGGGGTGAAGACGGTCATGCCGCCCAGCCGGGTCGCGCGCACCATCGGCTCGCCGACATCGTTGCGGTAGATCACATCGCCCCGGGGACCTGGGGCCGGCTGCAGCGCCCAGATCTCCGGGTCGTCGTCGAACTTCAACAGCGGCTTGATGGTCGAGCGGTCGAGCACGAAGGCGCCGCCTTCATCCATCTCGTAACGCGCGGTCAGCGGCTGGCCGGCCTTCTCGCCGCCGATGTGCGCGGCGGTGTAGGCTTCGCGCAGCAGCGAGACCGGCGCAGCGGCCGCGAACGACGAAAACGCCGCGGCCAATAGGCCGACGGCGCACGTCAGAACCATACGGAATGCCGTCAACGGCGCCGCCATTCCCCACGTCAATGCCCCGCGAGTGGGGCGCTTTTTGGACGCCTTACTAGCCGGTAATGTATTGACCGCCGTTTACCGTCAGCGTCGAGCCGGTAATATAACCGGCTTCTTCCGCCGCCAGGAAGGCGACGCAGCGGGCGATCTCGTCGGCCATGCCGAGGCGCCCGACCGGAATCGCGGCGATGATCTGCTCCAGCACGTTCTGCGGCACCGCCGAGACCATCTCGGTGTCGATGTAACCCGGCGCGATCGCGTTCACGGTGATGCCCTTCTTGGCGTTCTCCTGCGCCAGCGCTTTGGTGAAGCCGATCATGCCGGCCTTGGCGGCCGAATAGTTGGATTGGCCGATCTGGCCCTTCTGGCCGTTGATCGACGAGATGTTGACGATGCGGCCGAAGTTGCGCTCGCGCATGCCCTCGATGACGTTGCGGGTCATGTTGAAGATCGAGGCGAGGTTGACGCGGATCACCTCGCTCCACTGCTCCTCGGTCATGCGGTGCAGCACCGCGTCGCGGGTGATGCCGGCGTTGTTGACCAGGGTGTCGATCGGGCCGAGCTCGGCCTCGACCTTCTTCACCGCCTCGACACAGTCGGAGAACGACGAGACGTTGCCCTTCACGCAGAAGACGCCGAGCTCGTCGGAGCAGCTCTGCGCCGCCACCTCGTTGCCGGCGTAACCCGCGGCCACCTTGTAGCCGGCGGCGCGCAGTCTGGCGCTGATCGCCCGCCCAATGCCGCGCGTGCCGCCCGTGACGAAGGCCACCCTGGTCATGCTCTTCCTCCTTTTCTTGCCCTTCTCCCCTTGCGGGAGAAGGTGGCCCGCGGAGCGGGTCGGATGAGGGGTGAGGCGCCGGCGCGACCCCTCATCCGTCGATTACGTCGACACCTTCTCCCGCAAGGGGAGAAGGCAGTCGCTCACATCGCTTCGACCGTCATCGCCACGCCCATGCCGCCGCCGACGCAGAGCGTCGCGAGGCCCTTGCGGGCGCCGGAGCGCTGCATCTCGTGCAGCAGAGTGGTGAGGATGCGGGCGCCGGAGGCGCCGATCGGGTGGCCGATGGCGATGGCGCCGCCGTTGACGTTGACCTTGGCCGGGTCGAGGCCGAGCTCGCGCACCACGCTGAGCGACTGGGCGGCGAAGGCCTCGTTGCTCTCGATCAGGTCGAGGTCGGAGACCTTCCAGCCGGCCTTCTCGAGCGCCTTCTGGGTCGCCGGGATCGGACCGGTGCCCATGATCTCGGGCGGCACGCCGGCGTGGGCCCACGAGGCGATCCGGGCCAGCGGCTTGAGGCCGCGGCGGCTGGCTTCGTCGGCGGTCATCAGCACCAGGGCCGCGGCGCCGTCGTTGAGGCCGGAAGCGTTGGCGGCCGTCACGGTGCCGTCCTTGGCGAAGGCGGGGCGCAGTCCGGCGATGCTGTCCAGCGTGACGCCCGCGCGGATGTATTCGTCGTCGGCGACGACGGTGTCGCCCTTGCGGCCCTTGATGGTCACCGGCGCGATCTCGCCCTTGAACCGGCCGGCCTTCTGCGCCGCCTCGGCCTTGTTCTGCGAGGCGACGGCGAAGCGGTCCTGGTCTTCGCGGGTGATCTGCCAGCGCGCGGCGATGTTCTCGGCGGTCTGACCCATGTGGTAGCCGTGGAACGCGTCCCACAGCCCGTCCTTGATCATGGTGTCGACGAAGGCGAGGTCGCCCATCTTCTGGCCGTTGCGCAGGTTCTGCGCGTGCGGCGACTGGCTCATGCTCTCCTGGCCGCCGGCGACGACGATCTTCGCATCGCCCGCCGCGATCTGCTGCGCGCCGAGCGCCACCGCGCGCAGGCCCGAGCCGCAGAGCTGGTTGACACTCCAGGCCGGGCTTTCCACCGGAACGCCGGCGTTGACCGAGGCCTGGCGGGCGGGGCCCTGTCCGGCGCCGGCCTGCAGCACCTGGCCCAGGATCACCTCATCGACGTCGGTGAGCTGGATGCCGGCCCGCTCGACCGCGGACTGAATCGCGATCCGGCCGAGGTCGTGCGCGGGCAGGCTGGCGAGCGCGCCGTTGAACGAGCCTACGGGCGTGCGCTGGGCGGACACGATGACGATGTCGTTCATGGGGAGCCTCCTTCAAGGGCTTGAAACCATATGCCCCCTGAGCGCGGCCGCGTCACTCCCCGCCGCTCAGTCGCGGTAAATTTGACTCAAGGTTCACGCTGAGTTTGCATGCGCGGCGCCGCAGTGCGAAAAAAGGCGCTTACCGGGGGGAAACGGGGAAGAGATGACCGATCAGGGCCAAGCGCGAAAGCCCGCGTCCGACGGCAAGGTGGTGATCCAGAAGTACGCCAACCGGCGGCTCTACAACAAGGCGACCAGCACCTACATCACCCTCGACGACCTCGCCGGGATGGTGCGCGAGGGCGTCGACTTCGTGGTCTACGACGCCAAGACCGGCGAGGACATCACCCGCAAGGTGCTGACCCAGATCATCTTCGAGGAGGAGAGCAGCGGCCAGAGCCTGCTGCCGATCCAGTTCCTGCGCCAGCTGATCCGCTTCTACGGCGATCAGATGCAGGCCTTCCTGCCGAGCTACCTCGAACTTTCGCTGGACAGCTTCATCCGTCAGCAGGAGCGGCTGCGCACGCAGTTCTCGACGCTCAACCCGGCCGGCATCGGCGCCTATGAGGAGCAGATTCGCCAGAACCTGGCCCTGTTCGACCGGGCGATGAAGATGTTCTCGCCCTTCCCGTTCCACGCCGGCGAGGGCGAGGCGACGACGCCGGCCCAGCCCGCCTCCCCCGAGCCCGCCAAGGACGACCTGGCAGAGCTGCGCAAGCAGATGGCCGCGATGCAGGAACAGCTCGCAGCGCTGGCGAAGAAGTAGCCGGAGGTCGGTCTGGCCGAACTTGTTTGCTCGTCAGGGCAGCGGCGCGCGCCGAGATCGCGCTCTCGCAACGGCTGCCTACTCCGCCTTCACCTTCAGCCGGGCGCCGCCGAGGATTTCCAGCACCTGGATTTTTGACTTCGGGGCCAGGTCGCCGCCGCCGTCGAGCTCGGCGGCCCATTCCTTGCCATCGACGAAGACGCGGCCGAGCCCCGCCTTGAACGCCGAAACCGCCTCCCCTTCCTGGCCGACCACGCGCTGGGTCTGATCGTTGATATCGCCCGTCCCCTTGGGCGCCGGTCGCAGGAACCGGCGGCCGAGGTAGGTGAAGACCACGGCCGCCGCGACGAACAGCACGATCTCCTTTGGCCAGCCGAGATCGACGAACTGGCTGGTCACGGCGACCACCGCCGCCGCCGCCGCCGGCCAGAGCAGCCAGCCGGATCCGGTGAGCAGCTCGCCGATCAGGAACACGCCGCCGATGGCGATCCAGGCCCAGAACGGATGGGCGAAGAAGAAGGCCTGCGCTTGATCCATGGCGTCAGCTCCCGGCCGGCGGCCTGGGCGCCGCAGGCGGCCTCGGCGCGGGCGGCGGGACCGGGCCGCCCTGGGCGCTGCGCACCAGTTCCAGCACCCCGGCGATCGAGCCCGAGATGCCGGCGAAGTCGGCCGGCACGATCACCGTGCGCTGCTGGTTCGATTCCGCCAGCTTGCCGAACGCCTCGACGTACTTCTGCGCGACAAAGTAGTTCAGCGCGTTGACGCTGCCGCCCTCGATCGCGTCGGAGACCACCTTGGTCGCCTGCGCTTCGGCGGCGGCGGAGCGTTCGCGCGCCTCGGCGTCGCGGAAGGCGGCTTCCTTGCGGCCCTCGGCCTGCAGGATCGCCGACTGCTTGGCGCCCTCGGCCCGGGTGATCGCGGCCTGCCGCTCGCCCTCCGCCTCGGTGATCACCGCGCGCCGCTCGCGCTCGGCCTTCATCTGCCGGGTCATGGCGTTGGTGATGTCCGGCGGCGGCTGCAGGTCCTTGATCTCGATCCGCGCCACCTTGACCCCCCAGGGGCTGGTCGCCTCGTCGATCACGGCCAGCAGCCGGGTGTTGATGTGCTCCCGGTTGGAGAGCACCTCGTCGAGCTCCATAGAGCCGACCACGGTGCGCAGATTGGTCATGGTCAGCTGGGTGATGGCGCCCTGGAGGTTGGCCACGCGGTAGGCGGCCGCCGCGGCGTCCATCACCTGGATGAACACGATGGCGTCGACCTGGACGCCGACGTTGTCCTTGGTGATCACCTCCTGCTGCGGCACCGGCAGCACCTGCTCCATCATGCTGATGCGCCGGCCCACCGTCTCCACGAACGGGGTCAGGATGGCGATGCCGGGCTTGAGGGTGCGGGTGTAGCGGCCGAAGCGTTGCACCGTGTACTCGAAGCCCTGCGGCACGGTCTTGATCGCCGAGAACGTGACCACAAGCGCCACGCCTAGTAGGACCAGTACAATAATACCCGGCACGACAACCTCCCCGACCATTCGGCGCAGCTTATCCTTTCGGTGGACGCCCCGCCATGGCGCGTTGCGCGGAGGGCCGCCGCGGGCTTAGCTTGGGCGCAGTCGCTTTGGGGGTTGAGATGACGCGATATTGGTTGGCCGGCTTGGCGCTGGCGCTGACGACGGCGGGTGCGGCGCACGCCGCCGGGTTCGACGCGCGGCGCTCGGCCGATATCGCCACCTTCGTCACGGCGCACGGCGCCAGCGGTCAGCTGAAGAAAGGCGATGACGGGAAGATCTATTTCGACGGTCAGGTCGGCAACATCTTCTTCGACGTCCACTTCCAGACCTGCGACGACGACCGCACCTACTGCAAGACCATGCTGCTGGGCGCCTCGTGGGATTCGAAGAAGCCGACGGTCGACCAGGTCAATCGCTGGAACCGCTGGACGCTCTACTGTCCGGCCTACCTCGACAAGGATAACACGCCGAACATCTGGTACTCGATCTCGGTCACCAGCAACACCGACGAGGACGACCTGACCAGCCCGCTCAGCACCTGGATGGACTGCCTGCACGACTTCGACAGCTTCGTCGACAACCCCGAGGACTTCCTCAAGAACCACAGCTGAGGGCGAACTGCCTCAGAACACGTGGTAGCCGCCGTCGATGATCACGCTGTCGCCGGAGTGGTACCGCGAGGCGTCGGAGGCGAGGTAGACGGCGATGCCGCCGAAATCCTCCGGCTGGCCCCAGCGGCGGGACGGGACCCGGCCGATCACGCGCTCGTTGAACACGTCCGAGCCCTGGGCGCCCGCGGTCATCTCGGTGGCGATCCAGCCGGGCAGGATGGCGTTGGCGCGCACGCCGTAGCGGGCGTGCTCGACCGCGATCGCCTTGACCATGGTGATCACCGCGCCCTTGGCCGATGCGTAGGCCTCGTTGCGCGGGGCGCCGGAGATGGCCGACAACGACGAGGTGACCATGATCGAGCCGCCAGGATCGCCCGTCTTGGCGCGCTCGACCATGTGCTTGCAGGCCTCGCGCGTCGTGAAAAAGACGCCGTCGAGATTCACTGACAGCACCCGACGCCACAGGTCGTGGCTCATCTCCGAAAACGACGGCGCGCCGCCGCCGATGCCGGCGTTGGCGATCACCGTGTCGACCCGGCCCATGGCGACGACCGCCTCGGCCATCGCCGCCACCACCGCCGCCTCGTCGGCGACGTTGACCTGCTGCGCCAGCACCCGCACGCCAAACTGGCTGAGCTTGCCCTCGGCGGCTTGGTTCTTGGCCGAGTTGGTGCCCCAGATGACGATGTCGGCGCCAGCCTGCGCCAGCGCTTCGGCCATGCCGAGGCCGATGCCGCTGTTGCCCCCGGTGACGAGGGCGACCTTGCCCTTCAGATCGAACGGCGCATAGGCCATGGCGCTTCCCCTGTGTTTGCGTGGAGCACTGGCCGGCTTCCGCAAGGATGGTCAACCCTGCTCCGGGAACCCATCTCCGGATCGCCCGGCGTCCTTCTCCCCCTGCGGGAGAAGGTGGCCGCGAAGCGGTCGGATGAGGGGTGTCGGCGCGGGCCCTCGCCACGCGCCGATCACCACCCGCTGGCGCGACCCCTCATCCGTCGCCTTCGGCGACACCTTCTCCCGCAAGGGGAGAAGGACCGCCGCAAGCAGAGGGGAGTCAGTGCCTGAACACCCGCACGCCGGTGAAGGCCATCGCCACGCCGCGCTCGTCGGCGGCGGCGATGACCTCGGCGTCGCGGATCGAGCCGCCGGGCTGGATCACGGCGGTGGCGCCGGCGTCCGCGGCCTGGATCAGGCCGTCGGCGAACGGGAAGAACGCCTCGGAGGCGCAGGCCGAGCCCGCCGCCAGCGACGCCGGCAGGCCGGCCGTCTCGGCGGCCTCGGCGGCGCGCATTGAGGCGATGCGGGCGCTGTCGCGCCGGTTCATCTGGCCGGCGCCGATGCCGCCGGTCTGGCCGTCCTTGGCGAAGACGATGGCGTTGGACTTCACGTGCTTGGCGATGGTGAAGGCGAACAGCATGTCGCGCACCTCACTCCCGGTCGGCGCGCGCTGGGTCACGATCTTCAGGTCGGCGGCGGTGAGGCGCGCATCGTCGCGGCCCTGCACCAGGAAGCCGCCGGCCACCGACTTGAAGGTCTCGCCCTTGGCCAGAGGGTCGGGCAGCGCGCCGGTGACCAAGAGGCGCACGTCCTTGCGGCGCTTGAACACCTCGATGGCGTCGTCATCGGCTTCCGGGGCGATCACCACCTCGCTGAAGATCCGCACGATCTCGCGCGCGGCGGCCCAGTCGAGCCGGCGGTTCAGCGCCACGATGCCGCCGTAGGCCGAGACCGGATCGCACTGCAGCGCCCGCTCGAACGCGGTCTTCAGGTCGGCGCCCAGGGCGACGCCGCAGGGGTTGGCGTGCTTGATGATCGCGCACGCGGCGCTCGCGGCCGGATCGAACTCGGCGACCAGCTCCAGCGCCGCATCGGTGTCGTTGATGTTGTTGTAGCTGAGCTCCTTGCCCTGCAGCTGGCGCGCGGTGGCGACGCCGGGGCGGGGATTGGGGAAGGTGTAGAGCGCCGCCGCCTGATGCGGGTTCTCGCCGTAGCGCATGGTCTGCTTCAGCGCGCCGGCGATCGACTTGCGGGCCGGCCAGCCAGCACTTTCGCCGGGTTTGGCGACCTGGCCGGCGAACCAGGCCGAGATCGCCGCGTCATAGGCTGCGGTGCGGGCGTAGGCGCGGGCGGCGAGCTGGCGGCGCAGCGCCAGCGTCGTGCCGCCCGACCTCAAGGCTTCCACCACCTCCGCCATGTCTTCGGGCGCGGTGCAGACGGCGACGTAGCCGTGGTTCTTGGCCGCCGAGCGGATCATCGCCGGGCCGCCGATGTCGATGTTCTCGACGCACTCGGCGAAGTCGGCGCCGCGGGCGACGGTCGCCTCGAACGGGTAGAGGTTGACGTAGAGCAGGTCGATCGCGCCGATGCCGTGCTGGGTCATGGCCGCCGCGTGTTCGGGCGCATCTCGCACGCCGAGCAGGCCGCCGTGGACGATCGGGTGCAGGGTCTTGACCCGACCGTCCATCATCTCCGGAAAGCCGGTCAGCTCCGAGACGTCCTTCACCGCCAGGCCGGCCGCGGCGATGGCGGCGCGGGTGCCGCCGGTGGAGACCAACTCCACCCCGGCGGCGGCCAGGGCCTGGGCGGTCTCGACCAGGCCGGTCTTGTCGGAAACCGAGAGGAGGGCGCGGCGGACCGGGACGAGGTCGGGCGGCTGTGGGAAGGCGGACGCAGTCATGGCGAGCTCCAGATCGAGGGGGGCGCCCAGGCGTGCGGCTTCTAAATTGGCCCCGCGCTCCCCGGTGGTAATCCACCCTTCGCCAGTCACGTGGGACTCGCCAAGCATAGGGCGTGGGCGGCCCGAACGCCAGTGCGGCGCCTGGCCTTCGCCTTCAAGCCGGATCGCGCCGTGTGAGCCTCCAGATGGAGGCGCCCATCCGGATGAGGGCCCCAACGATCACCACGATGAGGGTGACCTCGGCGCCGATGTTGACGCCCTGGTCGACCTTGGCGAGCGCCAGCGGGTCGATGCCGGCGCCGGTCACCAGGACCCAATGGCCCGCGCTCAGCGCCAGCCCCGCGACGCCGGCTAAGGCCGCCTGCAGCAGCGCGTCAAGCGCCAGGGCGACGGATCGCACGTCGCGTCCGGCCAGCATCAGCGCATGGACTGCTATGGCGCCGGCGGCGAGCGCCAACACCGGCAGATAGAGGCCCTGCAGCGCCGGCGCGAAGGCGAAATGCAGCGCGCCGCCGGTGTGCAGCGGGATAGCCGGCGCGCCGAGCCGGATCAGCCCAACCCACCAGAACAAGAACACGATCTGGAACACCAAGCCGGCCGCGTGCTCGAACCAGGGCTGGCGCGGCCGGCGGCGGGTGATCCTCGGCAGGTCGCGGATGCTCCAATCGAGCGCGATGCGCTGGCTCGCGCCGGTCCGCTGCAGGATGGCGAAGATCACGGTCACCGCGCCGACCGCCGCGAAGCCGCCGGTCCAGGCGACGTTCAGCGCCGCGCCCACTCCTTTTGCGATGTCGCCGCCGGCGACGCTCACAGTCACCACGCCCGTGATGGCCGCGGCGACGCCGATCGCCGCCAGCACGATTATCAGCACGAAGGCGTAGATCGGGTAGAGTTCCGGTCCGATCAGGTATTGGGCCGGGCGGTAGCGCGCCGCGACGATCAACGGGTGGCCGTAGTCGTGTAGCAGCGCCTCGTCCTCCTTGCGGGTCAGCGGGCGGCCGAGCACGGCTTCGCGCTCCTCGCGCCGGGTAAGCAATACGTCGCGAAGTTCGGCGGCGATGTCGTCGCGCTGATCGCGGGGCAGGAACAGGCGAACGGCGTCGAGGTAGCGGTCGATCAGGTCCATGGCTTTGGCCCTCAGAGCAGTCGGTTAGAGCAGTCGGTTCAGGGAAGCGTTGATGTCGCGCCACTCGGCGGCGAGGTCCGCGAGCAGGGCCGCGCCGTCGGTTGAGAGGCGGTAGAAGCGCTTGTTGCGCTTCTCCTCTTCGCGCCACTCGCTGGTCAGCAGCCCCTGGGCTTCGAGACGCCGCAGCATCGGGTAGAGCGCGCCCTCGTCGATCGCCAGGCCCGCGTCGGCCAGCTCCTTGCGCAGGGTGTAGCCGTAGCGCTCCTGCTTCAGGGCCGCGAGCACCGCCAGCACCAGGCTGCCGCGCCGCAGCTCCAGTCTCAGCTTCTCGTACGCGTCGTCTTCAACGGGCATCTGGTGTGCGCCACATAGTGTGTGTTATACAGTGTGTGGCACACAGTATGTGCGCGAGTCAAGCGCTCCGATCACTCACCCACAAATTCGGTCTTCGCCGGGCATTGTCCCGGCGATCCATGAACGCGCTCAGAGCCGTGGCCGCGCCCGGCGCGGCCACTCGCCGGCCAGTGTGCTTGGATAGCCGAGACTGACGCCCGGCTATGACCGAAGATTGGGGCAATACTGGAAGCGGAGCTGTCAGCCCACGTCGCGCGACAGCTTCCAGCGGATGCGGGCGCTGTCGGTGGGACTGGCAAGGCCGACCATCGTCAGCACCTGCGCCGCCCTCGGCTCGCCGGCTTCGAAGGCGACGCCGGCGCCGAGGTCGAGGCCGGCGGCGTCGCCGCGCAGCCGCCAGCCACGGCCGCGGCCTCCCGGCCGCAGCAGCGCGCTCTTGCCGTCGGCCGAGAGTTGCGCGGCGACATCGGGCGCAAGGTGGAAGCTGATCGCGAACTGGACCGGGCCTCCGCGCGGTCGGCCGATCGGGGTCAGCACGTCCTCGCCGCGCAACTCGCCGGCCACGGTGTCGAGGAACAGGCGCCGCGTGCAGTCGAAGCCAAGCGCGCGCCAGCCGTCGTGCGACGATTCAAGCCAGACCGCGTCAGGGCTCTCCTGCCGCTCCGCCTTGCACGCGGCGGGCAGCGGCAGCGCGTCGGCGAGGGCCAAACAGGAGCCACCGGCGGGCAGCCGCAGCGACGCGGGCGCGCCGGCGGCCTTAGCCGACCAGGCCGAGCCGGCGATCAGGCGCCGGCCTTCGCAGACCACAGAGAGCGCGCCCGGCTGCAGGCAGGCGACGGCGCCCCCCAGCTGACTGCCGATCTCGCCGGCGTCGGCGATGATCTGCATCCCGTGCCCCTCCAGTCGGTGGTAGCCGCCGTAGGGGACCGACTTCGGCGGCGGATGCTCGGCCGCATCGAGCGCCAGCGCCGCGGCGATGCGCACCGGTGATCCCGGCTCACCGCCCTGAAACGCCGGCAGGCGGCCGTCGCCGAGGACGAAGAAGCGGGTGGCCGCGCTCAGCCGGTCGACGGCGCGCGACACCTCGACCGGCGCCGGCGCGCCGAGCTGGGAAAGGGCGTCGTCGAGCGCCAGCAGGTCGAACAGCAGCTCCAGGCCGCGCTCGGGCGAGCGGCTGGCGTGCACGCCGTCGCGCAGCACCGCCAGCGGCAGCAGCCGCTCCAGCCGCGGCAGAGCCTTGGCGCGCAGGCCCTCTCCCGCCCTGCCGCTCAGCGCCGCGCCCACCAGGGCGGCGACCGCGGCGCGCTCGGCCGCCCGGTCCGGGCCGTCCGGCTCGCCCAGCAGGTGGCGAGCCTGGCGGGCCAGATCGGCCACGAACGCCGCGCCCTCGGCGTCGGAGACCAGCGGCGCCAAGACGGCGGCCGACGCCGCGAGGTTGAACACGCGGCGCTCCAGCGCCTCGCCCGACCAGGCGAAGGCGTTGTAGCGCCCGTATACAGCGCGCCACTCCAGCCAAAGCCGCAACGCCTCGCGGGCGCCGCCGTCGCCGGCGGCGATCAGGTCGCGGATCCAGTCGAAGCCGTGCAGGGCGACGGCGAAGCGCCGGCTGGGCAGCGCGCGACGCCATGGATCGCCGCCCGGTCCCACGTCGAGCGCCTCGCCGACGAAGCTGAAGTCGCCGGCGAGCAGCCGCGCCCCGGCCTTGGCGTCGGGCGGCCGCAGGTCGCGGGGCCGGATCGCCAGGCCGTCCGTGGCCGGGCGGCCGATCACCAGCTGGTGGGCGGGCCCCGCGCGCCACTCGCGCTGCATCTGCCGCCCGAGCGCGGCCGCGGCCAGCACGGGCCAACGGGTCAGGTCGCGAAGGGAGTGCGGCGCCCTGGCCATGGCCGACGTGGGTCAGGCGTCCTTCAACGCCCGGATATTCGCGGCATAGGCGCCGGGCCCGCCGCGGAACACGGCGGTGCCCGCCACCAGCGCGGTGGCGCCGGCCTCGAGGCAGCTGACCGCGGTCTGCGGCGTCACCCCACCGTCGACTTCCAAGACGATGTCGCGGCCGGAGGCGTCGATCATCTGCCGCAGCCGGGCGATCTTGGCCATTTGCGAGGGCATGAAGCTCTGGCCGCCGAAGCCGGGATTGACCGACATCACCAGCACCAGGTCGACGTCGTCCAGCATCCACTCGATCACCTCGGGCGGCGTCGACGGGTCGAACGCCACCCCCGCTTTCGCGCCGATGTGACGGATATGCTTGAGGCTGCGGTTGAGGTGCGGCCCGGCCTCGGGATGGATGGTGATCAGGTCGGCGCCGGCGTCGCGGAACGCCTCCAGGTAGGGATCGACCGGCGAGATCATCAGATGGACGTCCATCGGGATCGAGACGTGGGGCCGCAGCGCCTTCACCACATCGGGGCCGATGGTGATGTTGGGCACGAAGTGGCCGTCCATCACGTCGACATGCAGCCAGTCGGCGCCCGCCGCCTCGACCGCCCTGGCCTCCTCGCCCAGCCGCGCAAAGTCCGCCGCCAGGATCGAGGGCGCGATGATCGGGACGGGACGGGCCATGCGCTGGGCTTAACCTCCGGGCGGAGTCGCGGCAAGGATGGCGGCGTCAGGCGCCCCTGCGAATGAACCGCGCCACGGAGAACCCGTCCATGCCGCCCTCCAGCTGGTGCGGCAGCAGGCGCAGCCAGCCTTCCTTTGTGACGCTTGCCGCCGGTGCGCCGCCTTCGCCGGGCTTGGCGGGCAGCGTCGCAAAGTCCGCATGGCGCTTCAGGAACGCACGCGCCTGGGCCTCGCCCTCCTCCGGCTCCAGCGAGCAGACGCAGTAGACGAGGCGCCCGCCCGGCTTCACGCGGCGGGCGGCGGCGTCGAGCAGGCGGGACTGCACATCGGCGACCTTGGCGACGTCGGGCGGGCGCAGGGTCCAGAGCACGTCCGGATTGCGGCGGAAGGTGCCGGTGGCGGTGCAGGGGGCGTCGAGCAGCACGGCGTCGAACTGGCGCGGATCGTCCCAGGTCTCGGCGTCGGCCGCGACCACCTCGGCGGCAAGGCCGGTGCGGGCGAGGCCGTCGGCGAGGCGGCCGAGCCGCTGGCCCGAGCGATCGACCGCGGTGACCTTCGCGCCGGCGGCGCAGAGCTGCAGCGCCTTGCCGCCAGGCGCGGCGCAGAGGTCGAGCACGCTCTCGCCGGGTTGCGCGGCGATGAGCCGGGCGGGGATCGCGGCGGCGAAGTCCTGCACCCACCAGCGGCCTTCCTCGAACCCCGGCCATTCCTCGATCCGGCCGTGACCGACCCGGCGCAGCGATCCGCCGGGGAGCAGCGTCGCCTCCAGCGCCTCGGCGAGGGCCGGCGCGTCGGCGGGATCGCGCGGCGTCAGATCGGTGGCCGGCTCGAAGGCGATCTGCGCGGCGATGGCGGCGGCGTTCGCCTCGCCGAAGGCGGCGCGCCAGCGGGCGAACAGCCACGGCGGCGCAAAGTCGGCCGGCGTTGCGGTCTTCGGGCCTTCGCGGCCGAGCCGGCGCAGGACAGCGTTGACCAGCGCCTTGAAGCCCCGCGTCGCCGGCGCGTCCTGCGCCAGCGCGACGCTGGAGTCGACCGCCGCGTAGGCCGGGGTGTCCAGGTGGAACAGCTGGGCGGCGCCCAGGCGCAGGATCATCCGCACCGGCTCGGGCGGCTCGCGTTGCAGGCACGGATCCAGCATCCGGTCGATCGGCCCGAGATTGCGCAGCGTCGCCATCACCAGGGCGCGGGCGAAGCCGCGGTCCTGCGGCTCCAAGCCGTTGAGCGGCCGGCCCTCGAGCGCGCTCTCCAGCCCCGCCTTGCGGGTCAGGGCGGCGGTGAGGACCTCGAGGGCGGCTTTGCGGGCGGGATCGGCAGACACGGCGCACCGCCTGCCCTTCCGCGCCGGCCTTCGCAAGCTCGCAGTTCGAGGCGTCTCTCGCTTATCGGTCTGTCGCCGCTGGTCCCGCTAGGGGCGCTTGATTCGACCACGAAAAACACGAAACGACGGACGAAGCGGATAAAGTCGAGCAAAATCAATAGCGTGTCAGCGTCGCGGGTTCGGTTGGTTAGATCGTCTCTCGTGCTTTTCGTGTTTTTCGTGGCCAACCTTGCTTAGATGGCAGTCATGGCCGATCCCGACCCGCCATCCGATCCTCCGGGCGCCGCGCCCGGCAAGACGCTGACCCCTGCCGCACGCCGCGCGCTGGAGGAAGCGGCCGCGCGCCGCGCCAGGGCCAAGCCGCTGGAGCTGCCGCCGGAAGAGGGCGGCCCCAAGGGTCCCGAGCCCACTCGCTACGGCGACTGGGAGAAGGGTGGCATCGCCTCCGACTTCTAAGGCGCCCCCTCCAGCGCCACTCGCCTCTGAGGCGCGCGCCCTCGCCTGCCGCTCGCGGCGCGGGTAAGGGTTAACGCGGATTAACCACGTTTCTTAACGTTTCCCGGAGGCGATGATGAAGTTGACGGCCGCAGCCGCGATCGGCGCGCTGATCCTGGCGGCAGGCGCCGCGCCCGCCATCGCCGGCGGCTACTGGGACGGCGGCATCGTCCAATCCGGCCAGGGCGCCGACCCGCCGCCCGCCTACTCGGACCGCGACTGCCCCTGCTATTGCCCCTCGGACCGCGAGGAGCACGGCCGCGGCCTTCGCCAGGAGCAGCGCTGGGGCGACCGCGATGGGGATGCGCGCTACTACAGCGACGAGCGCGTCTACGACAGCGGCTGGCAGGACCAGGGCGACGACCAGGACGAGGCCTACGCCCCGGCCGAATACTCAGACAGCGGATACGGCGTCGGACCTTACGCCTACTACGATGATGCCGGCGGCGGCGGTGGCGGCGGCAGTGGCTTTGCCGGCGCCGGCGCGTTCGCGGGGGCCGACGCGTTCGCCAATGTCGGCGTCGACGTCGATATCCGCGACCGGTTCCGCGATCACGACCGGTTCCACGACCACGATCACGACATGATGCATCACGACATGGATCATCAGCACATGATGATGATGCATCACGACCATCAGTATCCGCAGCAACAGCCGCACATGATGATGCAGCACCAGATGCCGCACATGCCGGTCTACAGCCACCCGATGATGACGCATCGCTCCGGCGGCGGGCGGCGCTGGTAGGTTCCGGGGACAGGATACCTATCCCATCGCCTCGTTCCCGAAGTCAGCTGGGGATAGGTATCCTGTCCCCGGAACCCACCCAGCTCAGACCCCCGCGATCTCCTCGACCACCGCCAGCGCGGCGGCCCTTGGGTCGGCGGCGGCGGTGATCGGGCGGCCGCAGATGATGTGGCTGGCGCCCTCGGCCAGGGCGAAGGCGGGCGTCTCTGCGCGCCGCTGGTCGTCGAGGCTGGCCCAGGTCGGACGCACGCCGGGCGTCATCACCAGGAAATCCGGTCCGCCGATCTGGCGCGCGAGCCTGGCCTCCAGCGGGCTGGCGACCACACCGTCGAGCCCGGCGTCGAGGCACTGACGGATGCGCCGCTCGACCAGCTGAGCCGGGGTGAAGGCGTAGCCGATCTCGCCCAGGTCCTGGCCGCTGAGGCTGGTGAGCACGGTGACGCCGAGCAGCTTCATCGGCGAGGAACCCCTGCCCCGCATCGCCGCCGCCAGCACCTGCGGCTCGGCGTGGACATTGACCACGTCGCAGGCCTCGGAGGCGGCGATCGCGGCCACCGCCCGCTCCACCGTCGCGCCGATGTCGTGCAGCTTCCAGTCGGCGAACACCTGGCGGCCGCGGCGGCGCAGGTCGCGGCCCAGCGCGGCGCCCTCGGTGGCGAGCAGCTCCAGGCCGATCTTGTAGAAGCTGACCGCATCGCCCAGCCGCTCGATCATCGCCTCGGCCTGCGCCCTGGTCGGCAGGTCGAGCGGGACGATCAGGCGCGGATCGGCGGCGCCGGTTTCGGCTCGCGCGGCGGCGGCCAGGGCCATGGCGGCTCCTTTGGGTTCGGGACTCGAATTGGGCTAAGGCTCGAAGATGAGCGCAGCGCACTTCGCGGTCAACTTCTTCGTCGCCCTGTTCGCCCTGATCGACCCGATCGGCTGCGCACCGCTGTTCGCCGCGGCGACGGCGGGGGCGCCGTCGGCCGGACGGCGGCTGACCGCGGCCTACATCTCGCTGTTCTCGTTCGTGTTCATGGCGGTCTTTTTCGTCACCGGTCTGACGCTGCTGCGCTTTTTCGGCATCTCGCTGGCGGCGTTCCGCATCGCGGGCGGCGTGCTGCTGTTCCTGCTCGGGCTCGACATGGCGCGCGGCGACCTCGCGACCAGCCTCGCCAACGCCACCGGCGAAGGCGCGGCCGGCCTGTCGGCCCGCGACTATGCGCTAGCCCGGTTCGAGCGGCTGGTGGTGCCGTTCGCCATGCCGCTGCTGATCGGCCCCGGGGCGATCTCCACCGTGGTGATCTATGCCGGCGAGGCGGGAAAACTCGGCTTCGCCGGCGAGGCGGCCGGTATCGGCGTGATCTTCGCGATCGGCGCCTCGATCCTGGCCAGTTTCTGGTTCGCCGGCCTGATCACGCGGATCGTCGGCCGCATCGGCATGATCATCGTGATCCGCGTGCTGGGCCTGATCCTCTGCGCGCTGGCGGTGCAGTTCATGATCATCGGCGTCGCCGACTCCACCGTCGGGTTGCTGCTGCCGTCGGCGGCGACGCCGTATCCGAAGTAAGTCGGCTCAAGCCTGCCGGAACCGTCCGGTCTGGCTGGACATCAGGGCCATGCCCCATTCGTCGGGGATCAGCTTGGCCAGGGCGGCGATGGCCTTGTTGGGCGCGCCGGTGACGCAGATCGGGCGGTTGGCTTCGGTGGCTTCGTAGCCGGCCTGGGCGACCTCGTCGGCGCCGAGCCACAGCCAGGTCGGGGTCGAATCGCTGACCTGCGAGCGCGTGCCGGCGACGTCGTGGAATTCGGAATAGGTGAAGCCGGGACAGAGCGCGCTGACGTGGACGCCGGTCCCCTGCGTCTCGACGTGGAGCGCTTGGGAGAAGCGCATGACCATCGCCTTGGCCGGGCCGTAGAGCGTGTGGCCGCGCGAGCCGGGCATGAGTCCGGCAAGCGAGGCGACGTTGACGATGCGGCCGAACCCGCGCTCCAGCATGCCCGGCAGCGTCTTGTGGGCGAGCTCGCACGGCGCGGTGACCAGCACCTGCAGCAGCGCGCGCTGGTCCTCCCACCGGGTCGCCGCATAGGCGCCGGGCACGGCGTAGCCGGCGTTGTTGACCAGGGCGTCGACCTCGCGGCCGTTGGCCGCGACCGCCGCCAGGATTTCCGCCGGCGCTTCGACCAGGGACAGATCGGCGGGGATCACCAAGCTTTCGACGCCGTAGCGCAGCCGCGCCTCGTCGGCGAGCGCGTGCAGACGGTCGACCCGGCGGGCGGTCAGCGCCAGATCGTAACCGTGGCTGGCGTAGACCCGGGCCAGCGCCGCGCCGATGCCGGACGAAGCGCCCGTGACCAGGGCGAGCCGCGTGCTCACCGTTCCATCCTCGCGACGATTTGCGGCGCCATCTGGCGCGGAAACCTAAGCAGGTGCGCGGTGCGTTGAAAGGGAATGTTCAAACGCCGCATGGTGAACTGGCGCGATTGAACGGCGCCTGGATCGGGTGTATCGCGCCGCGCCGCCGCTAAGCCGCCGCTTTTCGGCCCCGCCGTGATGGCCGTCCTGGCCGGCGGCCCTGGAGGAAGCAGATTGGCTCTCGAGGCCTCAGCCCCGGCGTCCGCGCAGGATGCGACCCCGCCGGAGGCCGCTCCCGCGTCAGGACCCAAGCCGGCCCATAAGAGCGTCTACTGGATTCTGGCCCTGGGCTCCCTGGGTGTCGTCTTCGGCGACATCGGCACCAGCCCGCTCTACGCCTTCCGCTCGGCGCTTTCGACCATGCAGGGCGAGACCGTCCACCGCACCGACATCTACGGCATCGTCGCGCTGGCGCTCTGGGCGCTGATCATGGTGGTGACGGTCAAGTACGTGCTGTTCCTGATGCGCGCCGACAACAAGGGCGAGGGCGGCGTGCTCTCCTTGATGGCGCTGGCCCAGCGCGCGATCGGCCGGCGCACGCGTGCGCTGTTCTTCCTCGGGCTGATCGGCGCGGCGCTGTTCTACGGCGATGCGATCATCACCCCGGCGATCTCGGTGCTCTCGGCCATCGAGGGGCTACGCACCATCCCCAGCCTGGAACACACGGTGACCACCGACCTGGTGATGACCATCAGCATCGCCATCCTGTTCGGCCTCTTTTTCGTCCAGGCGCGCGGCACGGCCCGCGTCGGCGCCTTCTTTGGGCCGATCATGCTGGTCTGGTTCGCCTGCATGGCCGTGATGGGCGCGGTGCACATCCTCGACGATCCGCGCGTGCTGTTCTCGCTCAATCCGATCTACGCGGTTGGTTTCCTGGCCCAACACGGCTTTGTCGGATTCCTGGTGCTGGGCTCGGTGTTCTTGACGGTCACTGGGGCTGAGGCGCTCTACGCCGACATGGGCCATTTCGGGCGCTGGCCGATCCAGTCGGCTTGGCTGTTCCTGACCCTGCCCTGCCTGGCCATCAACTACCTCGGCCAGGGCGCGATGGCGCTGAAGGCGCTCGGCGCGGCCACCGCGCGCGGGCAACCGATGCCGGACCTGAACTGGTTCTTCCTGATGGCGCCACCGGAGTTGCGGGCGCCGCTGGTGATCCTGGCCACGGTGGCGACGATCATCGCCTCGCAGGCGGTGATCACCGGGGCCTACTCGCTGAGCCAGCAGGCGATCCAGCTGGGCCTGCTGCCGCGGATGGACGTGCGGCGCACCTCGGAGACCCAGACCGGGCAGATCTTCCTGCCGCAGATCAACTCGATGCTGCTGGTGGGCGTGCTGTTGCTGGTGGTGATGTTCCAGACTTCCGACAACCTCTCCCATGCCTATGGCCTGGCCGTCACCGGCACCATGCTGGTCACCACCTCGCTGGCCTATATCGTCGTGCGCCGGATGTGGAAGTGGGGCCCGCTGCGCACCGCGATCCTGATCGGTCCGCTGGTGGTGATGGACCTGACCTTCCTGGCCGCCAACGCGCTGAAGTTCCTCTCCGGCGGCTGGGCGCCGGTGCTGATCGGGCTCTCGCTGGCGGCGATCATGATCACCTGGAACCGCGGCACCCAGTTGCTGTTCGACAAGACCCGCCGCGACAGCGTCCCGCTCAAGGACCTCGCCGAGATCCTGCGCAACCGCGCGCCGCACCGCGTGGCCGGCACTGCGGTGTTCCTGACCTCCGACCCTGACGTCGCGCCGGTCGCGCTGATGCACAACCTCAAGCACAACAAGGTGCTGCACGAGAAGAATGTGATCCTCACCGTCAGCACGGCCGAGACGCCGCGGGTGAAGGATGACGACCGGCTGAAGATCGAGCCGATCAGCGCCGACTTCACCAAGGTGACCATCACCTACGGCTTCATGGAGAGCCCGAACCTGCCCAAGGGCCTGGCGCTGTGCCGCAAGCAGGGGCTGAAGTTCGACATCATGGCCACCAGCTTCTTCCTCGGCCGCCGCTCGGTGGTGCCGGCGGCGCAATCAGGCATGCCGCTGTGGCAGGACAAGCTGTTCATCTTCCTGACCAAGAACGCCACCAATCCCACCGACTTCTTCAGCATCCCGCCCGGCCGCGTGGTCGAGCTGGGCACGCAGGTGACGGTCTAACGCTCCTGCCCCGTGCAGCGTAGCGGAACGGGGGAGGAGCGAAGCCCTTGCGATTCCGTCATCAACAGACTTTAAGGCGCGCCTCAAACGAACCGGGGACGGGCCATGGCCGATCTGCCACCGCCGAAGAAAGTCGTGCTCGCCTACTCGGGCGGGCTGGACACGTCGATCATCCTGAAGTGGCTGCAGACCGAGTACGGCTGCGAGGTGGTGACCTTCACCGCCGACCTCGGCCAGGGCGAGGAGCTGGGGCCGGCGCGCGAGAAGGCGCTGATGGCCGGCGTGAAGCCCGAGAACATCTTCATCGAGGACCTGCGCGAGGAGTTCGTGCGCGACTACGTGTTCCCGATGTTCCGGGCCAACACGGTGTACGAGGGCCAGTATCTGCTCGGCACCTCGATCGCCCGACCGCTGATCGCCAAGACCCAGATCGACATCGCTCGCAGGGTCGGCGCCGACGCCGTCAGCCACGGCTCGACCGGCAAGGGCAACGACCAGGTGCGCTACGAGGTGGCCTACTACGCGCTGGAGCCCGACATCCGGGTGATCGCCCCCTGGCGCGAGCCGAACTTCTTCAGAAGCCGCGAAGCGATGCTCGAGTACGCGGAAAAGCACCAGATCCCGATCGCCAAGGACAAGCGCGGCGAGGCGCCGTTCAGCGTCGACGCCAACCTGCTGCACTCGTCATCGGAGGGGAAGGTGCTGGAGGACCCGGCGGTCGAGGCGCCGGAGTTCGTGTTCCAGCGCACCATCGCCCCGGAGGACGCGCCGGATAAGGCCCACGTCTTCACGCTCGGGTTCGAGAAGGGCGATGCGGTGTCGGTCGACGGCGAGCGGCTCTCGCCGGCCGAGCTGCTGACCCGGCTCAACCAGCTCGGCCACGACAGCGGCGTCGGCCGGCTCGACCTGGTGGAGAACCGCTTTGTCGGCATGAAGTCACGCGGGGTCTACGAGACGCCCGGCGGGACGATCCTGCTGGCCGCGCACCGCGGCATCGAGAGCATCACCCTCGACCGCGGCGCCATGCACCTGAAGGACGAGCTGATGCCCCGCTATGCGGAGCTGATCTACAACGGCTTCTGGTTCACCCCGGAGCGGGAGATGCTGCAGGCGGCGATCGATCACTCGCAGGCCTACGTCACCGGCGAGGTGCGGGTGAAGCTCTACAAGGGCAACGTCACCATCATCGGCCGCGAGAGCCCCTACTCGCTCTACGACCAGGACCTGGTGACGTTCGAGGAGGGCAAGGTCGCCTACGACCACCGCGACGCCTCCGGCTTCATCAAGCTCAACGCCCTGCGCCTGGCGGTAAAGGCAAGGCGCGATAGGCGGGCCTAGCTGCTCCTTCCCTCGCGAGCGAGGGAAGGTGGCGTGAGGCGAGCACGCGAGAGCGTGCGAGACACGCCGGATGGGAGGTGTCGGCCGGATCGAGCTTCGTTCGGCGCCGCCGGTCTCCCCTTCGTCGCACATCGCCCCTGCGGGGGCTCGTTTGCGACACTTCCCCTCGCAAGCGAGGGGAAGTGCAACGCCGCACGCAACTCAACGGCCGTTGACAACCGCGACCTCCAGGTGAACTTTGATCATGTTACTCCAGAGCACGCTGGGAGAGACCGCCATGGCCGACGGGAACATCACCAAGGATTCCATGTACGGCGCGGTGCCGCCGGACGACTTCGAATCCATGCTCCAGCTCGACCGTTATGGGCAGCGCTCGGACGCGTTCGACAAGATCATCGCGGCCACCCACGACCACTTCTGGGACCCGCTCGATAAGCGCTACATCGACTTCGACACGCCGTTCGACATGGAAAATGTCGCGATGACGCCGGAGGAGAACAACCCGTTCCTCAAGCTGCCCTACGTGGCCGAGACGCTGACCGACCCGAAGGAGCGGATCCGCTTCATCAACCGCGGGCAGCTCGCCAACTTCTCCTCGATCCTTCACGGCGAGCAGGGCGCGCTGAACCTGTCGGCCAGCCTCTGCCACGTACTCTACGACCAGGGCGCGCAGGAATACGCCGCCAACCAGACCCGCGAGGAAGCCCGCCACGTCACGGCCTTCGCCAAGTACATCAAGGCCCGCTGGGGTCGGCCGGGCCCGTGTGGCGCGGCGCTGCAGAAGCTGCTGATCGACATCATCGAGGCGCCTGAGGTCTACAAGAAGATCATCGGCATGCAGATGCTGGTGGAGGGTCTGGCCATGGGCGCCTTCGCCACGGGATTCCGCACCAACCGCGACCCGCTGGCCCGCAAGCTGTTCCAGCTGGTCATGACCGACGAGGCGTTCCACCACAAGTTCGGGAAGATCTGGGCCGACAAGACCGTGCCGCAGCTCAGCGAATCCGAGCGCAACATCGTCGAGGACTGGGCCGCGCACTGCGCCCAGAGCCTGTTGTTCGACCGCGGCTCGCCCGACCAGCAGCGGGGGCTGTACGAGGACTTCGGGCTCGACCCGCAGCGGGTGATCGAGGACATCATCAAGCGCCGCGCCGAGCGCGATCCGACCCGCCGCTTCAAGGGCGAGACCAACATCTTCCGGGTGCTGATCAAGACGCTGTTCAACGCCGGCCTGATCACCCAGCGCACCCGCGGCTTCTACGCCATGTACGTCGACATGGACGAGCTGCAGGCCGAAGGGACCCGCATGGTTGGCGACGACATCGCCGAGGACGGCATCCGCTTCCTGCAGACCATCAACTTCAAGGAAAGCGCCGAACGCGGCGCCGCCCAGCTGGTGGCGGCGGAGTAGCGTCGGTCGGCCGGCGCCGCCTCGACGGCGCCGGCGGCGCGCTCCAGTATGACTTCGATGCGACGCCATCGGCGTATCGGAGGCCGCCATCTCGATTGTCGTCTCCTACCGACGCGCGGACTCCGCCGCGATCACTGGACGGATCGCCGATCGCCTGACCGCGCGCTACGGCGCCGAGGCGGTGTTCATCGACATCGACAGCATCCCCTACGGCAGCGATTTTCGCGACCACATTCAAGAGGTCCTGCGCCGCAGCGACGTCTTCCTGGCGGTGATCGGGCGTGACTGGCTGGGCGAACATGCCGACGGCGGCCGGCGTATCGACGAGCCGAAGGACGTGGTGCGGGCGGAGGTGGAAACCGCGCTGCAGCTCGGCCTGCCGCTGATCCCGCTGCTGGTCGACGGCGCACACATGCCGGCGGCCGAGGCGCTGCCCGACAGCATCGCGCCGCTGCACTTTCTGAACGCCGCCACGATCGCCACCGGCCGCGACTTCCACGTCCACATGGACCGGCTCATCGCGTCCATAGACACACTCCTGGCCAAGAAACACGGCAAGGCGCCGCCCCCGGCTGCCGCGACCAGCCCGAGGGCGCCCGGGGGCGAGCGCCTGCAGCATCTAGCGCTTGGGCTGGCGCCGGCCGCCGGCGTCGTCGCGCTGCCGTTCGTCGCCGCGCTCGGCGTGCTCACCCCGCCCTGGCCGCCAGCGGCCGCGCCGCTGACGGCGATCGTCTGCGCGCTGGCCGTGCTGATCGTCCACCGCCTATCGGACGACGCGGCCTTGCGGCTGGTTCGCCTGATCATGATCGTCGCCGGCGCGGTGGCCCTGCTGGCCGGCGCCGGCTACGCCGCCGGCGCCTCGCTCTACGCCTACCAGCCGCCGAAGGCCGATCGCCTCTCGGCCAAGGGCTTCGAGTGCACCAAGGACGCGCTGCTGGTCTACAAGGACAAATGCCCGGCTCTCGGACCCGATGAGCTCGCCGGCGCCGAATACAACGCCGGCTACCTCTGGACCCCGGGCTCGATCGGCGAGGTGACCGCCGGTCTCGGCGTACTGTGGTTTGGGGGCTTCATCGCGCTCGGCGTGCTGGCTGGCGGTTTCCTGGTGCTGCACCAGCGTTCCGCGCCGCCCGCGCGCGCCGGGCCCCAGCGGCCTACGGCTTGACCAGTGTGATGGTGGCCCCGTTCTGAACCGCGTTAAGGCTCAACCGGCCCTTCCGGATCGCGCCATCCGCCCAGTGGGCGACGTAGTCGTAGTCGCCGCTGACGTCGGCGACGACGCCGTCCACCATCTCGCGCCAGCGGTCGCACCGATTGGTGTCGTCGGGATTGATGCCCTCCGCCTGGCAGAGCTTGTAGAAGAACACCGGGATGAACATCACCACCGCGCCCGCCGGCTGGCTCCTGACGTTGACCACGGTCGAGACGGCGCCGCAGCCGCCTTCCGCCTTCAGCGGCGGCAGGTGAAGCGACGGGTGGGCGCGGCGATAGGCGTTCAGCGTCTTGGCCAAATTGGTCGCGAAGGCGTCCTGCGCGTCGCGCAGGTCGTCGCCTGCCTGCTCATCGCTCGACTGGTCATCCGCGTTCGCCGGCCGAGCGGCCGGGGCGGCGTCCTGTTCGTGCTGGATCCGTGCGATCTGAGCCTTCTCGAACCGGTCGATCAGCGGCCCCCAGGCCGCCTGCGGATAGCTCATCGCCTGCAGCCGCCGCGTCCAACTGGCGGTCTGATAGGCCAGGTCCGCATAATCCCCGATAGGGACCAAACTGGCGTCGTCCCCCACACCGCCGAGGTAGCTTCCGCCCTCTTTGCAGTCGATCAGGTCGTGGATTCCGGCGGCACGCCTGGCCTCGCGAGGCGCGGGACCTTCGCTCCTGACGTCGACCATCTGGGCGAATACCGCCTTGAGCGACGCATATTGCGCGACGGGGTCGTGGGCGAGCGCGGCGCCCAGGCTGTGAGGATCCTTCGCGGCGGCCGCCGGCGTCGAGGCGATCTGCGCCACCTCGACGCCGACGCCGTCGGCGTCGTCCGGGTCCAGCTTGAGATAGGCGCGATAGTCGGTGATGGCGTGCGGGCGGTCGCCGAGATGGACATAGTCGATGGCGCGCCAGCCCAGAGCCTCGGAGTCCTTGGGGTTGAGGGCGAGCGCCTGAGTGCGGTCGGCGATGGCTTCAGGGTATCGACCCTTGCCCTCGTAGGCCTCCGCCCGGGTCTGGTAGCTGGAAGCCGGCGCTTGGCCTGCGGAAATCTGAGCCGAGCAGGCGGCGATGGTGGCGTCCGCATCGTCGCGCTCGCAGCTGGCGGGCGCCTCTGTCGGCTGCGCGGCGGCGACGCTGGCGGCGAGCGCGAGGGCCAGAAGCAACGCCAAACCCTGCGCCCATCGAACCATCACGTCGCCCCGCGCCATGACCCTGCCGCTGTTTCGCGCCGGCGACTATCGGCGAAAACCACGGCGGCGGCCAGTCGACAAGAACGTGACGCCCCCGTCATTTTCCTTGACCTGCGAGTTCGTCGCAGGCATGGTCTAAACGCTGCTCACATCCCGGAGAACCGCCGTGGCCGACGGAAATATCACCAAGGACGAAGTCTATCGCGCAGTCGCGCCGGACGATTTCGAGTCGATGCTCGAGCTCGACCGCTACAACAATCGCTCGACCGCGTTCGACAAGATCATCTCGGCCACCCACGACCACTTCTGGGATCCGCTGTCGAAGGACTACATCGACTTCGACGAGCCGTTCGACATGGAGAACGAGGCGCTGCTCCCCGAAGAAATGATCGGGGTGCTGCAGACCAACTACGGCAAGGAGATGCTGGCCGATCCGAAGACCCGGATCCGCTTCATCAACGCCCAGACGCTGCGCTCGTTCTCGTCGATCCTGCACGGCGAGCAAGGCGCGCTGAACCTGTCGGCCAGCCTCTGCCACGTGCTCTACGACCAGGGCGCGCAGGAATACGCCGCCAACCAGACCCGCGAAGAAGCCCGCCACGTCACGGCCTTCGCCAAGTACATCAAGGCCCGCTGGGGCCGGCCGGTGAACGCCAGCCCCGTGCTGCAGAACCTGCTGGTGGAGATCATCTCCTCGCCGGAGGTCTACAAGAAGATCATCGGCATGCAGATGCTGGTCGAGGGCCTGGCCATGGGCGCCTTCGCCACCTTCTACCAGAAGCTCAACGACCCGCTCGGCCGCAAGCTGATGCAGCTGGTGATGACCGACGAGGCCTTCCACCACAAGTTCGGGAAGATCTGGGCCGACCGGACCATCCCGAAGCTGACCGAGGAAGAGCACATCATCATCGAGGACTGGGCGGCGCACTGCTTCCAGACCCTGCTGTTCAACCTCGTCGCCCCCTCCGAGCAGCGCGACCTCTACGAAGAGTTCGGCATGGACCCCGACCGGGTGATCGCCGAATTCGCCGAGATCGCCACCGACGAGAACCGCCGCGAGGACATGAAGGAAGCGACCAACATCTTCCGGGTGTTGATCAAGACCCTGCTCAACGCCGGCATCATCACCGACCGCACCCGCGCCTTCTACGGCATGTACGTCGACATGGAGGAGCTGAAGAACGAGGGCGACCGCATGGTCGGCGACGACATCGCCGAGGAGGGCATCGTCTATCTGAAGGCCATCAACTTCCGCGACCGGGCCCCGGCCCTGCGACTTGCCGCCGCGGAGTAAGGCTTAGTTCTCATTTATGTCGTGATGTGACCTTAAGCGCCCCACCAGCCCGGTGGGGCGCCGAAGGTCTTGATGGCTGCATGATTTGCGGCGAAAATCGGCAGAGGATGAAAATGAAGTCGTTCACCGCCGCGTTCGCCCCGGTTGCTCTCTTGGGTCTGATCGCTCTGCTGGGTCTGGCCGCGCCCGCCGGCGCAGCGGCGCCGCAGCCGGCCAAGCCGGTGGCCACGAACCTCTACTCCGGCCGTTGGTACGAGATCGCCCGCACCACCAACAAGATGCAGGCCGATTGCCTGGCTTCGACCACCGATTTCTCCGGCTGGCGCGGCGGCTCGTTCTCGGCGGTGCAGACCTGCCACCAAGGCGCGCCGACGGGTCCTGCCAAGACGATGAGCGTGCAGGGCCATGTGCTCCCCT
Organism: Caulobacteraceae bacterium; assembly: GCA_035604515.1. GTDB lineage: Bacteria > Pseudomonadota > Alphaproteobacteria > Caulobacterales > Caulobacteraceae > Acaudatibacter. The sequence continues at coordinate 18,307 of DATNIH010000040.1, read as the reverse complement.
CCAGCGGCAACGCCAAGATGCAGCTGGGCATCCTGGGCGGACTGATCTCGCGCGAGTACTGGATCCTCGACCACGCAGACGACAACAACTGGCTGATCATGTGCACCGCGGACGGGCGCTACGTGTGGCTGATGTCGCGCCAGCCGGCGATCACCGCTGCGGTCAAGGCGGCGGCGATCGGACGCATGCAGCAGCTCGGCCTCAACCTCACCAAGCTCGCGTTCCCGCAGCAGCGCTGAGGACGAGGGTCCGATCTAGCCGGACGTCACCTGCCAAGCCTCCGCCCGGATGGGAACGGGGCGGCCGAACATCGCCACTTCCACCAGCAATTCGTCTCGGGTCGCGTCGATCTCGCGGATGACCCCGGCGAAGTCCGTGAAAGGCCCGTCCACGACACGGACCAGGTCACCCGGCGCGTACGATGCGGCGGCGTTGCTCATCTCGACCTCCAGATGTCAGGGTTTCGAAGGCACCCAGCTGGCGCGGCTGCGTGAGCCAAATCGCCATGGACGGCGCATCCTAGCAGCGTCCAGGGGTTTGTCATTCCGATTGACGGTAGTGGGGCCCCCACTACCCGGTTGACCAAGAGAACGAAGATGGAACAGGATGGGGCGTGGAAACGCTCGTCCTCACCCTCTCGCGGCCCGAGACCACCGATGCGGTGACCCGCGGGGCCGGGCGGCTGATGGCGGCGCTGGGCTATGCGCCATTGCTGGAGGTGACGCTGCCGAACGGGCGGCGCGCGGACATCATGGCGCTGGGGCCGCGCGGCGAGATCGCCATCGCCGAGGTGAAGTCCGGGTTGGACGACTTCAAGACCGACCGCAAGTGGCACGAGTACCTGCCTTACTGCGACGCCTTCTACTTCGCCGTCGCGCCGGAGTTTCCGCGCGAGATCCTGCCCGAGGCGCCGGGCCTGATCGTCGCCGACGGCTTCGGCGGCGCGGTGCTGCGCGAGTCGCCGCCGACGCCGCTGGTTGGCGCACGGCGCAAGGCGCTGACCATCGCCTTCGCCCGGCTGGCGGCGCTGCGGGTGACGGTGGTCTGATCAGCCGGCGAGCGCGCGGCTGACCTTCTTGGGCACGATGCAGGTCCAGGCTTCGCGGACCAGCTCGGCCATCTCGTCGGCGTCGAGCCGCTCGATCTCGACCCAGCTCCAGCGCATGCCGCCGCTGTTCATCGGCGAGAACACCTCCGGCCGCGCCTCGAACAGCAGCTCCTGGTGATCCCGGCCCAGCTTCATCAGCACCCGGCCGCGCCAGGCATGGACGAAGCCCTTGCGGCCGACCTTGAACGCCGGCTCGCCCAGCATGTCGCTTTCCCTGGCGCCGGGCAGCGCCAACGCGGCCGCGCGGATGTCGTCCCAGGTCGCCATGCCGGGCGAGAACGAGGGGGGCTAGCGCGGCGCGCGCTTGGCCAGGATCCGCTGCAGCGTGCGGCGGTGCATGTTGAGCCGGCGGGCGGTCTCGGAGACGTTGTGGCCGCACAGCTCGTAGACGCGCTGGATGTGCTCCCAACGCACCCGGTCGGCGCTCATCGGATTGTCCGGCGGCGCCGGCGACGCGCCCGCCTGGGCCAGCAGCGCCTTGGCGACGTCGTCGGCGTCGGCGGGCTTGGACAGGTAGTCGACCGCGCCGGCCTTCACCGCCGCGACCGCGGTGGCGATGTTGCCATAGCCGGTCAGCATGACGATGCGGGCGTCGGGCCTGGCCTCGCGCAGCGCCTCGACCACCTTCAGGCCGGTGCCGTCCTCGAGCCGCATGTCGAGCACCGCGAAGGCCGGCGGGCGGCTGCGGACGGCCGTGAGCGCCTCCGAGACCGACTCCACCAGGGTGGTCTGGAAGCCGCGGCTCTCGAGCGCGCGGCCGAGCCGGTTGCGCAGCGGTCCGTCGTCGTCGAGCAGCAACAGGGTCTTCTCGGGCAGGCCGGCGATCGAAGATTCGAGGCTGCTCATGGGCTTACGCGCTCCCGTTTTATGGCGCAGCCCAGGTCAACCGTGGCGGCGCCTGAGGCAGAATGTCGCACCATTCTCAACTTATTCAAGAGCGCCACGCTACATCCCCCAGTGGCGGCGCCTCGATCTGCGAGCGCTTCCAGCGGGCGGAGACGATGGCGCCGCCCCGGCGGCCGTTGCGGAATTCCACAACCGCGCCGGTACGTTCCAGCAACGTTTTGGCGATGAAGAAGCCCAGCCCCATGCCGATGTGGCCGGTGCGCGAGCCCTCCGCGCCGGGACGGCTGGTGACGTAGGGCTCGCCGAGCTTGGCCAGCACCTGCGGCGAAAAGCCGGGGCCATCGTCGCGCACCTCGACCGTCACGGTGTCGGCGTCGAAGCGGGCGGTGACCAGGATCTCCTTGCGGGCGAAGTCGAACGCGTTCTCGACGATCGAGGTCATGGCGTGCAGCACCTCGGGCCAGCGCCAGACATCCGGGGCCTCGATCCCGGCGGGCCCGGTGACCACCGCCTCGACCTGCACCGCGTCGGCCTTGGCGTAGGGCTCGACCACCTCGCGCACGAACTGCAGCAGGCTCATCCGCTCGTGCACCTCGTCGGTGGTCGCCGGCATCTCGCCGAGGCGGCGCAGGATGTCGCGGCAGCGCTGCGCCTGGGCCATCAGCAGTTCGGCGTCTTCGCGCAGCGGCCCCTCCGGCGTCTCGCGCGCCATCTCCTTGGCGACCACGGCGATGGTGGCGAGCGGCGTGCCGAGCTCGTGCGCCGCGGCGGCCGCCAGCGCGCCCAGCGCCGAGAGCCGTTGTTCGCGCGCCAGCACCGTCTCGGTGACGTTGAGCGCCAGCTCCATCCGCGCCGCCTCCGCGGCGGCCTGGTGCGCGTAGCCCGCCGAGAAGGCGATGCCCGTGCCCAGCGCCACCGCCAGCCCCATGCGGTAGATCACCGGCAGATGCAGCGTCTCGCCGGCGTGCCACGGCGTCGGCAGAGCGTGGACGGCCAAACCCGCCACCACCACCAGGGCCAGCGCCGCGATCGCCGCGGCGTAGCGCACCGGCAGGCTGGCGCCGGCCAGCGTCACCGGCGCGATGATCAAGAGGGCGAACGGGTTGGCGATGCCGCCGGTGAGGTAAAGCAGGCCGCCCAGCTGCAGGATATCGAAGCCGAGCTGCGCCGCCGCCTCCCAGTCGGTGGCGGTGCGGCGGCTGATCGGCGTCAGCGTCAACAGCAGGTTCAGCCACACGCCGACGCCGACGACGATCGCGCAGGGCAGGTAGGGGGCCGGGAACCTGAGCACCTGGGCGACCACCACCAACGCGATCGCCTGGCCCGCCAAAGCCAGCCATCGCAGGGTGATCAGGGTGCGTGAGCGCAGGCGCCCCGGCCGGCGGACGATCACCGCCGCCGGCGCGGCTTGCGCCCCCGCGGACCCCGGCGTATCCGGACCCGGCTTGCCAGAATCTGGCGCGACACGGGCGGTCGCAGCGGAAGAAGCGGATGCCATGGCCATCGAGTCCCAGCAGAGTGGCCCCCAACCAGCGTCGCGTCAAAGGAGTCGTATGGCAAAGCTCGCGCTTTGGGCGAGCGCGGCGATGCTGGCGTGCGCGCCGATCGCCGTCTTGTCGGCCTGCGCCCCACGGGCGGCCTCGTCGAGCCAGGCTCAGGGCGCTGAACCCGGCGGCCCGTTCACGCTGGTGAACCAGGACGGACGGGCGGTCGACCAATCGGTGCTTAAGGGAAAGTGGAGCGTGGTGTTCTTCGGCTACACCTTCTGCCCCGACTATTGCCCGACGACGCTGACCACGCTCGGCAGGGCGATGGACGAACTCGGGCCGAAGGCGAAGGACGCCCAGGTGGTGTTCGTCACCGTCGATCCGGCGCGCGACACGCCGGCGGCGATGAAGACCTACATCTCCAGCCGGGTTTTCCCCAAGAACATCATCGGCCTGACCGGCAGCCCGGCCCAGATCGCCCAGGTCGCCAGGGCCTATGCGGTCTACTACCAGAAGGAAGGGACCGGCTCGACCTACTCGATGGACCACTCCACCGCGCTCTACCTGATGGACCCGAGCGGCAAGTTCCACAGCGTGATCGCCGACGGCCTGACGCCGGAGGAGGACGCGCGGCAGATCTCGGAAGCGATGCGCGGGGCGTAAGCTCGGTCTGCCTCCCCTCCCCCTTGCGGGGAGGGGTCGGGGGTGGGGGTGCGAGCTGGGTGTTCGCCGATGAGGCTGCGAGACGCTAAATCGGCAAGCGCGACGCTAACACCCCCACCCCTAACCCCTCCCCGCAAGGGGGAGGGGAACCTGTGCGACTCGCCGCACACTTGCGCCGTCTGGACTTCACTCAAGTTCACGCCGATATATTGCACTGCACAAAGTTCGGATCCGGATGCTCTATTCCCTCCACGAAGCGGCCTACAACACGGCGACGCCGGTGCGTTACGCCGCCCGGGCGGCGCGGGACTTCTGGGGCTCGCCGTTGAATCCGGCCAGCGCCTCGAAGTGGGGGCGCACACTGATGGCCTCGTCGGAGATGCTCTCCAACCTGACGCGCCGCTATGGCCGTCCCGACTGGGGCATCGAGACGGCGACGGTGAAGCAGCGTCCGGTCGCGGTGCGTGAAGAGGTGGTCTGGTCGAGCGCCTGGGTGAAGCTGCGCCGGTTCTCGCGCGAACCGCTGGACCTGCGCCGCGCCCGCGCGCCGCTGGCCGCGCCGCCGCTGCTGATCGTCGCCCCGCTGTCGGGCCACTACGCCACGCTGCTGCGCGGCACCGTGCAGACCTTCCTGCAGGACTTCGACGTTTACGTCACCGACTGGGCCAACGCCCGCGACGTGCCGATCATCGAGGGCCGCTTCGACTTCAACGACTACATCGACCAGATCCAGCTGATCCTGCGCCACATCGGCGAGCGCGCGCACGTGGTGGCGGTCTGCCAGCCGGGCCCGCCGGTGCTGGCCGCCGCGGCGCTGCTGGCCGAGGAGGGCGATCCGCACCGGCCTGCCAGCATCAGCTTCCTTGGCTCGCCCCTCGACGCACGCTTCGCGCCCACCGCCACCAACCGCCTGGCGGAGGACAAGCCGTTCTCCTGGTTCCAGCACGTGATGATCGACACCGTGCCTGCGCCTTATCCGGGCATGTTGCGGCGCGTCTATCCGGGTTTCGTGCAGCTCTACAGCTTCATCTCGATGAACGCCGAGAAGCACCAGGAGGCCCACCAGCGCTACTTCGACCATCTGGTCGGCGGCGACGGCGACTCGGCCGAGAAGCACCGCGAGTTCTACGATGAATATCTCTCGGTGCTGGACCTGACCGAGGAATTCTACCTGCAGACCGTCGACACCGTGTTCCAGCGCTACCTGCTGCCGAAAGGCGAGCTGACCCACCGCGGCCGACTGGTGAACCTCGCCGCGATCAGCGATGTCGCGGCCATGAGCGTCGAGGGCGAGAACGACGACATCTCCGGCGTCGGCCAGACCCAGGCGGTGCACGCCATGCTGCCGAACCTGCCGGACGGCCTGCACGAGCTCTACGTGCAGCCGCGAGTCGGCCACTACGGCGTCTTCAACGGCCGCCGCTTCAACGACGAGATCTATCCCCGCATCCGCGACTTCATCGAGCGGTCAGAGGCGGCGGTGGTGGCGGTATAGCGTTCCCGCCTACCGCTCCGAGAACATCACTCCGCCCTTCATCTTCGAGTCCCTCGGGGCGTCGATGATGCTGACGGTGACCGCGTCCAGCGGCGCGTTGAAGTGCTTGACCACGGCGGCGGTGATGTCGGCGCACAGCGCCTTCTTCTGCTCGGGCGTGCGGCCCTCGACGGCGTGGACGATGACTTCGGGCATGGCGCGGCCTCCGTGAATGCGCCCACTCCTAGAGCGCGCTCGGCAAATATGGAATAGCGACCGAGGCGGGCGCTCCGAACGGCGCCGGGAGGCTGGCATGGACATCGACGGCATGGCCGAGGAAGCCCTCGCAGCCCTGAGGGAAGCGCGGCAGATCGCGCCGTTCTCGACCCGCGACCCGGCGTTCGACCTCGCGGCGGCCTACCGCGTGACCGCTGCGGTGCGGGGGCTGCGCGAGGCCGCTGGCGAGCGGCCGGTCGGGCGCAAGATCGGCTTCACCAACCGCACCATCTGGGCGCAGTACGGCGTCTATGCGCCGATGTGGGGCGACATCTACGACAGCACCCTGGCCCCGCTCGACGCGCCGTTCTCGCTGGCGGGCCGATGCGAGCCGCTGATCGAGCCGGAGATCGTGTTCGGCCTCTCGAGCCCCCCAACGCCGGAGATGGACGAGGCGGCGCTGCTCGGCTGCCTGGACTGGGTGGCCCACGGCTTCGAGATCGTGCAGTCGATCTTCCCGGGGTGGCGGATCTCGGGCGCCGACGCCGTGGCGGGACTGGGCATGCACAGCGCCCTGCTGATCGGCGAGCGCCATCCGGTCCGAGCTGGGGGCGAAGACTGGTTTCGCACGCTTCCCAGCTTCAGCATCGATCTGAAGCGTAACGACGATGTCGTCGACCACGGCCAGGCCAGCAACGTGCTCGGCGGCCCGCTGTCCGCCCTGCGCCACCTGGTCGGCGTGCTGGCCGACGACCCCGTCAATCCGCCGCTGGGCGCCGGCGAGATCGTCACCACCGGCACCCTGACCCGCGCCTTCCCGATCGCCCCCGGCGAGACCTGGGCGACGCAGCTGACCGGCGTTGCGCTCGGACCCATCAGCGTCACCTTGACCTAACCGGCCGAGGCTCGGGCCGAGACTTGGGTTGACGTGCCGTTGCGTCGCTGGCGTCCCTGTGTCGGCGCTCGGCAAGGAGACGGCCATGACCCTGGTGGTGGACTGCGATTCCCACGTCATGGAGCCTGCCGACCTGTGGCAGACGTACCTCGAGCCGCGCTATCGCGACCGCGCCATCCGCATCGAGCGGCGCGAGGGCATCGAGCACCTCATCATCGGCGAGGAGAGCGTGCTCTCGGGCGTGCTGGCGGGCCTCGGCGGCGCCCACCTCGACCGCAAGGACGTGTTCTCGCCCGGCATGACCTATGCCGACGGCTGCGAGCCGGCCAGCTACCAGCCGGCGGCCCGTGCGGCGATGCTGGACGACTGGAAAGTCGACGTCGGCGTGCTGTTTCCCACCATCGGCATCCTGCCGTTCCCGACCGAGGACGTGGCGCTCGCCTCGGCCTATTGCCGCGCCTACAACCGCTGGCAGGCGGACTTCCACGCCGGCGCGCCAGGCCGCGTCGCCCCCATCGCCGCGGTCAACTGGCGCGATGTCGACGGCGCCGCCCGCGAGCTGAAGACCTGCGTCAAGGCCGGCTTCAAGGGCCTGTTCGTGCCGCCGGAGGTGGTGGACGGCCGGCGCCCGGGCGAGGCCCACTTCGATCCGATCTGGCGGGTGTGCGAGGACGCCGGCATTCCCGGCTGCCTGCATGTGATCGTCCGCTTTGGCGGCGGCGGCGGCGCGTTCGGCCAGTGGCACATGACCCGGCCGGGCAGCGTGTTCTCGTTCGGCATGGGCGCGACCGGCCAGCTGATTCCGGCCATGGCCAGCCTGGTCACCGACCTGCTGTTCGAACGCTTTCCGGCGCTGAAGATCGTCAGCGTCGAGGCCGGCTGCGGTTACGCCGCCTATCTGATGGACCGCCTCGACGAGAAGCACGACGTGCTGCGCGCCATGCTGCCGACGCCGATGCGGCTGAAGCCAAGCGACTACATCCGCCGCAACTGCTGGTTCGTGGCCGAGCCCGAGGAGCGCACCATCGGCGCCATGCTCGACCTGGTCGGCGAGGACAAGATCCTCTGGGGCAGCGACTACCCGCACGTCGACTCCACCCTCGACGCCCCCAACCTGATCCGCCGCTCCATCGCCGGCCTGTCGCCCGAACGCCAGGCGGCCGTGCTGGGCCAGAACGCGCGACGGGTGTTCGGGCTCTGAGCGCTACGAGACCCCGGTCGCAGCGCCAAGTTGACATTGGCATCCGGCGCGGAATAGTACACCGGATGATGAACTATCAGCACCGCGAGCTGGATCGGGTGTTTTCCGCCCTCGGCGACCCGACCCGCCGCGAGATCCTCGCGCGTCTCGAACGCGAGGAGCCGCTGTCGATCAGCGCGCTGGCGGCGCCGTTCACCATCAAGTTGCCGGCGGTGATGAAACACCTCGATGTTCTCAGCGCCGCCGGTCTGATCACGCGTTCGAAGACCGGCCGAACGGTCGACGTCAGGCTGTCGCCGGCGCGATTGCGCGAAGCCGCCGACTGGCTTGCCCGATATGAGCGGTTCTGGTCGCCAGCCCTGGATCGGCTCGCCGCCCAAGCCGAGGCCAAGGAGGCTGAACTTCGCCAATCCGAGGCGCCTAACGAATGACCAGCATCACGCTGGTGCGCCGGATCGCGGCCCGGCCGTCGATCGTCTTCGAGGCGCTGACGACCGCCGACGGCGTCGCCGCCTGGTGGGCGCCGGACGACCTGCCGGCGCTCGTGGCGGAAGTCGACGCCCGGGTTGGCGGCGCCTTCCGGATCCGCTTCCCCTCGCTCGACGGCGACGAGCATGAGGCGCTAGGCGAATACCTCGAAGTGGTTCCGCCGCGCCGTCTGGTGATGAGCTGGCGTTGGGTGCATGGCGGCGTTGCCGAGGAGCTGGATGGCGTCTCGCGCATCGAGTTCGAGCTGAGGCCGATCGACATCGGCGTCGAACTCACCGTCACTCACACAGATCTTCGAAACGACGCCTCGGCGATCATCCATGAGAGTGGCTGGGTGGATTCGCTTGCCAGGCTCAGCCGACTTCTGGAAGGAGCCGCAGAACGCATATGACAGCAGCTCGCACCCTTGTATCGAACCTTCGCCCAGCAACCGCCGCGGCGATTGCCGTTGGGGTCGCTCTAACGGCCGCCGGGTCGGCCAAGGCGCAGGCGACCCCGGCCCCCTACCCGAGCATGGCGGCGATCGCCCAATACCGGATGGCGAGCCAGGCGGACGAGATCGCCCTGGCGCGCAGCGCAGCGCCGCCGTCGATTTCCCAGGACTCCGACGTCATGACCCTCGGCGACCATGGCTACGACACCGCGGTGAAGGGCAAGAACGGCTTCGTCTGCATCGTCGAACGGTCCTGGGCGATGGACTTCAGCGATGCCGAATTCTGGAACCCGAAGGTGCGCGCCCCGATCTGCTTCAACCCGGTGTCGGCCCGTTCCGTCCTGCCGACCTATCTGATACGGACCACGTGGCTGCTGGCCGGCGCATCAAAAGCGCAGCTCGAAGCGCGCACCAAGGACGCCATCGCCAGCCGGCGCATCCCGCCGCCCGAGGTCGGGTCGATGTGCTACATGATGTCGAAGGACGGCTACTTGAACGATGCCGGCGGGCACTGGCATTCCCACGTCATGTTCTTCCTGCCGCACGACGCCAAGGGTCCTGCGGATTGGGGCGCGAACCTGCCCGGCGTGCCGGTGATGGGCGGCGATGTGGGCTTGGACCCGGCATCGGTGTACTTCGTGCTCGTCGCGAAATGGTCCGACGGCACGCCATCGACCATGGGGATGTGACACGTCCCCTGAGCGAACGAGGGCGACCCGCTGGCGCGGGCCGCCCTGATCTCATGTCGGTGTCCGCCCGGGCCTAGAACTTGGCGGTCGCGGAGATGAAGATCTGCCGGCCAAGCAGGTCGTAGGTCGGATAGGTGTTCGGCTCGCCCGAGCCGGTGACGCCCTGGCTGATCAGCGGCGGATCGGTGTCGAGGATGTTGTTCACCCCCGCCCGCACCGTCAGGGTCTGGTTGACCCGCCAGGCGCCCGAAAGGTCCAGGTAGCTGCGCGATGCCAGCGCGTTGTTCGCCGCATCGAAGCCGCCTGGCAGGCCAGGACCGCCGAGGCCAGGTTGGGTCGAGTTGGAGTCCAGGGTGGTGGCGCTGAGGTAGCGCCACTGCAGCGAAGCCAGGACGTTCCACGGCGTGTTCCAGGTGACCCGGAACGTGTGCCGCCAGGCCGGGTTGTCGGAGCCGATGTTCTGCGAGCAGGTCGGACCGAACAGGCCGGCGCAATCGAACTCCGGCTGGCCCTTCAGCGGCTGGTTCTTGTCGGTCATCAAGTAGGTGCCGACGAATGCAAACGAGAGCGAGCCCATGCCGGGGGCGCCGACATCTTCCAGCGGCAGACGATAGTCGGCCTGGAAGTCGAGGCCGGAGGTCTGGACCACGGCCACGTTCTGGTTGGTGCCGACAATGTAGCCGCCGCCGGCGATGGTGGTGCCGAACAGGAAGCCCACCGGGTTACGCACGACGTTGCCGCAGAAGGTGGGGTCGCCGGTGTTGAGGCAGTTGTTCAGCGACGTCGGCAGCGGCACGACGCCGATCTCACCGTTGATGGTGATGTTGAAGTAGTCGATGCTGCCGCTGAAGCCGTGCAGGAAGCTGGGCCTTACGGTCGCCCCGATCGAGTAGGTGTCGGAGACTTCGGGCGCCAGATTCTTGTTGCCGCCGTCCAGCACCGCGCACTGTTGGGCGGGGCACTGCTGGATGGTGTCGGTCGAGCCGCCGTTGCCGTACTCGGCGGCGGTGACGCCAGTGCGCATGCACTGGGCCAGGGTCGCTGTCGCCGGCGTGGCGCCGACCGGCGCGCAGGGGTCGACCGACACGTCGCTGGTGTTGGTGACAAACTGCGGGCTGAAGGCCTCGATGATGCTCGCCGCCCGGATCGCGCGGTCGTAGGAGGCGCGGAACCGGATGTCCGGGATGGGCGCCCACTCACCACCGACCTTGTAGGTGCTGACGGCGCCGCTGGTGGAGTAGTCGGAGTAGCGGTAGCCGCCCTCGAGGCTCAGATCCTCGAAGAAGGGCTTCTTCTGCACGATCGGGATGCGGGTCTCGAAGTATTCTTCCTGCACCGAGATCGCATTGTTGACCGGCACCGAGGCGCCGGCGAAGCCGGAGAGGTCGCCCGAGAGTTCGGCCGCGTCCGGCTGGAACACCAGGTGATCCCAGCGGTGCTGCGTGCCGATTGAGATGCCGACGCCGTCGTCGGCCCACGGCGACTTGACGCCGTACTTGCCAAGATCGCCGGTGACGAAGCCTTCGAAGATCTCTTCCTCGATCGTCCCGTGCGCGGTGCCGCTCTCGTTGAGAGAGGCGACCTGCGCCGGCGTCACGCCGCCTTGCTGGAAGATGTTGTAGGGAATGCAGGCCGGGTTGCCGCTGAGGCAGACCGGCGCCGCCGCCGTGCCGCCCACCAGCAGCGCATCCTGGATACCAGCGAGGCTGAGGTAGTTGTTATTCGAGTTGAACAGGCTCGTGTAGTAGTACGAACCGTAGGCGTCGTAGTGCCAGGCGTCGGCGAAGTCGCCCTTCATGCCGATCACGATGCGATAGTTGGTGTGATCGTAGGTTGATTCCCGTCCACCGCCCTCGATATTGCGGCGGCCGATCTGGAGATCGATCTGGTTGGCTGGATCGGTCTGAACGCCCGCGATCTGCGCCGCCGTACAGCCCAGCGCGCCACTCTCTTGCGCGCTGAGCAGCGGGTTGCCGCAGTTGACGAAGTAGCCGCCGTTGGCGCCGGCCGCCAGGCCGCCGCCCTGGAACAGGCCGGACGGCGCGACGTGCGTGAGCGAGCGGTCGTTCATGAACGAGAACTCGGCGTAGGGTTGGGCCCAGTCGGTGATGTCGTAGTGGGCGAAGAAGCCGCCGAGGTAGCGGGTGTCCTGCCGCGACAGGAACTCGTACGGGCTGGAGTTGAAGGTCGCCGGCGGCACCGAACCAGGCTGCGGGCGGGGGAGAAACGAGGTTCCGACCACTGAGAACACGGTTCCAGGGGTGGGGGCGATCTCCGTGAACAGGTTCGAATTGCTCGAGTTGGAGCACCGGTCGGGCGGCCCGATGGTCAGGAGGCAGCCCGAGTAGTCGCGATCGCCTTCGGTCACGGGCTCGGCGTTCTTGAACTCGAAGTAGCCGGTGACGTTGCCCTTGCCGTCCGGCGCGTTGGCGCCGAACACGACCGAGAAGTCGGTGTTCTGGCCGTCCCACTTGTCGCCGGTCGCCGGATGGCCGCCGCCGGTGGTGGTGATCGCCTGCTGCATGGCGGTGTTGCCGTTGCTGTGCTGGTCGCCGCCGTACTGGCCGTCGACCTGAACGCCCTCGAAGTCCTTCTTCATGATGAAGTTGACGACGCCGGCCACGGCGTCCGAACCGTACGTCGCCGACGCGCCGCCGGTGAGCACTTCGACGTGGTCGATCAGCGCCACCGGAATCTGGTCGAGGTCGGGGGCCGGATTGGTGTCCCCGGTGTCCGGATCGCCGATGCCAAGGCGCCGGCCGTTGACCAGCACCAGGGTCCGCTGCGGGCCAAGCCCGCGAAGGTCGGCGGTGGAGACCCCGCCTGGCCCGTTCAGCGGATTGCTGGTGTTGGAGAAGTCATTCTTATTGTTCTGGAAGTTCTGCGGCAGCGTGTTCAGCAGATCGATGACGTCGGTGTGACCGGTGAGCTGGAATTCCTGGTGACTGACCGCCTGGATCGGGCTGACGCTGGTGAGGTTCGGCTGTGGGATGCGCGAGCCGGTGACCACGATCTCGGTCACAGCGGTGCTCGACGTGGTGTCAGCGGTCGCGTCAGCGGCGGCGGTCAGGGTCTGGATCGGCGCCGCGGCGCTCACCGAGCCGTGGCCGGAAGCGGTCTGGATCGGGCCGGCGGACGAGGCGTCCGCGGCGTGGGCCAGGCCGCCCATGGCGATCAGGGCGGCGCCCGTGATCATTGTCGACGCCAGCAGGCGCCCACGCACGTTGCTCATTTTCAAAGTATTGTCCCTCCGGAACGCGAGCACGCCCCGACGGGCTGGGGCTCGGCATACGGGTTGCATGTTGTCCCGGGTAGCAGTCCCCCCGGTTGGGGGCAGTGATGGTCTTGCTTGGTCGGCCGGTCAACGAGGATTACGGCCGCGTAACCCCATGTTCGCCCGCCTGTTACATTCAGGTCACAGCTTGCGCGTGGCGTCGCAGCTTGGGCGCATTTGCGTCGTGGCGAGGCGTTAAAGAAGCATTTTCTTCGATTGAATCAGGCGAAAATACGCCTCAGGCCGTCGCCGAACCTCGGTTGTGGCAAGGGCTTGCGCGACAAGCCCAGAGAACTCTTCAATAGAGATCGTTTTTACCAAAGGGAGCCGGCCATGGTCTCGATTCGTTACGTCTTTGGCGGCATTGCGCTGGCGCTGGCCGCCGGCGGGGCGGCGATGGCGGCCAGGCCCGCGCCGACCGTCGCGCCCACGGTGCAGGCCGTGGTCGACTGCCGCAAGATCGACGACGGCGTCCAGCGGCTCGCCTGCTACGACGCAGCTGCCGACGCCCTGACCAAGGCTCAGACCTCCGGCGATCTCGTGACCTTGGACCGGGCGCAGCGGCGGGCGGTGCGCAAGCAGGCGTTCGGCTTCACCCTGCCCAGCCTGGCGATGTTCGACGTCGGCGAGAAATCGGAGGACACCGACAGCATCGACGAGACGCTGGCCAGCGCGCGCCAGGATCCCCAGGGCAAGTGGATCATGGTGATGCAGGACGGCGCGGTGTGGCGGCAGATCGACGACGAGTTCCTGTCGCGCGATCCTCACCCCGGTTCGGCCATCGTCATCCGCCGGGCGATGATCGGCAGCTACATGCTGAGCGTCGACAAGCAGCCGGGGATCAGGGCGCATAGGGATAACTGACATAGGCCTGAGTGCGCCGCAGGCGCTGTAAAGATTTGAACGCAGAGGCCGCAGAGGAACGCGGAGTTCGCGGAGGATCACCTCAGCGCTCTCTGCGCCTGCTCTGCGACCTCTGCGTTCATACTTTTGGACGCCTGCGGCGCGTCGATGTTCGGGTGTTGAAACTCTACCGGTCCTTCGGGTCGATCGCGTCGCGCAGGCCGTCGCCGATGAAGTTGAAGCACATCAGCGTCACCACCATGGTCAGCGACGGGAAGATCAGCAGCCAGGGGGCCAGCTCCATGTCCTGGGCGCCGTTGGAGATCAGGGTGCCGAGCGAGGCCATCGGCGGCTGCACGCCCAGGCCCAGGAACGAGAGGAAGCTCTCGGCCAGGATCACGCCCGGGATGGTCAGCGTCACATAGACCACCACCGGTCCCAGCAGGTTGGGCACGATGTGGCGGGCGATGATCGCCCGGCGGGTCAGGCCCGCGGCCCTGGCCGCCTCGATGAACTCCTTCTGTTTCAGGGAGAGGGTCTGGCCGCGCACGATCCGCGCCATGGTCAGCCACTCCACCGCGCCGATGGCGATGAACAGCAGAATGAAGTTGGAGCCGAAGGTCACCATCAGGATGATGACGAAGAAGATGTAGGGCAGGGAATAGAGCACATCGACGATGCGCATCATCACCTCGTCGACCATCCCGCCGAGGTAGCCGGCCGTCGCGCCCCAGGCCACGCCGATCACCAGCGAGACGGTGGTGGCCACCGCCCCGATCGCCAGCGAGACGCCGAGCCCGGTGAACAGGCGCGCCAGCAGGTCGCGGCCCAGGGAGTCGGAGCCGATCAGGTGGTCGCCGGTGAGCGGGCCCAGCCAGACGTCGTTCTTGTTGATTTCGTCGTAGGCGTAGGGGGTCACGAACGGGCCGATCAGGGCGCAGACCACCAGCAGCCCCAGCACGATCATGCTGGCGACAGCGGCGCGGTTGCGGAACAGGCGCCGGCGCGCGTCGTCCCATAGGCTGCGGCCCTTGACCGCCCGCTCCAGCAAGGCGGCGTTGCGCATCGATCCCGGCGCGAGGCTGATCTGGGTCATCGGCCTTGGATCACGTCAGCCGCGCCCGTCATGTGAGCCGTACTCTGGGATCGAGCACGGCGTAGAGCACGTCGGCGAGCAGGTTCAGCAGCAGGATCAGGGTGGCGAAGAAGATCACCATGCCCATCACCACGGTGTAGTCGCGCTGCAGCGCGCTGTTGACGAAGAACTTGCCGAGGCCGGGCAGGCCGAAGATGCGTTCGACCACCAGCGAGCCGGTCATCAGCCCCGCGAACGCCGGCCCCAGGTAGCTGACCAGCGGCAGCACCGCGGCGCGGATCGCGTGCTTGAATACGATGGTGAACTCCGGGAGCCCCTTGGCCCTGGCGGTGCGCACATAGTTCGAGTGCAGCGCCTCGATCATGCCGGCGCGGGTCAGCCGCGAGATGATGGCGATCTGCGGCGTCGCCAGCACGATCACCGGCATCACCATGTTGGGGATCGCTCCGCCGCCCCAACTCCCGATCGGCAACCAGCCGAGCTGACTGCCGAACAGCAGCTGCAGCAGCGGCGCAGTGACGAAGCTCGGTATGCAAATCCCGACGATGGCGACCGACATCACGGTGATGTCCGCGGCCCCGTTCTGTCGCAGCGCGGCGATCACGCCCAGGTTCACGCCGGCGATCACCATGATCACGAACGCGGCCAGCCCGATCCTCAGGCTGACCTGATAGTTCTGGGCGATGATATCGAGCACCGACTTGTCGCGGTATTTCAGCGAAGGACCGAAGTCGCCGTGCAGCACCCCGCCGACGTAGTCGACGTACTGCACCATCAGCGGCTTATCCATGCCGTACTTGGCCTCGATGTTCTTCTCGATCTCGGGCGGCAGCTTGCGGTCGCTGGAAAACGGGCTGCCGGGCGCGGCCCGCATCATGAAGAAGGCGACGGTCACCACGACGAACAGGGTGGGGATCGCCACGATCAGGCGGCGGGCGAGAAAGCTCAGCATCGCTTGTGAAACTTCCACCCACCCCCGATGATGTCAACGAAGGGCCGCGCGAAGTTCGCCGAATGAGGACCAGATGACCCAGTTTCGCCGGGTGACGGACAGTTTCGAGGTCAGCCCGCAGATCACGCCGGACGAGGCGCGCGCCGCCGCGGCTGGCGGCGTCGCGCTGATCATCAACAATCGGCCGGACGGCGAAGCGCCCGACCAGCCGACCAGCGCCGAGATCGAGGCGGCCGCCAAGGCCGGCGGCGCCGACTACCTGTTCCTCCCGGTGGTCGGGCGTCCGACGCCGGCCCAGGCGAAGGCGCAGGCCGAGGCGGTGGCGGCCGCCAAGGGGCCGGTGCTGGCGTTCTGCCGCTCCGGCACCCGCTCGATCACCACCTGGGCGCTGGGCGAGGCGGCGGCGGGGCGCGACAAGGCCGAGTTGGCCCGGCTGGCGACCGGCGCCGGCTACGACCTTTCCGCGGCGCTGCAGGGCTGAACCATGGCTGACGTCACCATCCCCTATGTGCGCGACATCACGTTCGAGTACGGCCGCGTCGATCAGGTCTCGCCGCTGATCCGGCGGGTGATCGCCAACAATCCCGGCCCGTTCACCTTCACCGGCACCGGCACCTACATCATCGGCAAAGGCGCAGGCGTCGCGGTAATCGATCCGGGGCCCGACCAGCCCGAGCACCTGCAGGCGATCCTGGACGCCGTGGCCGGGGAAACCGTCAGCCACATCCTGATCACCCACCACCACATGGACCACTCCCCGCTGGCCCGGCCCCTGGCCGAGAAGACCGGCGCGACGATCTATGGCTGCGCGGTGAAGACGCCGCTCGTGGAGGACTCAGTGCGCACTGAGGCGGGCGCCGACAGCTTCACGCCGGACGTCTCGGTGTGCGGCGGCGGGGCGACCATCGCCGGGCCGGGCTGGACGTTCGAGGCAATCGCGACGCCAGGCCACACCTCGAACCACATCTGCTACGCGCTGGCCGAGGAGAACGCCTGCTTCACCGGCGACCACATCATGGGCTGGTCGACCACGGTGGTGACGCCGCCGGACGGCAACATGGGCGACTATCTGGCCAGCCTGGATGCGATCAAGTCGCGCGGGTTCAAGACGCTGTGGCCCACGCACGGCCCGCCGATCACCGAGGTCGGGCCGTTCATCGACGCCTACCGCGCCCACCGGCTCGACCGCGAGCGGCAGATCCTGGCCCAGCTCGCGGCCGGCCAGACCCGGATCGTCGACATGGTGCCGAAGATGTACGTCGGCGTCGACGCGCGCCTCTATCCCGCCGCCGGCCGCTCGGTGCTGGCGCACCTGATCGAACTGGTGAAGGACGGCCGGGTGGTCACTGACGGCGCACCCGGCCCGAACGACGAGTATCGGCTGGCGTAGGTCGCTGCGCAGTCCAGTTCCCCTTGCACGGAGGGGTCAGGGGTGGGGGTGCGAACTGGGTGCGCGCCGCAAAGCCCCCAGGCGGCGCCAATCACGAAGATCAAGCTGATACCCCCGCCCCCGACCCCTCCCCGCAAGGGGGAGGGGAGGTTCAGTACCCATCGTCGTAGCGGATCGGGGCGTCGCGCATCGCGTGGCGGATGGCGCGGGCCTTACAGTTCCCGTCGCTGCTGTCGATCGGATAGAGCCCCTGCGGCCACTGCTCGTCGAGCTGGTTGCAGGCGTCGCTGGCCGCGCGGACGACGCGGGCGTGCAGCTCACGCACGCCCCAGCGGGTGGAGAGGTCGAGGTCGTCGATCGGCGCCACGCGCGAGGCGTAGACTCGCTCGGTCGGGATGCCGTTGAAGGTCTGGTCGGGGCGGTAGCTCGGGGTGACGGTGATACCGCCCACCTCGGCCGAGGTATCGCGGCCGTAGTCCTGCGCGGCGTAGGCGCCCGGCTCGTCATCGTAGGGCTGGGCGGTCGCCGGCGCGGCGAAACCGAGCGCGGCCGCGGCCGTCGCGGCGCAGCCGGAAAGCAGAAGACGGGAGATCTTGCGAAACATGCTGGGGCTCCTCGAGACGCAGCCTCGCGTCGTGGGCCGATAGGCCTGCAGCGCGGATGCGACACCAGTTGGCGTTGGTCAGAAAACGCCGGTCGGTGGGTGAGGTTCCGACGCGCCCTGCCTCAGGCGACCACAGCCTTGGCCGTGGGCAGGACGTAGTCGGCGAAGCGCTGGCGGATCAGCTTCTTGTCGATCTTGCCGGTGGCGCCCAACGGGATGTCGTCGACGAACACCACGTCGTCCGGCGTCCACCAACGGGCGATCTTGCCGTCGAGGTACTGCAGGAACTCCTCGCGCGTGGCGCTCTCGCCGTCCTTCAGCTTCACCAGCAGCAGCGGGCGCTCGTCCCACTTCGGGTGGGCGACGCCGATCACCGCGGCGATCAGCGCCTTGGGATGGTCGGTGGCCAGGTTCTCGATCTCGATGGTGCTGATCCACTCGCCGCCAGACTTGATCACGTCCTTGGCGCGGTCAGTGATCTGCATGTAGCCGAGCGGGTCGATGGTGGCGACATCGCCGGTGTCGAAGAAACCCTCCTCGTCGAGGATCTCGCCGCCCTCACCCTTGAAGTAGCCCCCGGCGATCGCCGCGCCGCGGACGTGCAGCCGGCCGAAGGTCGATCCATCGTGCGGCAGGCGCTTGCCCGC